>CAZVWV010000001.1:0-21982 GCA_964631745.1 uncultured Bdellovibrionales bacterium
CTAACCTGGCGTCGGAATGAGGCTATCACCTCTAACATCGCCAATGCTGAGACGCCGCAATATCGCGCGGTCGATATGAACTTTGCGCAGGAGTTAGAGCGTGCCTTCGGTGAACCCTCATCTGAAATTGCAAAGACCAACTCAAAGCATATGGATCTTAACAGGAGTGCAGAGGCGCACTATGTCCCTGACTATTCCGGTGCCACCAAACCGGATGGCAATAACGTTGACATAGATATTCAAATGGGTCGACTCGCATATAATTCGGGACGGTATTCGTTGGCAGCCAATTTAATTCGTAAGCAGATCACCATAATCAAAAACGCAATTAGGGAAGGAGGCCGATAATGGGAGATTTTGATGTAATGGAAGTGCTGGCGAGTGGCCTTAGCGCTACGCGCTTGCGAGTTAATACGCTGGCGTCAAATATCGCCAACGCCGAGACCACCAAGGCCGCAGACGGCGGACCATACAAACGTAAAGATGTGGTGCAAGTTGCCACAGACATGCACTCCAAGTTCTCATCGGTCTTGGATCGCATGAGCCTCTCCAAGCCTCAAGTTCTCACGGTGGTTGAAGATCAAGCCGACCCCAAAAAAGTATTTCAACCAGGTCATCCGGACGCTGACAAGGACGGATATGTGGCCTATCCAAACATTAATCCGGTAACAACTATGACAGATCTGATGTCGGCCAGCCGTTTGTATCAGGCTAACGTGACCGCTTTGGAAACAGCGCGTCAGATCGGATCCGAGGCCTTGAACATTAGTAGAGGGTAGGGAGCAATTGTATGAGCATTGAGATGATAAAGCCCGTATTACAGGGTATTCAAAATATTACTCCGGCAAACTCCGCTCCCAAAATTAACGGAGTCGAGGGCGCAAAGGACAAAAGTTTCGGCGAGATGTTCTCTAAAGCGATCCAGGAGGTCGATCAGTTGCAAAAGGACGCGAATCGCAGCATAGAGGATCTTAGCATGGGCAAAAACGGTGTCACCACGCACGATACTATGATTGCGCTGGAGAAGGCCGATGCGGCTTTCCAATTAATGAGCACGGTGCGTTCACGTATCATTCGCGCATATGAAGAAGTCATCAGAACACAAGTATAGGCTTAAGCAGAGGTAATCAGTGGCAAATAATATAGATCCAGGCGCAATTCTTGGGCAATTAACGGAAGGCTATCTAAAACTTCCTCTGATTCAGAAGATTATCTTCCCACTATTGATCGTGGGTTCTGTGGCAGGAATAATCTATGTCTCCAAGTGGGCCAATCATCCTGAATATGCCGTGCTTTTTTCTGACTTAGAATCAACCGATGCCTCAGCTATTGTTGATCGACTTAAGGCTCAAAAGATAAATTATGAAGTTCGGGGCGACGGCCGCACCATCGCGATTTCACCGCCGGAGATGGTAAATGAACTCCGTATCGCCTTGGCAGGGGAGGGCGTTCCCAAAGGCGGCGTGGTAGGGCTTGAAATTTTCGAAGGCACCAATCTTGGAACTACCACCTTTCAAGAAAAAATTAAATTCATGCGAGGTATCCAAGGCGAGCTAGAAAGAACTATCTCGGCTTTGGACGCGGTTATGTCAACGCGAGTGCATATAACTCAACCCGAAAAAAGCGTATTTTCGAAGAATCAGGCTCCGGTAACTGCCTCGGTTCTTTTGAAACTTCGTCCTGGCGCTGATCTCACTAAACAGCAGATCAAAGGCATCGCCAATCTCGTGGCTGGTAGTGTGGAGGGGCTGACCAAAGAAAATGTCTCTTTGATAGATGTATACGGAAATCAGTTAAATCCAAAGGACGACGAAGCCGAGGGATTAGGGGTGGAGGCTACGCGCCTTCAATACCAGAGAGAGGTTGAGCAAAGTTATGTGCGCCGAGTTGAAGAGATGCTCTCTAAGGTCTTGGGACCAGGCAAAGTCGTGGCGCGCGTTACAGCTGACTTGGATTTTTCGGTGAACGAACGCCAAGAGGAGAGCTTTGACCCCGGCGGTCAGGTAATCCGCTCTGAGCGTAGCGTGGAGGAAGGCACCGGTGAAGCGCAGCGCGGCGGGGTCCCAGGAGTGGTGAGCAACTTAACCAACGATTCCAATCTTTTAGCTCCGCAGGCCGGCGGCGAAAATAAATCCACACATCGCGAGACCACTAAGAATTACGAAGTCTCGAAAGCCGTCACGAAAACTAGCGCTCCGCGCGGGAAGCTGACGCGACTCTCGGTGGCTGTGCTAGTTGATGGAACATATGAAAGCGCGCCCTTGCCAGCGGGCTCCCCAGCAGATGCTAAGCCAACTCAAACATTTAAGCCGCTCGAAAGCGAGGTTGTGACACGTATCGAGAGTATCGTGAAAAATGCCGTTGGTTACGACGGCGCCCGGGGAGACACCATCACCGTTGAAAATATTCCGTTTTTTGCCCCGGATACTTCGCTTGATCAACAACTTGATAAGAAAGCCACTCAGGATCTAATTTTCAACGTAATCTTTAAGACTGGGCCGGTTTTGTTCCTGCTTCTATTCTTCTTCTTAATAGTGCGTCCCTTGGTCAGGTTCCTCATCACTCCTACCGAAGCTGAAGTGGACCTATCGCGACTACTGCCAACTGGTATAGCGGAGCTTGAGTCGGAGCTGAATGCTGAGCGTAATCGGGCATCCGTGCCTGCCTTCGAGCCGGCAGTTGATCTTGAACAGCTCGAAGAGTTAATGGCCGAAAATAAACGTATCGTAAAGGAGAATCCGCAGCAGGCTGCCTTGCTGATACGCTGGTGGCTAAATGACGGAAGACTCTAGAAAGGCTTAACACATGTCAGACAACGCGGCCTCTCAAGGTCAGGTTAAGTATAACCCCACTCCTTACGCCGATGAGGAGTATGAAGTCATTGGGCAAGTAAGTGACCAGGATGCTTTTTTGCCGATGAGTATCGCGCATATACCCACCGCCGCAAAAACTGTGGACCATATGTTCCAAGATTATGGTGGTATCCCCAAGGAGCAAACGCGGGAACGATGGCATTTGCCGGAGCATCTTGCCTTTCAACATAAGAAAAAACTCGACCAAAAAGTCGTGCAGGCAACTTTAATCAGCTTCACAGAAGAGGAACTTGAGGCACTGAAAGCCGAGGAGCGGCAGGCAGCTTTTGACGAGGGGCATAAGCAAGGGTTTGAAGAATCGCAGAAGAAAATCTTAGATGTAGGAGACGAGCTTCATAAGGTAATGAAGGACTTGGCGCAGCAGCTCTTGGAAAAGATTGAAGACATAGAGAAGGAGGCTGTCGCGCTGGCTATCAAAATCTCTAAGAAAATTATCGATGAAGCCGTCGAGATCAACCCCGAATACATCTCGGCTGTCGTGCAAGAAGCGATTAGCAACTCAGGCAACGCCACCATCAGAAAGATCAGAGTGAGCCCGGCAGACCTGGAGTTTGTCGAATATGTGGGCCTGCATGAGAAGCTTGGGGGAGCAGAAGCGGGTTGGGAATTCGTTGCTGACGAGAGTGTGCACTCCGGGTGTGTTCTGGAAACTGTGGCCGGAGAGGTCGATTACGACCTGGAAAACGCCTGGGAAAGAATTCGTAAGCATGTGGTAAAACTTTTGCGTTGAGTGAGTTATCGTGACTAGCGCTGTATTTGAGAATGTTAACGCCGCCGTTCAGATGACCTCGCGCTATGAGCTGCGCGGAACGGTCAGCGATGTACGTGGTATCGTGATCGAGGGCACGGGGCCCTTCGTGCCCGTGGGCTCGCACGTAGAGATTCATTCCGGTATGGAGTCAATACCTGCCCAAGTTGTGGGATTTAGAAATGACCGTATCTTACTAATGCCGTTTTCTGAGGTGCAAGGAGTGGCACGTGGCTCGGTGATCACGGCCCAAGGAGTAAAGTCGGAGGTGCTGGTTTCTGATAAATTACTAGGTCGCGTGATCGATGCCCTAGGAAATCCCATCGATGGACGGCCACTTCCTCTAACCGGCTCGCTAGTGCCGCTCTACCGGCCGCCCCCAAATCCTATTGAAAAAGCCCGAATTGAGAAGCCCTTTGATGTGGGCGTGCGCTGTATAAATAGCTTGCTCACGGTGGGTGCTGGTCAGCGTATCGGAATTATGGCTGGCTCCGGCGTCGGTAAATCTACCCTACTAGGCATGATTGCCAAACATGCTACTAGTGACATCAACGTGATTGGGCTGGTGGGAGAACGTGGTCGTGAAGTACGAGAGTTTATCGAACGAGATCTGGGCGAGGAAGGTCTAAAGCGATCTGTGGTCGTAGTGGCCACGGGTAACGAGTCAGCCTTGCTTCGTATTCGCTGTGCGTTCTTAGCGACCGCAATCGCCGAATATTTTCGCGATGTCGGTAAGCAGGTAGTTTTAATGTTAGATTCAGTTACACGTTTGTGCATGGCTCAACGAGAGATTGGTCTCGCCATAGGTGAACCCCCCAGCACTCGAGGATATACCCCCTCAGTCTTTAGCATCCTACCCCGTTTACTCGAAAGGGCAGGAACATCCGGCGGAGCCGGTTCAATCACCGGCCTCTATACCGTTTTGGTGGAGGGTGACGATATGAACGAGCCTATCGCCGATGCCACACGAGGTATTTTGGATGGGCATATTGTGCTAAGTCGCCGACTAGCGGGAAAGGGGCACTTCCCTGCCATTGAAGTTCTCGAATCAGTTTCTCGTGTCATGTCAGATGTGGCCCCAAAGGAGATTATCGGTTTTGCGGCTGAGATGCGCGATGTGATCGCCACATATAGAGAGGCCGAAGATTTGATTACCATCGGCGCTTATAAGGCTGGCCAAAATGCTCGGGTGGATAAAGCCGTATCGCTTATTGAGCGCGTCAACCTTTTTTTACGGCAAAAGCCCGCCGATAAACTCAGCATTCAAGAGAGTTGGGCTGAACTTAAGAAGATATTCGAGGCCGCATGAAGAAGTTTCGTTTTAGATTGCAGCGTGTACTGGATTACAAGAAGATTCTAAAAGACGAGAAGACCCGTATCTTGCTGGAGAAAAACCGCATATTGGCGCAGGCCAGAGAGCGCCTTGAGTTACTGGAAACGGCTGAACTTGAAAATAGTATGGAGCAGAACCAAATCCTGCAAGCGGCCAGGGTTCAGCTGCGGGGGGACTACGCCCAACGTCTGAAACATGAGATTGAGTGGCAACGCGTGGCTATCGTCAAAGCAGAAGAAGAAGCTGAAGTAGCCCGTGTTGAATACATCGAGGCAGCCAAAGACGAAAAGGCCTTGATCACATTAAAGGATAAGCGGCTAGGTGAATACAAAGCTGAAGCCGAAGCCGAAGAGAGAAAGTTCTTAGATGAATTCACGATCAGACAGGGGAATTCATTTACCCGTTTTAATGAAGAACATGAAACAGTTTCAATGGAGATTGGCAAATGAGCGCAGGAAAGAAAATGACGAGACAGGAAGCAGAGGCGTTGTATGCAGATTTGAGGAAGTCCATGGCCGGTAAAATTCCAGCCAGTATGCTTGGGTCCGATAAACCCCGTTCGGCCAGCGAAAAAAAGGCCGACGCGAAAGTAGCGGCCGAGATTGCTAAGTCCATTAAGGCGGCTCTTTCGAGCGAACCCACGGGAACGGGGACCCCGACTGCTGCCACCAGCGCGCCACGTGCGTTGCGATCAAGCCCCGAGGCCAGACCAAATCGCGGTATGGCAGCGGCTATTCTAATGGTTTTGCTTGCGGCAGGGTTTAAGATTAGTTTATCAGCTTTAGAGCTTAGCGGCGCAATGCAGCCGCAGATGGCTCAGGCCATGATTCAGCAGGGGCCAAGAAATTTAAGCGGATATTCTCGAGAGGAGATGCAGATCCTCACTGCGCTTGATGCGCGGCGAGTTGAGTTAGAGGAGCGTAAGCAGAAGTTGGAGGATCGCGGGCGCGTGCTAGATCAGCGAGATGCCGATTTCGCTGTTAAGCTCTCGGAGTTACGTGAATTAAGTGAAAGACTCAAAAACGATCGAGAAAAAGACGAAAAGAAAAAATCGGGTCAATACGAACAACTTTCAAATGTGTATGGTTCTATGAATCCGGAAGAGGCGTCTAAGCTTATAGAGCAGTTGGATGTGACCATCGCTTTGGAGCTCTTAAGTCGCATGCCGGAAAAACGCATAGGGCAGATCTTAGCGATGATGAGCCCCGACAAAGCCCTGGCGCTTACCAAAATGCTTTCTGCGGTGAAGTAGGGCTGTTTGGGAAGTTTTATCACCACCAAGGCCCGAAGGCACAAAGGGGCACAAAGTCAACCTCTGCTGTGGTCTAGCCAAGAGACACTTTGTGCCCCTTAGAGTCTTGGCGTCTTTGTGGTGAAAAGAAGTCTCGCAACCATATCGGGCCTCGATGATACATAAACCCGGCGCGCATCACCTCGGAGACCATGCGCACACCCCATGGAATTTATTGCTCGCAGGCGGCAATTTCAGCAGGTTGGATTCTCTCGTAACCCCCTCAAATTACTAGCAAAACGAATTGGCGCTGTGTGGCTCGCATCTTGCTCAAATACAGCTTGAAGCACTGGCAGGTAGGCAATTTTTTTAGCATTGGAGAGATGTATGTCCGTCAAGGCTATACAAAACGCGGTTAGCAATAAGGCAGGCGCCAAACCCGCGCCTAACGCCGCTAGCGTTGCTGACCTTCAGCAGCAGTTTTCAGACCTGCTCGACAAGATTGCGCTTCACGTTGGTTCGGAGGAATGGCTTAGTCAACTCAGAGATCCCGCCGTAAGTGTTAAACCGAGTCCCAAAGTTGAGGTAAAGAATCATGATTCAGGCGAAGAGCCGCAATCACCCCACCAGCGCCCAATAAAAACCCCAGGGAATGCAGCCTCGCTCGATATGTCGGATAAGACCCATGGGCCGGTGGATGATAGCCCTGAAGAAGCCGGTGACAAGAATACCGACAAGGCTGTGAATTTTGCAGAGGAACAGCCTGAGCAGAACGACGCTGACGCGAGTCAGTCCGTTGAGTCTGAAAAGCAGCTTGATACGATCGCATCGCAAGCAGCTGCGGAAATTGCAGCTGCGCAGATAAGTCAAGGTAACGAACAATTCTCCGAAAAAGCTACGGCAGCGATCACGGAAGAGGAGAATGTAGTTCTTGCTGATAGCGGCGCCGAAGAGAAGTCCGACCCATCCGAACTAGTACCGTCCCACGAAGTCAAAGAGAATCTGTCCTTGCAGGAGAAAGCCCCTCTAGATCTAGCGCAAGAAGCTGGTTTGCAAAAAGCAGATCAGGTACCGGCGGAGCAAGCCAAAGCCGCATTCGCTCAATCTGAAACTAACGCACAGGCGCTCGAAAAGGATCAAGAAATTGGCGAAGCCATGGCCGGTGCTCTCGCGCAAAAATTAGCCGCGCCGACCGAAAAAGCGCAGCCTTCTGAGAGTGAACTTTCAGCGCCAAGAGCCATACCGGACGCTGTGCACCGGAAAGCCGACCTTAGCTCTCAAAGCAGTGCAGTTATCCAAGGCCTGGATCTTCAAATCGCGTTAAAGGGGTCTATCCCGGCAAACATTAAAAGCGTCGAGGCAGTCAATCTTGTTAAGAGTATAGAGGCACTAAAACCAGCTGCTGCCCAAGCAAACGTATTAAATACCAGTAACGCAAGCGCAGCGCGCGCTTCGGAGCGTCAAGCATCTGAAGAGCCTCAAAAGGCCCAGAAAGCATTGACTAAGCCAGAGGTTGCCAGGACCCTAGAAAAAGTTCAGCAGGTTTTAAAAGAGGTCTCGAAGTCAAAGGATGGAAAGACCATCTCCGTCAGGCTTGATCCTCCAAGTCTTGGGGCACTAAAAGTCGATGTTAGCTATCGAGATAACCATTTGCACGCGCGCGTTGTAGCCGAGGCCCCACAAGTTGCTTTGTTGCTAAGAGAAAAAGCCCAAGAGCTACAGAATTATCTGCGCGCTTCCGGCATCGAGGCCGATTCGATCAGTGTCTCCGTCGGTGCGGACGATGCCAGCAATAGCGGCGGCAGCACAAGTGGTAGCGATTTTCAAAATTATCAAAGTCTTGAGTCAAGAGGTTGGGATTTAAATTCGACCGTTAGCGCAACGAGCCTTGGGCATTTGGGCGCTGGCAAGGGTGATGCCGTGTTAGTTGAAGATCACTGGGTCGCATAAGAGGGGATTATATGGCAGTCGATTCTAATACAATTAATAGTCTGAACACGCCAAGTTCAACGGTCTCATCGTTATCGGCAACAAAGGCCAGTAGCTCAAAGAGCAATCAAGAAGTCTCGAAGAATCAGTTCTTACAGCTCTTGGTTACACAACTTAAAAACCAAGACCCCATGGACCCCATGAAGGATGATCAGTTCGCCGTAAATTTGGCGCAGTTCAGTCAGCTCGAACAGTTGATGGATATTAACACTAAGTTGACGAGTGATTCGAGTAACCTGTCTTCTTTGGCCTCTTTCCTCGGGCAGGAGGTCACCCTGAATAACGGATCCGTGGAAGCCAAGAACGGCGACGCAGGCAAGGTCACATATGACTTGGGCTCTGATTCCAGCGCTGTGCGCCTGGACTTTCTGGACGCAAATGACCAGATCGTAAAATCAATCGAGCTAGGTCAGCAAAGCGCTGGAAAACATAGTGTGGATCTCGCACATACTGATCTGGCAGACGGCGCGTATAAGGTGAAAGTTTCTGGAAACAACCCCAACGGCGTTGGCTTCTCGAACGACACCTACGTAACGGGAATTATTAGCGGCTTCATGCCTGGGCCTGATCCATCTTTATTGATTGGTTCTCGCGAATTCAAAACCTCTGAGATTAAAGAGGTCAAATTGCCAAGCTCCCTATAGTTTTTTGATTATTAAGAGGTAAAGCATGCCGAGTATTGTAAACGGATTATTTGCAGGAAGGTCGGGTATAGCAAGTCACGGTGCCGCCATCGCGGTTGTCGGTGATAATATATCGAACTCAAGCACTATCGGTTACAAAGCCAGTAGAGCAGAGTTTCAGGATCTGATTGCGGGCGGGCAAACCGCCGGAAAAGTCATCGGATCCGGTTCGGCCACTAGCGCCGTAAGTACTATATTTGAACAAGGCACGCTAGAATTTACAGGTCGGCCGCTCGATCTGGCGATCGACGGGAACGGTTTCTTTGTGGTGGCCGATGGTGCTGAAAGATTCTATACCCGCGCCGGAAATTTCAAGGTCAACGATTCGGGCTATGTAGTCAGCCAGAATAATTTCTCCGTCCTAGGATTCCCGGCGGGTGGCAGCGGAGCGCTGGAGCCACTGAACATCAATACCGTTTCACAAGATAGCGTGGCCACTGCCAATGTCACCGTCACGGGAAACCTGGATGCGGGAGCGGATATTGTTTCTGCCGCATCGATTCCGAGCGCCACGGCCGCAGGCGCTGCGCCTCCAGGAACTGAGACCGTAGACTATTCGGACTTGAACGCGCTGGCTGAGTTTTCAACTGTGCTTGATGTGTATGACTCTCTGGGCGATTCGCATACGGTCACGTTCTTCTTCTTCCACACCGCCGCCGGTGCGTATCAGGTGCGCGGTTATGTAAACAGCGAAGATGTCGATCCCTCAGGCACGCGGGTCGGATATCCGCGCTTAGTGGGCTCGGCGCTCACTATGGGGTTCGGATCCGATGGACAAAACACGGATGCTACGCCTCCTACTCTGACTTCCGCGATAGCATGGAATAACGGTTCGGATGCAAGCGCCTCGGTGGACTTCACCTTTGATCCGTTTACCTCGTTCTCTGCTAGTTCGAATATTCTCTCCATTACCCAAGACGGAGAGGGTATTGGGTCGGTTAGCAGCATCTCTATTGAATCCGACGGCCGAATCTTTGCGCTGTTATCAAACGGACAAAGTGCCACTATCGGCACGCTCGGTATGGTTAACTTTTCGAATCCGGAAGGCTTAACACGAATTGGAAATAACTTACTGCAACAATCGGCGGATTCAGGCGAACCGATTGTCGGCAGGCCAAAAACCGGAACATTCGGCGGCGTATCGTCAGGCTCGATCGAGCTCTCGACCGTGGATATCGCCAATGAGTTTGTAAGAATCATTACCTTGCAAAGGGGTTTCCAAGCCAACTCGCGTATTATTACCACGATTAACCAGCTACTGAATGAGATTATTCAGCTGGCATAGTTTCTGATTTAGTCACACCTCGACTCCTAACCCTCATTTAGCCCCTTTGGGTCTGAATGGGGGTTAGTTTTTTCTCGAGATTACAGAAGATAAATTTGCGCAGGGCTTTGAAAAGCAATAAACTTCCTGGGAAGTTATCTTTTCTTGGTTTTGTTATGATTATGGTGCCTGGAAATTTTGGGGCGGCAGCCTCTAGTGCCTTGGGCTACGCCCAGCGTGCTGTAGAACAGGCACAGGCTGGGGACTGGAACACTACAGTGGAGGTGGTTAAGGATTTTTGGGGTAGGTTTCCAGCTCATAGAGATACTTTATTTGCGGGGTTAGTTGAGCAAGCCAACCAGGCCCCGCCGAAGAGCCCATTTTCTAAGATCTTAAGGCTGCGACGTGATCTGATCAACCAGGGAGTACGTGAAGACGAGCTAGACAAACTCCCGCTCGCTGAGCCTCTTTCGCTGCTTGTTGAGAGCTGTGTGGCAAACCCCAACCTAGCTCAGCAGCACCAGATATCGAGTATGTCGCCACGTCTCCATGCTGATCTAATAAACATTTTGGCTAAATCGTACTACTTGACCACAGTGGCCCGCTATTTTGAAGGATTTCCGGATTTAGATAACTCACAGATTATACTCCTAACAAAGGATTCGGTCAGCGAGGCACTAGAGCACTGGCCTGATTGCTTTAATGAATTCGTTAACCTGAGACGAACATATGGGCTTGAGGAGTCCCCCTAGCCCCCACCAAGAGACGTAAGCGGTCACGGGTAGCTTTAAAACATGGATTTATGCTAAATTGTATGAATGCCTAAGGGAACACTTGGACTCGGGGGGGCGCCGGTCGCCCCGTTGCCGGAGCCACCGAAAGAACCCGATTTACCTTACAAACCCCCGTCATCAAAAACGGCAGAATCCCACGAGCCTGCAGCCTTAGATTCAGCCTTGGCCCCCCTCTCAAACCATCGCATCGACCTGCGCACCCTGCACGCACCCGAGGGCTGGGATGCTAAATCTAACGCTCAGCCCCGCCACCGGTTGTGGAGTGCCTTTTTTGGGGAGAGATACGCACACCGTATCGCACGTCGAAACGACGCCAGAGAGCTGAGAGGTGCCATTTCAAGAGCCATTGCGAACGCAACGAGGGTGGAGTCCAAGGCGGATAGCACAGCCTTGCATCGGGCGCTTACGGAGATATTTCCGGGCATCAAGATCGAAATTGTGGACGCCACTGATCTAACCCACGGTACCCATTCGGAGAGCCTTCAGTCCGAAAAAAAATCCACAAAGAAATCCACGGCGGCACATCCAGAGGCCGAAGCGCCGCTTCCCTTCTGTATTCTAGTTCGTGATAAAGATGGCGAAACAACCTTAAGGGTTTGTAGCCTACCTTTTTTTAATCAGGATTTTAGGCACGATCTCCGCATCGTTTTGCGGGATGTTTGTACTGTCGTAGCCGAAATGCGGTTGCAGGAACGGGAAAAATCCTCCAGTTGGAAGCATTGGATTACCCAAGGAGAAAAGTACCTTTGGCCGTTGATTCAGAGATATGGCCTCCCAGTTGAAACGAAATGGCGGAATTTTTTGGTGGGGATGTGGGGTAAAAGGATTTATCAACATCAGGCGCGAGCGCATGTCGATAAGCTTAAGTTTGTACGGGAGCGTGAGAGACAGGAAAACAAGCGGGCGATTTCGCCGTTTGTTGAAGCGTTGGGTGAGTTACAGGAACCGTATGAACTGCCTATTCCTCATGGCAACATGGAATTTTATCGCGGCGTGCGGTGTGAAGTGCACCGTTTTATGTTGAGGCTGGCTAAGGTTGCCGAGCGACATGGGCATACCTCTGCGGATCTTTGGGAGGCCTACAAGAAAAATTTCCTGTTGCAACTTTCAGAGCTAGACGCCCAGCCTCAACAAGAGGAGAAAAAGAAAAGAGAGTTCATGCGTGGGGTGTTGGTGGTTGGAATAGTAGCACAACGTTTAGTAGACCCTGATTTTCGAGAAATCCCTGACGAAGCCGTGCGAGTTGCTTTCCCAGAAGAATTCAAGAAGGTAAGAAGAGCCGTTCAAGCAAAACTTGGTATGACACCCAGTGAAACCAGGGCATTTCTTGAGAAAATCGCGGATGATTTAACGCGCTCCATTTCTTTGCAATATGGGCCCGGTAATGCCCCGAAGTTTAAAGTAAGTGGGCGACCAAAAAGCGCTGCGAGTCGCTTTAAAAAATACAATAATCCTCTTCGTGCCGCCAAGGCCGGACGTCCAACTGGGCAACTCGAAGACTTGGAATATAATGATGACTTGGGAGTGATGCTGGTGGCCGTATCGTTTGCGGACCTCGAGGCGCTCCATCGTGAAGCCTTTGTAGAAATAGTACGTGGTCGCCTGATTCATGTGGAGGGAGAACCCTATAAACCCGAGATCGATCAGTACTTTATGGATAGAAGGCTGGCCTGTGAGTACATTAAGCTCATGGTTCCAAATCCTCATCGACTGGGCGAACAAACTGCCGTCGAGGTTATTAGAATGACGCGGGAATTTAAAGATAAATATTTCGATCGAGGCACGGTAGGTTACCTCGGCCTTCCGCATTGGTTAAAAGATCTACGTGATTACTACGCATGGATTGCTTGTTCAGAATTGGGTATTACCATCCAGGAACTCCAATCCAGAGGACGTTGCAGATTCTCCCTGGAAGATCCCGAAAAAAGTGACTCTGTCGGTAAGAATTTTGAGCGTATCGTTGAGATGTATCGCCAAGAGGCGATCTCATTTATCCGCTTTGGGGCGGTTCCCTCCAAGAATTTGGACGGAGCCACTTTCCTCACCGATCATTTTCCGAGCGGGTCATGCGCGCTAGATTTGATTTACCATCGCGCCCTGAATTTGGTGCCCCAGGATTGGGAGGTGATTGAACAGCTGCCAGGGGGAGAACGAACTAAAATCCCGCTCGATCGTGTTTTGAACGATGAAGCCGCTTATTTATTGGTCCCTCGAGATACACCCATCGAGAAAGATAATTTAGAATTCCCGCGGGCGGGGGAAACCGTGTGCAGCTTGCGCGGCAGGGTCAAACAGTTTCAAGCTACAGGCGATCCAGAAAGCTTGAAAAGCGCGCTGGAGCGCGGGAATCGGCACTTAGAAAATATTTTTGCGAGCTCAACCTTTCGCTTTCCGGGGAACACCGAGATGCTAACTTATCTTTTTGAGGATTTTGGAGTGGATTCGATTGAGGAGCTCTCACTGGGACTCGGGATCGGGGCCTTGGATCATCAGAAACTGAATGCCTGGTATGTGAAACATTTTGTGCAGTATTATCCCATTCCCGAAGGAAACTCTCTTACGGTCTACGCCGATCAAGCTCAGGCCAAGGCATTTGTAATGTTGAACGACCTAGTGTGGTTGAACGGCTTAAGGCTTCGTAGCGCAAGTGTGAAGCCTGGTGGTCCCGAGCGAGAAGAGAGGGGGGAGTGCATCACCTTTGAGTTCGAACCTTCCCTCTCAGTGCGTGTTGCAGGGGTAAAAGGGGGCCTAACGCTGACCACGGACACAGATGGCAAATGGAAATTGGTTGCGGAAAACGAGCAGGGGGCGGAGGGAACCTCGATAGTAAGATACGCGACGCGCGACGCGCCGGTGGGATGCACGGCGGCTGACTTTAGGAGTCTGTTGCGGCATGAAGGATCCCCTGAACTTTGGGAAGCGGAGGTTGAAAGCGCCCATGAAAGTGGCTTAAGAATCACTGGCATGCGCAGAGTTCCCAACGAATGTTCGCTCAATCCTGAACGCATATATCTCTTGTTGAAATCGACCATGAGCGAGGCCCTACAGCCTCAATTGACTAGCAGCAGTTTCGCGCAATTGCCCCTATTGCTCCCTGTAGAAATAAGCAATCCCACCGGCATAGTCGGACTATTGCACGATCTTCGGAACTCCCGCATTGAGCGGGATTCTTCCGGAAGTCTACGTAGCGGTAAAGAGCTAATGGTGAGTAGCGAGCTAACTGATCTTTCTGAGATCTTTGTTATAGCAAAATTCCTAACAGATCGGGGCATGAACATCCTCAGTATGACGCCCTATGGAAATGGATCAGGGGGCTGGAACTTAGAGTGTATTGTCGTAAGTGATGATCCAAGATTGTCGGCGCAACGTTCCGCTAGCCTCAATGAAATTGGAGCGGCGCTGGTCGAAATCATGGCCGCTTTTAAAAAGAAATTCGGACGAAACCCCGTGCTGCATGTCATCGCTCGGGGGGGTGCCACCCCCTAACTCCCCCCAAAATAAATCTCCTTCAGCAAAGCGCTAGAGCGCACTTCTCCCGGGGTCCCATCAAGGACAACGTTTCCTAGATTCACCACCGCGATACGGTTACAAAAGGATTGAATGAAATTAATATCATGTTCAATCACTAATACCGATTTCCCCAAACTTCTTAGTTTTATGATCAGACTAGAGACCTGATCCTTCATCTTAGGCGATACTCCCGCAGTGGGCTCATCCAGTAAGAATACCTGCGCGCCGCTGGCTAGGGATCTGGCGATTTCTAGCAGGCGCAGTTGGCCACCGGATAGGCTACTGGCTTTGGCGTTGGCTCTATTCTCAAGCCCTATTTGGGCAAGATACTCCATGGCGCTTGTTCTAAGTTTGTTACAGGACCCAAAAAAGAGATTGGCCAGGGTGCCTTTAGCTTCCAAGGCCACATACAGGTTCTCAAGCAGGGTCATGTCACGAAACACGCCCGCAATCTGGAAGACCCGGCCGAGTCCCAGCTTGGCGCGTTCGTGCGGGAGCAGGTCACTTAGCTCCGTATCTCCTAGTTGAATTTTACCGGCGTCGGCTCTCAAAAAACCGGAGATACAATTAAAGAGCGTGGTCTTACCGCTGCCATTTGGGCCAATCAACCCCACGATCTCGGCCTGGCCGATCTCGAGTGAGAGATTATTCAGAATCCTATTTCCGGAGATCGAGATGCTTATATCACTTACCTTTAACGTCGCCATTTATACCTTTCTTACACCTTTCTCTCTTTGGGCCAAAGACTCTCGCGCTTGTAGTAGAGCACCGAGAATAAAATAATAGCGTAAAGCATCTGCCGCATGGGCCCCAGAATGCTTGGGCTTATCTCAACAAAGCGCAGCCCTTCGGGCAGGATTACTAAAAAGATGGTCGCTAGATTGCACCCCCAAAAGGAGGCCGGTTTACCAAGTAAGACAATCGTCAGTACGAAAACCATCTCCGAAAGCGAGAACGAAGACGGGTCGATATAGTTAAGATACACCGCGAAAAAGCATCCGGCTAAACCTGCCAAGGCAGAGGCCACCAGAAAGCTTATGTTCCTAATAAACACAGCGTTGACTCCGAGAGCTAGCGCGCCCGGTAGAAACTCCGCTTGTGCACGCAAAGCGCGCGCAAAGGGGCTGGCATGGATAAAGAAGATCACGCAAAGTATGATTAGCGTTACCGTTCCAATTAATCCCAAAAAATTATAATTCTCATAAAAATTATGCCCCCAAAGTTCCGGTCGCGGAATTCCTGGAATTCCCAGAACGCCGCGCGTCAGGCTTTTCCAGTTTATCAACAGGGCCGTAACCACGGAGCTAAATGCCAGAGTGCCGATTGCGAAATAATCGTCAGTCAGGCGAATGGCGATCATGCCTATTAGAAAAGCGAAGAGTCCACTGGTCAGCATGCTTAAAGCCATAACCGAGAGAGTCGTAAACCCGTAATCGGTCAAGAGTAACGCAGCTGTGTAGGCTCCGATGGCATAAGATGCGATATGCGCCAAGTTGAAGCTGCGTGCCAAACCGAAACTTAGATTAAAACTTTGCGCCAAGATCAGGTACAGGCAGATAATAATGCAGATATGGATTAAGTATTCGCTCATAGCTGTAAGACTATCAAACCTTTCTCAAAGATTTCCCAAAGAGACCCTGTGGTCTGACCAGCAGCACCAACAAGATCGCCATAAAACTAAAAGCATCCTTGTACCCGGCGGGCAAACTGTAGTCGCCGAAATCTATGCCGATGCTTAGATTCTCAATTAAGCCTAGCGCGAAACTTCCTAAGATAGTGCCCCATATATTGCCAAGCCCGCCCAGAATCATGGCGGCAAAGGCTTTGATCGTATAACTTCCACCCATAGTTGGTTGTAAATTAGTCTCGTAGCCCACTAAAATCCCAGCCAGCGCCGAGAGCAGGGCCGATACGGTAAAAATGAATAGCCCCAACTTCTCAGTGCTAAGCCCCAGCGACTGCGCCGCAATCGAATTCTGCGAAGTGGCTCGAATTTGGCGTCCCAGGGCGGTACGATGGATAAGATAAGCCATGCTGCTCGGCACAATGATGGCCACGCAGATGATTAATATCTGAATGGGTGTGATGTAGACCCCCCAAAGCTCCAAACTCTCAAAGGTTTCAGAGCTTAGAGATTTCACATTAACCCCAAAGAAGATCGAAACTAACGATTCAAGAATCGTCGCCAGTGAAAGTGTGCTGACAAACACCAACATGGGGTTGTAATTAAGAAAGGGGGCCGCGAATACTTTGTAACAGCCCATAGCGATGATTCCTATGGAGATCAGCGCACATAGCAGTCCAAGAGGCGCTCCATAGTTCATCTCGATTGCGAACAGCAGAAATAAATAGGCGCCCAACATCATCAGATGACCGTGGGCAAAATTGAGAATCCTTACAACTCCGTAAGTGAGCGAGAGCCCGATACTTGCCAGAGCATATAAGCTCCCGGCGATTAGGGAGTTAATTAGAAGTTGAGGTAAGATTGACATTCGCCGAACTGCAAATTTTATATCGCGGTGACTCTGGCCCGCACCAACTCAACCGCTTGCTCGATAGGAATGCGTTCCTGCTGAGTGGTGTCGCGGTTTCGAACCGTTATGGATTGATCCTGTAAGCTCTGATGATCTACGGTCAGACAATAGGGCGTGCCAATCTCGTCGTGCCGGGAATAGCGCTTGCCGATCGATTGCTGTTCATCATAACGCGCGTTGATGCCGTGCTTTAAGAATTCAGCCACAATTTTGCGCCCAAGCTCCGGAAGGCCGTCCTTCTTCACCAACGGAAGTATTGCGGCTTTAATGGGCGCCAGCGCGGGGTGAAGCTTCATCACCAAGCGGGTTTTTTCTTGGCCTTCGGCGTCTACACCTTTTTCTTCAGCGTAGGCATCCAGCAGGTAAAGCAAGACAGCGCGTGTTAAACCGGCTGCGGGTTCGATGACATAGGGGACATAACGCCAGCCTGGCTTGCCGGTCTGGGGATCGTTTTTCTGCTGATCAAAATAGCTCAGTTTGGTTTTAGAGTGTTCGCCATGCTTTGTTAGATCATAAGAGGTGCGTGAGGCGATGCCTTCCAGCTCATCCCAGCCCCAGGGGTAGAGATACTCGATATCGATACAGGCGTTGGCGTAATGGGCGAGCTCGCTCTTCTCGTACACCCGCGCTCTAAAAGCATCCTTGCCGTTGGCGTAGCGCTTCCACCAATTTAAGCGTTGATCGCTCCAGTACTGATGCCACTCTAGCTCGGTACCAGGCTCGCAGAAAAACTCCATCTCCATCTGTTCGAATTCGCAAGTTCTAAAGATGAAACGCTCGGTGACCACTTCATTCCTAAAAGATTTACCTTGCTGTGCGATTCCGAAGGGCACTTTCATGGACATGCTTTGTTGCACGTTCATAAACTGTACAAACATGCCTTGGGCTGTTTCTGGGCGCAGATAGATCGACGAGGGTTGCAAGGTCGATTCGAGTTTCTCTCTAAGTTCCTGCTTGGAAAATGACTTGCCTTGAATCTCGTCTAAAAATGATTCATACGGATCAACCGGCCCGATGGAGGTGCGAAACATAAGATTAAACTGGCGCTCTTCGGAGAGTTCCGAAGCACCGCAATTGGGGCAGACATACGAACGTGTGGCCGTAGATTTTACCGGCTCGCCATCCTTACGGCCTCCTTTTTTGTAAGAGATCTCGGCGCCGATCTCGGTTTTGGGCGCTTTGTCGGCTCTGAAACGTTCTTTGCAGTTTAGGCAGTCGACCAACGGGTCGGTAAATCCTGCCAAATGACCGCTGGCTTTCCAAACATCTGGGTGCATGTAAATCGCAGAATCCAACCCCACGATATCTTCACGCTCATGCACCATGGTGCGCCACCACTCCTGGGCGATGTTGCGCTTAAGTTCAATACCTAGCGGGCCGTAATCGTAGGCGCTCTTTAAGCCACCATAAATCTCACTACTTTGGAAGATAAAGCCTCTGCGCTTGCAGAGTGAGACGATTTTCGAAAGCAAATCCTCTGTGGCCACTTATACCTCGTAAAAACTAATATTCTTAGAAGCGCGCGCAGCGATTCCCGGGGCAGGTGAAAAGCGCGCCCCGTGTTTAGCCTCAAGCCTGGTTAGGTCCTCAAGTATCTTCTTGGCGCCCAAGCTATCGGCGTATCCAAAGATGCCGCCCCGAAACGGCGGAAAGCCCATCCCCATTACCGTTCCTAAGTCGATCTGACTGGCCGCCTCCGGACTGGGTTTTCCAGCCACGCCCTCGTCTAAGCAGCGTACGGCCTCGTTCACCAGCGAGAGCATTAATCGCTCGCAGATGTGCGCCGAATCGGAAGACTCTGTAACTGGCTTTAGGCCCAAGAGCTCACGAAGCTCCGTACACGGCACTGCCTCACCCTCGTGGAAATTATAGAAACCGCTTCCGGATTTCTTCCCCATTCTTCCGAGCTTAGCAAGTCTGCTAGCATAGTCCGGGCCGCGCATGCGCTCACCGTACCCCTTAAACATCACCTCTTGCACATGCGCCACCACATCCAGCCCCACTTCATCCAATAGGCGAATGGGGCCCATGGGCATGCCGAACTTGAGGGCGCTCCTGTCGATCTCGGTAGCGGCCTGATCTTGCAAGAGATAAACGGCTTCATTTAGGTAGGGAGCCAAGATGCGGTTAACCAAAAAACCCGGCACGTCTTTAACTACTATAGGATACTTCCCCAGCTTGGAGGCTAATGCCGCCACAACAGCCACAGTTTTATCCGAACTTTGATCCGCTCTAATTATTTCTACCAAAGGCATTTTGGGCACGGGGTTAAAGAAGTGCATCCCCACCACCCGTTCCGGATTTGGGATGGCCCGCGCAATTTCTGTAACGGAAAGGGATGATGTGTTAGTGGCGATGATTGCATCTTGCGGCATCTGCGAAGCCAAATCCGCCAAGACTTTTTTCTTAATATCGATCTCTTCCAAAATGGCTTCAATGGCGAAATTTGCGTTGCCTGTGTTGCTTGAGGTAGTGCTGGTAACTTCGATACGATTTAGGACAAAACTTTTCTCTTGTGTTGTTAAATATTTTAAGCCTTCAAGATATTTTTTAATTTGCGAAAGGCCCTTGCCAAGCGCGGCTTCAGAGCTATCTTTTAAAATTACCTGGCAATCGCTCTTGGCGAACACCCCGGCGATACCGGCGCCCATCACGCCCGCACCAACCACTATGGCGTGCAACTGCTCCACGCTTTTGCGCGCACCCTTTCCTATGGCCTTTGAGGCTTCCGTTAGAAAATAAAGTTTGACGAGGGCCTTGCTCTCTGGCGAGACAATTAATCTGCCAAGCTCCTTGGCCTCGAAGCGCAAGCCGGTTTCGAAGCCTCGCTCAAGCCCTACTAGAGCAGATTCAAGCGCGGCCGGGGGCGCCGGATAAAATCCTTTGGTTTCCTTCTGGACACTCTTGGAAGCGTTTTTCTTGACGAAACTTCGCCCCAAACTAGTAAAGGTGAGTAAGCGGTCTATGACAGGGATCTTAATCGCGCGAGGCTTGGCTTCCCCGGATGCTATTACGCTGGCGCGATCCATCAGTTTCTCGGTCGACACGATCTCGTTTACAAGACCGCATTTAAGGGCCTGTTTTGGCCGTAAGGTTTTGCCGCCTAGGATAATATCTAGCGCTTTTGGTAGACCGATTAAGCGCGGCAGACGTTGTGTCCCGCCGAAGCCCGGCAAAATTCCGAGCTTAATCTCAGGCAGCCCGATTAAGCTGGATCTATGATCGCTAATAATTCGGTAGGTACAACCTAAAACCAATTCACAGCCGCCGCCCACGCACGCTCCGCTTATGGCCGCTATGGTGGGGAAGGGCAGGGCTTGCAGTTCATCAAAGGCGAGCTGACCCTCGCGGGCTAATCTTTCACCTAGCGCGGGGTCCGAGACATTCTTGATTAGATTCAAGTCCGCCCCAGCAGTAAACATATCAAGGCTTGGTCCGCTTATTACCAAGGCTTTAGGACGCTCGGCCCGCAACTGTCCGATAGCTTCTCGAAACGACTGGATACGCTCGGCGGTGATTGTCACCACCCGTTCCGAACTGTGACCAAGCCGCAATAGCGGAATTCCGCTGGGCAGGTACTCCATGACTACTCGACCAGTCGATAAAGAGCGTTCCTGCGAATGGGTCGTGTCCATAAATTATATTTCCTATTAGGCCTTAATCATGGTGACTGAAACAGAGCCATCCTCAAGCTCAATCTTAGAATTTTGCGGGGAGCCTTGAACGGATTCGAAGCATAATTTACCAAGCGTCTCGTTCTCTATCAGTGTGCCATATTTTTTTATAGCCTGATTTAGGCGCTCCGAGTCGCTCGTTAACCCAAGCCGAATGCGATCGGTCACATCAAATCCCGACTCTTTGCGCTGCAGTTGGCATTGGCGCAAGATGTCACGCACCCAACCTTCCTCTTCGAGTTCCGGTGTCACGCTTGTATCCAGCGCTACAAAGAGATCTTTCTCTTCCATGAAGGTCAAATTAGTGCGGGCCCGTTCCTTAACCAAGAAGATGGTAGCTGGAATCGGTGTTGGGATGCCTGGCAATGTAACGGTTTCTCCAGCCTGAACGGAAGCAAGCGCGCCAGTCAGGTCGGTACCGCTTAGAGCATTAACGCTCTCGACACCTTTAGCGACGTCGCCGCGTAACACAGGGCCGGCTTTCTTCAGATCTAGCTCTAAATATCTGTCAAACAAACCGGAGCGATCTTGTAAATATGTAATGCTCTTAACATTTAACTCGTTTAATAAAAGGGCCTGCATGTTTTTGCATGAAGCCAAGAGGTTTTCGGAGCCGTACAGATATAGAGTCAGTAAAGGTTGTCGCACCTTGAGTTGGGCTTCGGAGCGCAGTCGATGTGCTGCGTTAATTACGCGCTGAACATCGCGGGCTTGCTGTAAGGCTTTCGGGTCGCTCCACGTGGCAGAGATCTCCGGCCAGTTCGTATGGTGAACGGACTCGGGGGCACTAGCGTCGAAGATGCGTACGGATTCCTGCCAGATATCTTCTGTCATAAACGGCATAATTGGGGCCATGACCGTTACAGCTGTCTTGATAGCTTGATACAGGCACCAGTATCCTACCAATTTTTCGTCGCTGTCTCCGGATTTCCAAAATCTGCGCCGGTTAGCGCGGATGTACCAGTTAGAGATCTCTTCGACATACTCCTCGAACGCTTTAGTGACCTGCGGAGTGTTAAAATTTTCGTAACCTTTCTCAGCCTCTTCAGTAAATTCTCTAATGCGCGCCATCAGCCAACGGTCCATGTCGTTCACTAGCTTTTCGGGATTCTTCAGCCGACTAAAATCAGGTCTGTCAATCTTGGCATAAGTTAAGAAGAAGCTGTGCACGTTCCAAAGCGCAATTAGTTGCCGTCGGGCTTCGTCTCCACGCGCGTATCCAAAACGGATATCGCTGGTTGGGCTTTGCGATGCAAAATAGTAACGCATGGTATCGACGCCCATCTTTTCAGCGGCTTCGTCGAACTTGATCATATAGCCGGTCTTTGAAAACTTAGCGCCGCTCTCGG
>CAZVWV010000001.1:22008-64657 GCA_964631745.1 uncultured Bdellovibrionales bacterium
AGCATACGCTCATAAGTTAAGACCCGTTTGTAAGGCGCTCGACCGGTCAGGGTAGTGCTCATGAAGAGCATCGAATAAAACCACAGGCGCACCTGCTCGCTCATCTCGCAGATCCAATCGGCAGGTTCCCAATTCTTAGAGTTGTCGCCCTCGAAATATGCGCGCGTTGAAAATGGCACGATACCGGCGTCGAGCCAACAATCCCCAACGTCTAGTACGCGCGCAACTTTTTCATGGCACTTAGGGCAGCTTATCTGAAACTTATCGATCCAAGGTCTATGTAACTCGGGCAAGCTTGAAAGATCGTCGCCGCTTAGTTTTTTGAGCTGATCTTTGGATTTTACAACTGTCAGGGTCTGGCAGTTTGCACATTTGTAAAACGGAAGCGGTAGGCCCCAGAAACGTTTGCGGGAGATACACCAATCTCCCATATTCTTTAGCCAATCTTCCATGCGCTTTCCGACGTGTTCCGGTTGCCAGTGCACTGTGGCGGCGGCTTCCAGCAATTTTGGGCGGATCTCCTTGGAAGAGATGTACCATTCGTCAACCAATCTAAAGATTAACTCATGTTTACAACGCCAGCAGATCGGATAGCTGTGATCGTGCATGTACTGCCGGTAAAGCTTACCGGATTTTTGCAAGGCCGCGGCGATTTCTTCTCCAACGGCGTGCACATTCTTTCCGACGAGCCAGCCGTAGCCGTCTATATAGTTCCCTTCCTCGTCAACGGGGCGTAACGTCTGCATCGGTTGCTGTTTTGAGACCTCAAAATCTTCGCGTCCGCATCCGGGCGCCATGTGCACCACGCCTGTACCTTCCTTAGCGTCAACATCGGACCAGGCTACTATCTTGTGCGCAAATCCGCTCTGCGCAGGGAGCTCGGGGAAGACTGGCTCGTACTCTAGCCCCACAAGCTCGCTGCCTTTTAAGGTGCCCGTGACCTGGATTTTAGCACGCAGCGATTTGACGGCATCTTTTCCTACAATAAGGGGAAGCTCTTCGCCGGGCACCTGAACTTGAACGTATTCCAGTTCGGGGTTGACGGCCAAAGCCGTGTTGGCGGGTAGTGTCCATGGCGTTGTGGTCCACACAACTATGCGTGCGTTTAACTTCGGAACTTTGAGCTTGATAAACACAGCTAGGTGCTGCATATCTTTATAGGAGCCGGTCATCTCATGCTCTGAAAGACTGGTACCGCAGCGCGTGCACCACGGCATCGGGAGGCCAGACTGATAGAGCCAACCGTTCTCATGGCATTTTGCGAGAAAATTCCAAATTCCTTCGATGTTCTGATCGCGGTGGGTGTAATAGGAATTCTCCCAATCCATCCACTGGCCAAGTCTCACGGACTGTTCAGTTTGGATCGCCGAAAATTTGGCGATCCTGCGCTTACAGGCCTCGGCAAACTTGTCGATGCCGGCCTTTTCGATGTCGGGCTTGCCGTTGTAGCCAAGCTCTTTCTCGACCTCAACCTCGACCCACAATCCTTGGCAATCGAAACCGTTCTGGAAAAATGAGCCGAAACCACGTAAACACTTGTAGCGGATAAAAATATCTTTTAAGGACCGACCCCAAGCATGATGTACGCCCATGGGGTTATTAGCTGTGATAGGGCCGTCCAGGAATCGAAACTCTTTGCGCGTTTTACAAAGTTCAACGAGTTTTTCAAAAGCCTGAGATTTCTTCCAAAAATCCAGGATCTTATGTTCAAGGGCGATAAGGTCGGGCCCGGAAGAGAAGGATTCGGTTTGCGGAGCGTTATCGGTATTTTCCATATGCTTAGCTGGTAAGCTTACCCCTTTTCCCAAGAGGTTTCAATCTGTTAGGTGGGGCCGCGCATTGCCTCAGAGACCATGCGCGGCCGCACGAGTAGCCCAGTTGGGGAGGGTTGAATTGTTTGCAAAGTTCGCGATTTTGCGTAAGCTCTTCGGTTATGGGCTATTTAAGCTAGATTAGGTGACACGTATATGGAAACAGCCGCTATGCAATCTGAAGATTCAACTCAATTTACCCGCAAGATATTGGGCCCCAAGGAGTGTCAGGAAGTTGTGCCTGTCTTAAATGAGCAGGTTTCCGTTTACGACTATACTCATACTCAGCTAGGGTTCAGATTCAGTATCGGCACTCATATTCCTCAAGTGGCGGCAGTACCCGGTAAGCCCTATCTCTCCTTGGGTGGCTTTCGAATAGTGCCGCGTGATCGTGCCGCCCGTCCGGGATTTTCGACCGTGCGAGAAGCGATTGAGCTTGCGGTGGGTATGGAGGAGAAAGTTTTTTGGTCCAAACTTGCGCGCGTAGCGGGTCCAATCGGGATTGAGCATCTCGATCATATCGTGGGTGGCAAGTGTATCTTGCTTGCCGAAAACGAGGGCCGAGTAGGGGAGCGAAACGATCTGGCAGCCTTACAGTTTGCGGTGGCTTGCATGCACGATTTTGAGGCGCACTCCGGTGTGAGAATTGTGACCGGGCAAGATTTGGGGCACGGCGCCATGTCTGACGGCATCGCCACCTCGCTTCAGTGCCTTCATGCTAATTTTTTAGGAAGTGTAATCTCTGACACCTCAAAGCCCACAGCCGAGGGGAATTATTATATGGCCAAGGGCATGTTGACCGCTTTGGGGCTCGAATTCTCAGCGGTCACGCTTGGATTAATTGGAATCGGCAATATCGGCGAGCACCTCTTGAATCGTATGATCGAAAGCGGGGCGAAAGTTCTGGCGCTTGAGAGCTCAGAGGCTAAACGCATGCACCTTAGCCAGCGAGGCATACAAGTCTTCGCGCCCGATCAAAAAGAGCAGTTCTTAGCGCTCAAGATGGACGGTTTAATGTTAAACGCCAGCGGCGGTTCACTTGATCTTGGCACCATAGCCTTGATTGCTAAAAATCCAACTATCAAAATCGTTAGCGGCTGTGAAAATTTGGTGATGCCCGATCCCGCCGGTGAACGCCAGCTACTCAAAGCCAAGAAGATTTACTGTCACACGGAGCTTTGCGGCATGATGGGATACCTAACGGCAGTGGAGGAATACCTTAATCGCGTCGCAAAGACCACTTTTAAGATCGAGAGTATGTTTGAAGCTTCACGAAAGTTAGAAGAGCTGGGGTATCGTGGAACTCGGGCGGTGATAGAGGCTGATTTTGAGCGCAGCTTTCAGGAATGTGTGCGCTCGCACGCTTGAACACCTAACCCGATTCTGTTTTAATAAACGATATGGAATACGGCATGGATGACGCTGCAAGACTGGAAGCTTTCGAAAAAAAAATCGCCGAGGGCGGTACGATTGAGCCCAAAGATTGGATGCCAGAGCGTTACCGCAAACAATTAACCAGGATGATCTCTCAACATGCCCACTCAGAAGTTGTCGGTATGTTGCCGGAGGGAAATTGGATTACGCGCGCGCCTAGTTTGCGGCGCAAGATGATTCTAATTGCTAAAGTGCAGGACGAAGGCGGTCACGGGCTTTATCTGTATTGCGCGGCAGAGACTTTAGGTGCTGAGCGCGGGGAACTTGTTACGGAGCTTCTTCAGGGCAAGGCCAAGTACTCAAGTATTTTCAACTACCCCTCACTTAACTGGGCCGATATGGGAATCATCGGCTGGTTGGTTGACGGTGCTGCTATCGTGAACCAGACCATGTTGGCTAAGACTTCGTTCGGACCGTACGCGCGCGCCATGGTTCGAATCTGCAAAGAAGAGGGGTTCCACAAGAAGCAGGGCTACGAGCTTGTGGCTGAGATGATGCGTGGCACTGAGGCCCAAAAGAAGATGTGCCAGGACTCTATCAATAGATGGTGGTGGCCGAGTCTGATGATGTTTGGGCCGCATGATAAGGATTCCCCAAACAGCGCCGAGCTTCTACGTTGGGGAGTTAAGCGCAAAACCAATGACGAACTTCGCCAGCGATTTATCGATATGACTATTCCACAGGCGCAGGCCGTGGGACTGACAGTGCCGGATCCAAAGCTGCGATTTGATCAAGCCAGCGGACATTGGGAAACGGGCGAGATCGACTGGGAGGAGTTCCATCGGGTCATTAACGGCGATGGCCCCTGTAACCGGGAGCGTTTGGCAGCAAGAAATAAAGCGCATGCGGAAGGTGGTTGGGTGCGCGAGGCCGCCGCGGCATATGCCGCTAAACATGCGCAGCGGGCCGCCGCTTAGGGCCCATATAGCTACGCACTCATGATGAACTTTATTAGTGTAGAAAGTGTGCAGGAGAGTTAGTAATGGCTGAAAACAAGAGAGACACTCAGGGGCCGCTCTGGGAAGTATTTACCCAGGCCGCCGATGGTTCACCGCATTCCCACGCCGGAAGCTTGCACGCGCCCGACAGCGCCATGGCGTTACAGAATGCCAGAGATGTGTACGCCAGACGGGGGGAGGCAGTAAGTATTTGGGTTGTGCTGGCAGAAGCAATTACGGCATCAACGCCGGAAGATTGCGGAAGTTTTTTTGACCCCATGAACGACAAGATTTACAGACATCCGCAGTTTTATAAAGTGCCGCGAGGCGTTAAGAATGTGTAGTTGAGATGACGGTAGAGCAGAAATTGAACAGTCAGGTATCTCAGTTGGCCTTACGCTTGGGCGACGACCGCCTTGTGTTAGGACATCGCCTGTCGGAGTGGTGCGGCCACGCTCCCATCTTAGAAGAAGACATAGCCCTCGCCAATATCGCCCTGGATTTAATAGGTGAAGCTCAGGCATTTCTAAATTTGGCTGGTGAGCTAGAAGGTCGCGGGCGCGACGCCGATAAGCTCACATATTTTAGAGACGAGCGTGAGTTTACCAACTTGCAGTTGGTAGAGCAGCCAAACGGCGATTTTGCAGATACGCTTGTGAAGCAGTATCTCTTTCATGCTTTTAGCAATGTTTATCTTGAGGGGCTCGAACACTCAAAGCACCCACAGCTTGCAGCGTTAGCGGCCAAAAGTTTAAAGGAGTCCAGGTATCATTTACGCCATACGCGCGAGTGGATGCTGCGGCTCGGGGATGGCACAGAAGAAAGTCATGCGCGCGTTCAAAAGGCCCTGAATCAGCTCTGGAGCTTTACGGGCGAGCTGTTTGAGGCGGATGAAATTGATCTGGAGTTAGCCAAAGCGCAGATGGCCCCCGATCTTGCGGGGCTAAAATCAAAATGGCAAGAGATCGTAAAAGCTACTCTTAACGAAGCAACCCTTAGCGAGCCGGATCCTAAAACATTTATGCAAAAAGGTTCCCGGGCCGGCGTGCATAGCGAGTATCTAGGACACATGCTGGCTGAGATGCAGATTCTTCCAAGATCTTACCCGGACGCAAAGTGGTAGAGCGCAGGAGCCTTCATTAATAGGGCCGCTATGCTGAGCGAAGAAGAACTCTGGCAGAAACTCCACGCCATCCCCGATCCGGAGATCCCCACGATTGATATAGTAGAGCTAGGAATTGTGCGGGCTCTAGATCTCTCTGATAGCCAGGTGGTTGTCACCATCACGCCCACATACAGCGGTTGCCCGGCCATGCATATGATCGAAGGGCAGATTCGGGAGAGTCTCAGCGCCGCTGATTCCCGTACAATCGTAATCAAAACAGTACACGCCCCGGCCTGGACCACAGATTGGTTAACCCCAGAAGCCAAAGAGAAATTACGGGTCGGAAAAATAGCGCCCCCCGCTCACGCCGCCGGGGAATTTGTAGCCATCGGAAAGCGCCGCATCGAGTGCCCGTATTGCCGCTCGTTAAAGACTGAGCTGCAAAGCGAGTTTGGCTCAACTGCATGCAAGGCCCTGTATCTCTGTAAAGAGTGTCAGCAGCCCTTTGATTATTTTAAGCCGTTTTGAAGTGGATTGAATTATCATTGACAGATATTCTCATAATGTGAGAATATCATCAAATGGACCTATCGACCTATAAAAAGTTAGTTGCATGGAGCGAGGAACTTGACGGAGTTTTTACCTTGTCAGACTTGAAGATAGCCTTTGCAAATACTTCAAGTGCGAGTATGTACCGAGATCTGCAGGTCTTAATAAAAAGCGGTGATCTGATAAAAATTAAGAGAGGATATTACGCAACTCCTGCCGCGAAACTTACCACTATCGCCGCCCGACTATATCCCAAGTCATATATTTCAACTGGGACTGTGCTTGCTGCTCATAAGATAATCGGTTCAATTCCGGAACGCAAAATTCAAGTGATACTCACCGGGACTCCATCCACTTGCTCTTCGTCGTTAGGGAAAATTGAAGTTCTTAGTATTGCTCCGAAGATGTTCTGCGGATTCGAAAGAAGAGATGATGCCTATTGGGCCACACCCGAGAAAGCATATTTGGACGCCTGCTATTTTTATTTTCGAGGAAGGAAATACTCATTCGATTTAGAAAGCGACGTGGATCGCTCGCGCTTAAAGCCTAAACTTATAGAAACGTATTTACGTAAATACGATAAACGCTTCATAACTTTCTTTAGAGATAGGTTCTGGAGAGCTAATGGACGGTAAGGAACAGGAATTGCTAGCCCAGGTGCTTGATCTTTTTGCTTCTGAATTTGCAGAGAAAGCGTTATTGCGTGGTGGCATGGTTTTGAAGGTGATGGGCTCAGCCCGTTATACCAATGATCTTGACTATCTATTCGTGCCGTATAAATCAAAGAATGACATCACCGATCAAATACTGGCGTGCTTGAAAAAAATAGAAGGTAACGAGATCTCATATACACTCAATTCTAAATGTTTAAGAGTGATTGTTGCGCTCAAGGGCGTATCGATTCAAATTGAGGCAAAAGTTGCACTTGAAATGAAGAGCACGGTAATTTCCACGAGGCTTTTCTCTCCGCAATTTAATCTCCCCAAGAGGCTTATTCATATAGTTGATCATTCTGTCTCACTGGCAAATAAACTTGCTGCTTGGAATGAACGTAGACTTGCACGTGATCTCTATGACATATGGTTCTTCTTGCAGATGCAGATTGTCCCCGACGCAGAAACGCTCCTCAATCGATTGCGCAAGCCTCTCTACTCGAAACTCGTTAAGAAGGAACAGCACTTTCGGGGGAAGAGTATCCCAGAATTTTACGACTTCCTTCGTTTCCAGGTGGGCAATCTTACCGATAAGGAGATTGAAGATCAGCTGTCGGACTATTTAGCGCCCGAAGAGTTAGCTGGGTTGGTATCGCTTATCAGAAGTGCCTTAGTAAGATTAGAAGCCCAACCATCCAAGCGGACGAGCCCATGACTGTGAACCTCGTTGGTAGGATGTTCCGCGTATGCTTCGCCCGACGTTTAGAGCAGTTACGTTTTCTCGAGCTAAGACAGCTTGAGCTCTAGGAACTGTGCAATCAGCTTTCGCACCGTGTTTGCACCGGCGCAGCCGTCTGAGGTCAGGCCCTGCTGACGTTGAAATTCCTTGATGGATTCCTTAAGGGTGGCATTTTCGTGGCCGAGGGCCTGAAGCACCGCTTTGGCGGCGGTTATTCGTTCTCTCTGCTGCGAGGAATTGTCGACAAATTCATCGCTGTAGTTAATCCTATCTACACCGCCCTCTTTAGTGCCAAGCCCACGCACTAGTGGCATTACGCTTTGCCAAGCTTCGCTAATTTGTTGGTCTTGAAAATGTAGCTGGCCTTGATCGTGTAGCAACGTTGCAAGCGCTGCAAAAGTTGTGCTGCCGGAGCATTGCGTGGCTAACTCTTTGGCGCCCATGTGATGTTTCAATAGAGAGTTCTGGAGCCTTTGCACGTTACCCATCATAGCTTGGTCATAGATGCCATTTTCAGGTATGTGCTTTCCGGGCAACAACCCCGAGGCGTTTATCAGTTTCTGGTAGAGCTTTACGTATGGGTCCTCATATGTCGAGGCTTTCCCGCTCGGAGCATATATCGCTTTTTCAGGATACGTGATCAGTTGCCTGAGCAGAGTGCTTTCAGTGGATGAGAGACAAAGCTCCATGGGCTTGTTAAGGTGGGCCGGTGTCGGAGCTTTCGATTTGGGTGCCGTTTCAGTGTCTCTTGTTGCCCCGAGGGCAATGCCGGCAATTTCGACCGCGAGCTGACCTTGTGTGGATACGAGAGTTGCCATAACCGTCCTTTAATAAAGTGACGCTAAGCGGCAAGCTTTAAGAGCGGAGCTTGTGAGGCTTCAACGAAGGTTATCCCTTCCGTCCGCATGGTTTCCCATTCTAGACTGTAGCGTTCGCCGTTTTCTATAACGATCGAAAGCCCAACATCGTCCATAGCAACAACGGTCGCCAAAAACGGTTTCCCAGCGATTGAAAACTCATAAACTGTACCAAGCTGAAGCATATTAAGTTACCTCCGAATCAAAAACCTTCAGAAGGGTTATGGCGGGTTGAGGCAGGTTGGTGGCTTAAGGAGGGGAGGCATGCCGTGCAAGTTTCTGCCATGATTTTAGGGGATTAGCTGGCCTGAGCGTAATTGCTCATAAACTCAGGGTAGTTTCTTGCTCCGTGATCTCAGTGGTGAAAATATTAAGAATTTTTTACCACTGAGGTCACGGAGATACACGGAGTTAATGAGTAGGTACGTAGCCAGCACCTGCTCGCACCTGGTGCTGCCTGTCGGCCAAACATTTAGTGCCACCCCGTGGCACCGGCCGACGAGGTCGTCGGCGCTCCGAATATCCTTGCCTCGCCCGGGGCTTTTGAGCAAACAAGTCTGCGCGTAGCGGTTCTGAAAATCCGGGTAAAAGCGAAAGGCGGCGCCGAGTAAGAATATTCGGAGCGCCGACGACCTCGTCGGCCGGTGTGGGAAGTGGTGAGGCTGTGTAGGGCGTAGCCAGCACTGCCGTTCAAATACTGAATCACCGACTATGCCGTGATAAAAATCTTGGCTGCGATGCCAGTACGAGCCTGAGAACATCAAAGAACATCATAGCCGGAACGATTTAACGCTCCCAATCCGAACCAAATTCCAGCCTGGACGACTCCGGTGTTGTTGGACTTGCTGGGGGTCCTTGCTGGATGATTGCTTCCTTCACGACTTCGGGCGTTCGGTTACTGCCGCCACTTTCTGTTCGGCCGCGCGTTCTAAGGCGCGTCAACAGTTCGCGTTCTTCTGCCTGCTGCTCGGAGTTTACAGGATCGAGTGTTAGCTCTCCACGCTCGCTCATTTCAAAATACCCGTCTGCCCCAGCCTCTTCGTGCCATCGCAGCTTGGCCCCCTTCGTAATTCCCGCGAATCGGAATCTGCCGTGTTCCGTCTTTTCAAGTCCGCCGTACAGCTCTTTTAGCCAGCGATTCTTCTCTATGTTCTCGATAGTTTGCTCCCCGGACTCTTTGTCAGCTTTCAAAGTCGTGAAAAAGAACATAGCATCAACGGGCAGAATTAAAGCCTCGTTATCATTTTTGCCAATCACGAGGTACTCGCCATGGCGGACAGCCTCGTTAAGTGTATATCTTCCTTCAGTTTCCGGCGAGCGTGTAACACTGCAAAACCCGAAGGTAAGCCCAGCCGCCCCGAGGGCAGCGACTAACTCTTTCCGATCTCGACTTATTGCAGGGCCGGTATGACTTTGCCACCACTTGTTCATGACCGAAAGTGCATCGGTCTCAACCTGATTAGTCACAGGAGGAGCTTCGCCTGACATGCTCGCCTCAGGAGCCATCCCCTGCGCATCCTTTTCTAGAACGTTCCCCAACACAGCGCCGGTTGGCACGGGCGGCGGAGTTGGTTCAGTTTCTATGATTTGCTGCGCTGGTTGCGCTTCCTGACCGGCTTGACCTGCCTGCGCCGGTTGGTTGCTATCCATCTCTGCTACCAATCTGGCTGCGTAAGACTCCAGGTTTTGTGAAATATCACGCGGGATAAAACCACCTGTCCCTTGCTGCCCGTACGCAACTGCCTCCAATATAGCCCGTTTGGCAACTTCAAGTTTAGCTTCCTCTGTTAGCGTGTAAAAGTCTACAGATTCTGTCGTCAAAATACTCTTAAGCTGCTTCTCGTAGCCATAAACATCTTGAGTTAAGGCATAGTCATCATGTTCATCCGCTTCAAGATCCTCACCAGCCGCCATACCTGTCTCGCGCGTGTCGTCATCCTCCGACGCTGAACGTTGTGAGTTGTCCTCAGCGCCAGCGCCGGTCTCCGTCTGCTGCGGAGTTACGCCGGGCTCTTCCGCCGGACTTTCCTGCTCATTTCGCTTATCTTTCCCTGAAGCTTCGAACAACAATCCGCGACGTTCGCTTTGGCTGAGCGCTATTGTTGGGCCGTGCAGCAGGAACCGTGCAAAGCTCGCAAACGGATTGCCGCCTCTACCACCGTGGCCGGTGGTATCAGCCGGAACCTCGGCCGCAGGATTTCCAAGCCCCGCGCCATGGTCAGCCAATCCGTTCTGAGCTGCATCGCCGCCGTTACCAAATTGCGGGAAATGAAGCCCTTTCCACCAGTTTTGCCAGCCGCCTTTTGGATTAACATCTGCGGAATTGCCTGGAACCGTGCCGTGGCCGCCACTGCCAAGCTTGCCGGCCTCCGGCGCTACGCCGCCGTGCCCCGCACCACCATTCCCAGCAACAGCATCGGCACTTGCACCATCATGCGCCGTGCTTATGGCGTCGGAAATTCCCGCATGGTCTCCGATGTGTAACTGGTTGCCGAGCGCGCTCGCAAAAGGTTTCACAACATGCACGCCGTTCTCTTGGGAGACAATCTCGGCGGCGGCCACGTATTTGCAGTGAGATAAGCCACCCTCTTGAAGAAGGCGATGATAAAGATCTGAATTTCGATCGAGATAAGTCAATCCGTCCGCCGAGGGTTGCAAAAAGTGTCCCTGCCCATCGCCTGTGACGATGTAAGTCCCTACCTTGTCTTGGCCAAGAAGCTCTCTGATATTGGCAAAGAGTCCGTCGTGGAAGGAGGGATGTTCTCGCATCCCCTGAATGTCAAAAACTAAGCCCCGATCGTTTTCCCAAACTTTTAGCTGAAGTTCATTCCCATCGGGTAGAATCGTATCTTGATCGTACCAACCCAGAACATGAACCTGAACATGCTGCGAATCGGCAATGTGGCTCGAGAGAGTCGCAGAATCAGGAAGCGCGGACTGAGCAGTGCTCGCGGAGTTGTCGGGATGCAGGACGCTAGTTAGCCATTTAGTGACCTGACTACGCCCGTTTCCGTCATCTAATACTGTGGCGTTAGTAGTCATGGCGGAAGAAGTGGCGGAGTGGGCGGTATTGGCCGCAACGGATGGGGCGTCGGCGCTGTCGTCTGCAGCGGGAATATCATGAAAAGTCAACGCTGCGTGCGTGCCTCTTACTTGGGGGGGCGTACCCGTGTGTGCTGCGACGTTGGGGGTCTCTTGCGAGGGGTGCTGATTTTGGACAAGCTCGCCCAAGTTGTTTGCCCCGGAAGCGACGCTATTGTGGTGAGAGAGGTGAGAGATGCCAGACGCGGCCATCCCTACAGCCATCGAGCCCACGCCGAAGGCCAACGCAGTTCCAGCAGAGAATAAAAACGCCTGCACTACCTCCTTTCGTTTAAACAAAAGAGTTTGTTCTTCTACGGCCTTTGCACCTTGGTTTAACTCGTCAATAAATTTGTCTCCGGCGCCGAACAAAATCTTGTCAAAGGCCTCTTTAGATGTGATTCGCCCTTGTTTTGTAAGACTATCGAATATCCGGCTCTTTGCCTCGGCCACCGTACGATACAAATGAAGCTGATTTATATCGACCGAGGTCGTATCATCGTAAGAGATATAATCATGTCCAACGTGAGCGCCGTAATATCGGCGTGCCTCAATTTCGGCGATGCTTTCAATGGCTTCACTGATAGCCTGTTCCGAATCTGGCTGTTGTGAGAATGCTTTGAATTTTTCACTTAAGTTTCCCAATAATTCTGAGGCCCGCTTCTGATTATGGTGCAGCTTGTTGAGGTTTTCGCTGCCAAGGCGTTTACCCAACAGATCGGCTCTGCCTATATAACGGCCCTCGACCTTTCTAGAGTTTAAAGTCTCGCGCGCCCTCATAGTTCTGATATCATCTTTGACTTTATCCTTCTTGCGCACGGCTCCCACAGCACCAGCCACGGCTGCTGTTCCAAAAAGTCCAGCAAATGAAGCCAGAGCTACGCGTATCGGTTGGAGCGCTACCATATTAACGGGGATACTAGCCACCGAATAAATCAAACCGATCGAAGCCGGATTAAGCACCAACGACAACCCAGTGCGTTCTGTGAACTTCACGACCTTGTCAACGAAATCTATACGCCGCTCTTCGTTGATTCCACGCGCGGCTTTGCCTAAGGTGATGTGTAACTTGGTGTGCTCAAGATTAACAGTGTGGCCGGCAGCATGCGCGCTGCGGAGCTTTTCGGCAGTTTGGAAGAGGTCGTCGCAACAGTTTTGGGTGGCACTTAGCAACTTGGGCTCGGTTTCCTGAATTCCAGCGAGGATCTCCTGCTTGGCAGTTTCAAAATTGGCGCGACCGGAGATGTTTCCGATGGCGTACTGCTGAAGCAGATCTTTAAGTTTCACCTCCGCTTCGGAGTTATTGAGTACGTTGGAAGCCTCGTGCCTGCTAAGAGCATCTAGATGGAATCGAGCGATCAAAGCCGCGCGCGAACTTTCCGGAAGCTCCATAAAATCCGCACCAGTTGCAGCCGTGGTGGACCGGCTCCGGTGCATAGGGCTAGTTATTCGCTTACCGAATTTAACCAGCCCCGACCGCAGACGCTGCAAAAAGTTACCGTCAGCGGCGGGGGTATTCTCAGGAGTTGCCGCAGGGGTCTGAGGAGTGGCAGGAGCCGCCACCAATCCGGCAGCGGTGTTTAGCTCAGTGTAGATCTCGTTTTTAGCCTGGCTGATGTAACGTTGCTTGAAATAGTCCTCCAGCATATGGCAGAAGGTGCGTGTGAAGAAGTTCCCGCTGGTAAGGCGCGCATGTAACTTTTCTTCAGCGCGTTCGCGCGCGAAGAAATCAATTCTCTCCTTGATGTCTATTATGCCAATTCTAATTTCGCCCGGCGCAGTTTCCTCGCTTTGCGTCGGCTCTTGGGTAGGGGTCGTTACCGGCACGGGCGGGGGCGTTGGCGCAGTGGCTTCGGTTAAGGGATTTGCGTCTGATTCTGGGGTGGGTGCGGCAGATTGCGGTTGTTGCTCCGACTCTTGGCCCAGAGTTGTGGGCTCCTGTGTGTCTGCCTGGAGTGGATCTCTCCGTTCAGATGAATCCCGTAACAACGGCCTTTCGCCCTGACCTTCCATCTGGCCGCTCTCATTTTCCGATAGTGGGGCGGTACATTCAACTTCAGTATCCTCGTGAGGACTTGATTGCGGCGTTTCGGGGACAAATGCTCCGCTGGAGTCCTCCCTAAGGGCTATTGCGTGCGTCACGTCTGGAGGCGTACCTCCCTTCCCTTGCTGTTCTACTGGAGTTTCCCCAACGCTTCCAACAATTATCTGCGTACCCATTCCCCTAACTCCACCAAACTACAAAAACTTCCCTGTAATCCCACAATCCCGCACTAATCCCTAATTCGGAATAAACTTACTTCGAAACTCCAGCATCGATCCCGCAATGATATTCTCAATATTCGGGATACTCTCTTTAATCACGGCCTGAATCTTCTCAAGATTAGCGCGGTTCTCGACTAAGGCCTCAATCGCGCGGCACTTCTCCGCCGTCAGGCGCCTTGTAATTTCGCCAGTAATCTTGGCTTTCAAAGTTGATTTAAGATCCGCCACCAAGATCTGCCGCACTTCGGGCGCCAGGTCACTCAGATCGCTATCGTCGATAATCTCATTTAAAAACTGTTCGACCTCTCTCGGTTCGACCAAATCGTATTGCATACAGGGCTCCTAAAAACACGTCTCTTACTATTCAGGTTATTGGGACAGGTAGTAAGAACGTATACTAACGAAACAATAAATGTTTCTGGGTTCTTACGCAAAAAAAGTGTGGGCTCGCATCGAGAGGGGGCTGTAAGTTCAAGTAATGTCTAGGGCTGCGAGTATTTTGCAACGTGCAGTAGAGTAGCCACCGGATACCGGCTAAAATGCTCTTAGACTTCTCGTCCGAAGGCAGTTAACTTTACTAGCCCATGCCAAAACGCGCTGAAGGGTATGCCTCATATCTCTTTTCTGTTGAGAATTCATACGGGGCCAACTATGCTGTATAAATATGAAACGAAATCAACTCGATTTACAGGCCGAGGCTGTTTCGGTATTGGAGGAGTTTGAGAGAGTCAGCAGGACGTCTCTCTCGAAACTTATTCGTGACTCTGTCGATCAGCTGAGCAACAACCTTGGAGTATTGCTCTCGACGCATTCTATCCGACCGCAAAGTGAGAGTGTCCTAAGCAGGTTAATTGGACTGGTACCATCGGGCACTGCTGGTTCAACAGATTATGCTCGCCGTTCAGACCGAGAATACTTGAAGGATTGAGAGGCGAAATTTAAGAACGCATGAAAATCTAGCAGCTGAGTCAATCATCCCGGTTGCTGTCCGGGACGGTGCCACGAAAACAATCACGCCCGGGGCGCACTCAAAGCCTCAACAAACACTGATAAAAACTTATTGGCGCTAAAGCCGTCCATTACGCGGTGATCTATGGTTAAAGTCACGTAGCACATAGGGCGGATCTCCGGAGTTTCTACGCCGTTCCGTTCTATAACCTTATACCGCTTCTCAACTTTACCGATTCCTAAAATGGCTGACTGCGGAGTGTTTATGATTATGGGCGCGGCCAGCAAGCTGCCGCTCACGCCGTGATTGGAGATCGTAAATGTTCCGCCCTGAACATCTCTGGGCTCAAGCTTGCCAGCGCGGGCTTTTTGGCTGAGGTCGCTTAGCGCTTTGGCGAGCTCAAAGAGATCTAGATCTTGGGCTTTTTGAATTACGGGCACGACCAGGCCATCTTGCTCAAGGGCGGTGGCGATGCCGATATTGATATCGGAGAATAACTCTAGCTCGTCCGGATGCCAACTGGAATTGGCCTCAGGCACGGCTTTAAGAGCTGCCACGGCGGCTTGCACGAAATAGGAGGTGTAAGTTAAGCGCGCACCGCGGGCTTCGAACTCGTTTTTTTTGCTTTCACGATCTGCCAGCATTGGTCCCAGGTCTGCTTCGAAAACTGAAGTAACGTGCGGAACGTTGGCTAAGCTTTCTGCCATATGGCGCGCCACGCTTTTTCGCATTGCGGAATGGCGCAGACGCCTGCTTGGAACTGCCTGGCTGGAGGGAGCAGAGGAGGGCGCGTTGGCGCTCCCGGCCAAATATCGCTCTACGTCTTCGTGCGTGATGCGCCCGCCTTTTCCGGTGCCTGCAATTCTTGAGGGATCGATATTATGCTGATTCAATAACTTTCTTACCGCCGGGCTTAAATCTAATTGGGAAGAGGTTCCTGATGAGGTAGTCGGCGAGTTTGTCGGCGAAGTACTCACACATGGGTTCCTGTTCGAAGTAAGCTCCTTCTCGGGTGCGTTCGGCGATACCGACCCTGCGCCAGCTTGGGTGCTAACAATTCCTAAGACTTCCCCCGGAAAAACTTCCTGTCCTTCCTCTTTTCGAATTTCGCTCAGCACTCCGGCGGCGGGCGAGGCGATTTCGACGCTTACTTTGTCGGTGCTGAGTTCTAGTATGGGCTCGTGTTGTTTAACCGGATCGCCCACTTTCTTTAGCCATTTTCCTATTAACGACTGGGTGCCTTCCTGGTTTTCAGCGGGCATCAAGATTTCGTGTGCGCCTGACATCTCTTAGAACTCCATTAGATCGGTAATCTTTTGTTGTATCGATGCCACACTTGGAACTACGCTCTCCATAAGCTGCACATTGTGCGGGATGGGGAGGTCCTGCACTGCGAGTCGCTGAATAGGAGCATCTAAATTGAAAAAGCACTCGCTTGCGATGGTGGCTGAGACTTCGGCACCAAATCCTGCGGTTAAGCCGTCTTCATGCACAATCAAAACGCGCCGCGTTTTCCTGACTGACTCCAGCACGCAAGCCTTGTCCCACGGGGCTATGGTCCGCAAATCAATAATTTCGCCATCCACACCGGATGCTTCTAGAGCTTCAACGCAGCGTTCGACCATCCCGGCCCAACTAATCACAGTGCATTTGGCTCCGCTGCGCAAAATCTGCGCGCGTCCGAAGGGCACGATGTAGTTATCCCCTGGATAGGCGCGCCTGGCCCAACTGCCGTCCAGCATGGCGCGATGTTCAAAGAATATGGTGGGATTGTTAGAGCGCATGGCTGCGCGTAAAAGTCCGACCGCGTCCTCGGCGTTTGAAGGCACTGCCACCTGCCATCCGATGGCGTGCGCCCAGAGCACTTCGTTGCTGACGGAGTGCCAGGGGTCGCCGCATTTGAAGTATCCGCCTGGAATACGTACCACAATGGGGGCAGCGAAGCGGTTGGCGGTGCGCCAGCGCATGCTGCCGCAGTTGTTTAGCTGCTCAGTGGCAGGGTCGGCGTATTTTCTAAACTGAATCTCGGCCACTGGCATTAAGCCCGCGATCGCCATTCCAACGGCACGGCCGATTATGCCTTCTTCCGATAAGCTGGTGTCAAAGACGCGTTCGTCGCCGAACTCGGCCTGAAGTCCCATTGTGGCAGCGTGCACGCCACCCTTGGGGCCGACATCTTCGCCGAAAACCAAGACGCGAGGGTTAATTTTCAACTCGTGCTGCAGGGTGCGACGAATTGCGGTGACCATGTTGATGCGGGTGGGCTCTGGCGTGGGATTATAAAAAGGCTCGGGCTGGGTGTAGCCACAACTTAGAAGCCCGCCCATCTTCTGCAGCTCTGGCGCGCCGGAATCGAGCTGCTCGCTGAAAACATAACGGTGCACGCGCGAAACGTCCGGCGCCGGGCGAGCGAGAGCATTTTCGAGCGCTGCGGCGGTATCGGACTTAGCCTTGCTTTCTATGGCATCCCACTCTTTTGAAGTAACTATTCCGTCCAGCATGAATTTTTTAAGGGACAGCAAAGGGTCACGTTCTCTTTCTGACTCAAGCAGATCTTCTGATTTGTAACTCTGAGTGTCCTGGCCGGAATGTCCGGTCAAACGTGGAACGGTAAGGCGCAACAGAGCCGGGCCTGCCCAGGATCTTACGTGAGAAAAGGCTTGGCCGGATAGCTTCAGGGTTTCTTCTGGGTCTGTGCCGTTGCCATCTAGTACGAGCAAATTCTTAAAGCTCTTTAAGTTCTCTGCGATATTTGCGCCGGGCGTCTGAAATTTCGAGGGTACAGAGATCCCGTACTGGTTGTCCTCGATGTAAAACAGAAGCGGGAGCTTCAAAGTCGTAGCCATGGTAAGCGCCGACCAGAATCCGTTTGTGGCCACTGAAGCCTCGCCGCCTAACACCATGGCGATGGCGCCCTTGCAACTTGAATCCTTTAGCACGCGAGATTTGTAAATTAGCGACTGTGCCCATCCTGCGCTGGGTGTGTATTGAGAGCCGACATCGCCCGACATGGGCAGCACGGCGGGGCCATCGTGGTTTGGAAGATTGCAAACTACTCCGATATCGCGACCGTCGCTGAAACCACCAGAGCGCATCAAGGGTCCGGCGAAAGCGTCGTCCAGCGCTAGGCCCAGAGAGAGCAGGAACGGTCGCGAGCGGTAATACGCGCTGGCGGCATCGCCTCGGCGGTTAAGAGATTGTCCAATGATAATCTGGGCTACGTCGTGACCACGGGCCGAGAACTGATAGAGTACTTTTTTTTCAGGAACAAGACGTTTTTCCTCAAGCTCATCAATCTCACGAGAGACGAGAGTGAGATAAGCAACTTTAGCCCAATCGATTACCTGTTCCGACATGCGCAGGTATTTTTGGCATGCAATTGGACTAAGGTCAATCTTGCGGAGCGGTAGTAACGGCAAAGAGGCCGTTACTACCGATTGGATGCTTAGACCGTACGGTCTAACTCCTCCGAGTCTCGCTTGGCGCTATCAGCCGATCTATCAGACTCCTCGCTTGGCTCAATCTCACGGGGTTGGGCCTGGGCAATCTTAGCTGGCTGCCGGACATCGGCCTGAGGCGCAGCGCGCACCTCTGACTTAGTAAAACGCACAGCATCTTCCTCGACCTTCTTGGGCTCTATTGCTCGTTTCTCTAATGGTTGGGTTGTTTGTGAACGGCTTTGTTCTGAGATGACGTTAATCGCTCTCATACAGCTAAACCTCCTTATCTAGTCTATAGTTGTCTAATCCATGACACTCTAAGAGCGTCTAAATTCAGGTCGACCCCAATCCCCAACAGCTTTACAAACCGCGCCACAGTTTTTCAGCCCCCCATGGGGGGTACGCATTTGCTCAGAGACCATGCGCAACATGGGTTGCGCATGGTCTCTGAGCAAATGCGTACCCCCAGGCTGGCAAATCGATAACAATGTTAGTGTGTTAGCTTGGGCGTGGGGCATGAATATTGGGTAGCGCAGGCGAGCTCGCCTGCCGATGCCACGAAGTTGTACTAAATCTTAGGCCGGCAGGCAGCACTAGGCGCTAGCGGGCGCTGCTACGCCATAAACTGTAGGGCCGCTATGAACATACGCCGACAAAGCCTGGGCGCTTTATTTTTTTTAGTGATCTAGCTAGATTAGCCCAAATAATACTTGAAGGGTGTTTGCGCATGGGTTTAATCGTTACTAGTTTCGAAGCTGGGGTTTTGAGCCTTCGGCTTAACCGTCCCGAGGTTTTAAATAGCTTTAATCATGAGATGGCCTCTGAGCTTCAGGCTGCTTTGCGCGAGGGTGGGAAGGACGAGGCTGTTCGGGTGGTGCTGATTACAGGCGAGGGGCGCGCCTTTTGCGCTGGCCAAGATCTGTCAGAGGTGGCGCCCGCTCCGGGTGGTAGCTTGCCTAACTTGGGCGAGGTTGTGCGTGTCAATTATAACCCCATCATTTCGCTGATTCGTCATCTGGAAAAACCTGTGGTTGCAGCGGTTAACGGTATCGCTGCGGGGGCCGGGGCGAATCTGGCATTTGCTTGCGATCTAGTGACAGCTGCGCGCGAGGCGAATTTTGTGCAGAGCTTTTCAAAGGTCGGCCTTATTCCGGACAGTGGCGGCACCTTTATGTTGCCACGGCTAGTCGGACTTCAACGCGCCACGGCGCTTTGCTTTCTGGGCGAGAAATTGTCAGCGGAAGAGGCTCAGAAAATAGGGCTTGTATATAAGATTTGTGAAAAGGATGTGCTTGGGGCCGAGGCATTTAGCTTGGCGTCAAATTTAGCGACGCAACCCACGCGTGGTTTCGCCTTGACAAAAAAAGCTTTTAATCAGAGTTTCGGGAACACGCTCGAGCAGCAGCTAACGCTCGAAGGTGATTACCAAGCGCTTTGTGGAAAGACTGCGGACTACCGCGAGGGCGTCACGGCTTTTTTGCAAAAGCGCACTCCAAATTTTATCGGAAAGTAGAGTTATGAAGTCGGTTGCAATTAAAGTGGGAGTGATCGGAGCTGGCTCCATGGGGTCAGGAATCGCGCAACTTCTGGCGTCTCACGGACACGAGGTGGTGCTAAATGATATTCACTCGGCCCAGCTCGGACGAGCGCGAACCAACATAGAGCGCTCGCTTAAATCCCAGATTGAACGGGGCAGAATTGATGAAGTCCAGGCTCGTGGAATTCTTAATCGTATAAGTTTCGCGGAAAATATTTTGGCATTTACGGCTTGTGAATTAGTAATCGAGGCGGCCCTCGAAGACTTGAAAATTAAGCAAGAAATTTTCAGACAACTTGAAGATGTGGTCACGAATGGGGCCATCTTGGCATCTAACACATCCTCGCTCTCAATCGCTTCTATCGCCGCAGCCTGCAAACGCAAACCTCAGCGCGTGCTGGGCATGCATTTTTTTAATCCTCCCATGGTATTGCCGTTAGTGGAGATTATTCCAAATGTTACCACCTCGCCCGAAATTGTGGTCAAGGCGCGCGCGCTGGTTGAGAGTTGGGGAAAGGTTACGGTGGTGGCCAAAGACACACCAGGTTTCATCGTTAACCGTATAGCGCGCCCATTCTATGGCGAATCTCTGCGAATTCTAGAAGAGGGCATAGCTGATATCGCCACCATCGATTGGGCCCTCAAAGAGTTAGGCGGATTTAAAATGGGCCCGTTCGAGTTAATGGACTTCATCGGGAACGATATTAATTACCGTGTGACGGAATCTGTCTTCGAAGCGCTCTTTTACGATCCCAAATACAAACCTTCCTTAACGCAGAAACGCTTAGTCGAGGCCGGACACCTCGGACGAAAAACCAGCCAAGGGCACTATAATTATCACCCCGGGGCGGTAAATAGCGAGGCCAAGAAAGATCCTAAACTGGGCCAGGAAATTCTGATGCGCGTGCTCTGCATGCTGATTAACGAAGCGGCCGACGCGCTTTTATTTCAGATCGCATCGCGTGAAGATATCGATTTGGCCATGACCAAGGGCGTAAACTATCCCAAGGGACTGCTGGCTTGGGCCGATGAGCTTGGAGTTAAGAAGGTACTCTCGCAGGTGGAGGCACTTTACGAACTTTACAGCGACGATCGTTATCGCCCCAGCGCCATGTTGAAACGACTAGCGAAGGCAGGCAAAAGTTTTTATGAGTGACGCATTTATTATCGACGGCGCCCGAACGCCCATTGGAAATTACGGCGGGGCCTTGTCAACTGTCAGGCCCGATGATTTGGCGGCCCATGTAATTCGCGCCCTGCTAAAGAAAGTTGGAGTTGAAGTTTCCTCAGAGATAGGCGATGTGCTCTTAGGCTGTGCTAATCAGGCCGGAGAAGATAACCGCAATGTAGCACGCATGGCGTCGCTGTTGGCTGGCCTCCCGCATCAGGTGCCGGGCCAAACTATTAACAGGCTCTGCGCCTCGGGACTTTGCGCCGTGATCGACGCTGCCCGTGCCGTTCGGTGCAATGAAGCTTCTCTAATAATTGCGGGAGGTGTGGAAAGCATGAGCCGCGCTCCATACGTGCTTTCAAAATCCGCCCAAGCCTTTGCGCGCGACGCCCAGCTCTTTGATACGACCATCGGCTGGCGCTTTGTTAATCCGAAAATGAAGGAGCTTTACGGTATCGATTCCATGGGCGAAACAGCTGAGAACGTGGCTGAGAAATATCAGATCTCTCGCGGCGACCAGGACCAGTTTGCGCTTCATAGTCAGAAAAAAGCTGCCGCTGCCCGCGAACGCAAGAGGTTTACCCAAGAGATCGCTGCTATCGAAATCCAGTTAGGTAAGGGAAAAAGCGTCACTTGTGAGTCAGACGAATTTATTCGGCCCGATAGCGCAATAGAAACACTCTCGAAATTGAAACCGGCCTTTAGAAGCGATGGTAAGGGATCGGTCACCGCCGGTAATTCGTCCGGCATAAACGACGGCGCCTGCGCGGTTTTGGTGGCTTCAAAGAGCGCCGTAAAACAACACAATCTTAGAGCGCTCGCGCGAGTCGTAGCTGGGGCTGCCGTGGGAGTCGAACCGCGCCTAATGGGCATGGGTCCGGTTGAAGCAACGCACAAGGTTCTAAAGCTTGCCGGGCTTACTTTGGCGGATATTGCGGTTATCGAGCTAAACGAAGCTTTCGCTGCCCAGAGCCTGGCTTGCTTACGGGAACTCGGACTTAAAGACGACGACAGCCGTGTCAATCCAAACGGCGGCGCTATCGCGCTTGGACATCCGCTAGGAATGTCGGGCGCGCGTCTGGCGCTAACTGCCGCGCTCGAACTGCAAAATGCCTCTGGGCGTTATGCGCTTTGCACTATGTGCGTGGGAGTGGGCCAAGGTGTGGCCATGGTATTAGAGCGGTGTTAACCTGTTACTCATCATGATCCGAGATCTGATGATCATCTTCAGCCAAAGGGCTATCTTCATCTTGCATTTTGCGGCTGTGATTCCTTAGGTCTTCCACCAATGTAGCCAGTTCAAGCGGCGCTCTTACGCCTTCAAGCACTACTTCGTTTTTGTCCTGGGCGGCGGTTTGAATCATGACATCACCAAAATCAAAGATTCTGCCCCAGATATCCTGATTAACTGTGACCGAGCGGATATGTGCGTACTTTACCACGGGCACACTGTAAGATAACGAGAGTCTGCCATTGAAGTGCGTGACTTTATGCATCCCTAGCATATAAAGATCGTCATGGTATTTTCGCAAAACTTCAAGCAGCAACACCACCGGAATTACCGCCAACCAACGAAAGCGCGGGTCTTCGAAATACAGCACCAGATAATAAATCACCACGGCGAAAATTCCCGCCCAGATTATGTTTCTTGCAAGCGCAAATAACGATCTGCGAGTTACGAGCAAGCGCTCATAATCTTCCCCCTGAAGCAGCTCCTGAATGTCCGGATAAAAGCCCATCCGTATTACTTTATTCGAAAGCGCTTCGCTAAGCTAGAACGGCTCGTCACGCCCCCGATGCTTATTGTGTAAGTCAGCGAATATCTTCCAGAAGTCAGATTCTTAATGCGATACGAGGATTTTCGGGTGCTAACAGTTCGCACGGTGTGGCCGTTCCGTTTAATGACGATACGGTATTTCACCCCCGTATAAATTCCGCTAAAGACCACTAAAGCTTTGTTGCCCGTGACTTCTATCAACGGTGTTGAGGGTACGGTTGAGCTGTTTGGATCTAGGCAATCAGCCACGCCATTTGAATTACTGTCCACATCGGCTACGCCGCAGCCGCAACTGCCCTGGGCGATCTTGGCAGGGTCGGAGTCGCACAAGTCATTACAGTCTGCGCTGCCATCAGAGTCAGTATCCGTATCGGCCACACCACAGCCGCAGATGCCAGGAACGGTTTTGGTGGCATCGTTGCCACAAGTTTCTGAGCAATTCACGACACTGTCGCTATCGGTATCGGTGGTAGTGCTGCCGAGGTCGACTAGACACTCTATGTTTGTCTGAAATGCGTCCACCTTACCGTTGTTATCTCCGGATACTAAGTTGTTGGCGATGGAAACAAATCCCACGTATTGCCCGTCGGCAGTAATAATCGGAGCCGACGACTCTCCGTTTGAGGCGCCGCCATAGGCGCTAATGCTTACGCGTGCGGTCTCTTGAGCGCTGCGATCATAAACAAAAATATCGCTTGAATTATTCGTATCAGCGTTGACCAAGTTACTAGCCGATGAAACAAAGGCCACGTACCGACCTGAGTTTGAGATTGCAGGCGCCGTCGAACTGTCGTTGGGGCTTAACCCGGATTGAGATAGGCTAACGCGAGTTGTAGTTAATGTATTTGTGTCATGCACAAAAATATCGCTGACCGAGTTGGAATCAGCGCTAACAAGATTGCTGGCTAACGAAGAAAAGGCCACATAACGTCCGTCCTGACTTAGGGCGGGATGCGAGGAGGCTTCGTTGCCAGCTACCAAGCTTGAACTAATAGAAGCTCTTGTAACCACCCCGCTCGAAATCACTTTAATCAAGATATCTGCAAAACCGTTACTGTCTGGCGCAGGAAGCAGATTAGTGGCGCTAGAAACAAAAGCCGCTTTTGTGCCGTCAGCACTTATCACAGCGTGGCTAGAAGCCGCATCCCCTTGAGTGCCGCCTAAATCAAGACTGAGTCTCGTGGTTGTGTCGCCGCTTTGGTTCTTTAAAAAAATGTCAGTAGCAGAGTTGGTATCGTTGTCCACTAAATTTGTGGCGTCGGACTGAAAGACTACCAGATTCCCGTCAGCGCTAAGCGATGGCGAACTTGAGGCGCCGTTTCCAATAACTGCAGCGCTCGAGCGGCTAGCTAGAGTGGTTTCGCCACTGCTCACATTGTAAAGAAACACATCCGAGACCCCGTTGGTATCGCCACTTACTAAATTTGAGGCCGTGGAAGAAAATACGACCACGCTACCGTCCGCACTAATTATGGCCTCTCCCGAGGCTCCGTTACCGGCAAGGCCATTAGTTCCGACGCTTACCAAAGTGAGCGCTCCCGACGAGCGCGTATAAAGATACACATCTGCTAAGCTGTTAGTATCGGTGTTTAACAAATTGGTCGAAGTAGTGCTAAAGACCGCCAAGCTTCCATCGCCGCTGAGGGAGATGCTGCTAACAAGGCCGTTGCCATCGCCGCCGTTCTGACGCTCAGAGACTATGCGGATATCGTTGTACTGAGCGCTTACTGCCGAAGAAAGAGAAATAAACGCCAGCAGCGACAACAATAAAGCAGCTCTGCGAGGTAGAAGCTGAGCGTAAAGTTTAAATCCCATCACTAAATCCCAATTAATGCGCATTTGAAAAATAAGTCGATCCTAAGCCCGTTTGAAAAATTCCAACAACGGCAAGGCCTTTGCAAAGTATATCTCCAGATAGCTTGGCCCAAAGCTAAATTGTTCGCTAGATCAATTATTTAGCCAGCAATGCACGATTTGGGGGCGACGGAAAGCTGACATAAACGGGCTTGGGAGTGTCTATCAATTGACAGTCAAAAGCTGTTTGTGAGGCCACACAAAGGAAGGTGCTATGTTGAATTTGGAAACACTGAAGCTGGCAAGCGATATATTTCTATCCTTAGCAGTGCTCTACCTAGGGTTTCGCACCGTACGAGGGGGCGCCAAAACTAATTTACATGAACTGAGAGTTCTAGACCAAAGCTTAAAGAGCTTAATCGACGAGGCCACACACGCAAGTCGCGCCCTAAATGAACAGCTTCTACGACGCCAGGAAAACCTAGAGAAGCTTCTATTCGATATTAATAGCGCCGAGGGGAAAGCCCATAGAGCGACCGAAGCTGCGGAAGATAGACGTGCATCGTTGCAAACCGGAATTTCTAAAGCCGAACGTTTGATGGATGAGCTCAGTCAGGTTCGCGCAAATCCTATTCGAGCGACAAGCGAACCAGAAATTTTACCGGAGCCAATTGTAGTACGCCAAATAATCGAAAAGGAGGCCACTCCCATCAAAACTCAGCCAGCCGCTATTAAGCTGAATATTTATGGCGAGCCAATTCAAGCAAGCGAAAACCAGCCGCCGCCCAAGAGAGAGCGCGCCTATGTGCCTCTTGCGGCCCAGGTTGAGCGACAAATAAATCCCCAAACAGCAAAGCAAGATATTCAAGCCATCTTTAGCCAAGCAGAACGAATGATCCGGGCAGGTGAAGACCTGGCCACTGTCTCTGCCCAAACCAAACTCTCAAAGCGCGATATCGATATGCTCTCGCAGCTGGTTGAGAGTGAGGAGCGCACCAAAGCCATTGCCGCGCCCAAACCGCCGGAACCAGCGCCGGAACTAGAGGAAGAGGAACGTTCGCCACTTCTAACTCCCGAGGAAGCTCTGCGTGCCAAAACCAGAGATCCGCGCTTGGGCATTCTTGGAGCACAAATTAAACGCCAAGTGCAGGTTTTATAGGTGTGATGCATGGATAGAGGCACTTACTCAGCAGCGTCCGGCGGTTTAGTTCAGCTAAGAAAGCTCGAAATCGTCAACAATAACTTAGCCAATAGCAATACCGTCGGCTTTAAAAAACAAGTTCTGGTCGGCGAGGAACAGACATTTGATCAGACATTAGCCTCGGCGGTGGCCAAGAACGATCCATACGCCGCCAAGGATCACGAGCGCACCCCCGGTGTGACAAATATTCAAACCCAGACCGATTTTAGTCCCGGGCCGATCAAGTTTACCGGCAGCGGCTTGGACGCGGCGCTCAGAAACGCCAACGATTTTTTTGTTATTAATACCGCCGACGGCGAGCAATATACGCGAGCCGGTAATTTTACCCTCAATGCCGAGGCTGAACTTGTCACCGTAGATGGCGAGCCGGTAGTCGGTGATGGTGGCTCGATCGTAGCTAACGGCACGGATGTCAACATTGGCACGGACGGCAGTGTCAGAGCTGGCGGCACACTAGTGGGCAAAATCAAAGTAGTGCACTTTGATGACCCGAGCACCCTCGAACGCGTGGGACATACCCGTTTTGAATTGGGTGCAGGCGTGCCTGCTCCGCAACAAGTTGACGCCGAACTAGAGCCGCGCTCTTTAGAGATGGCCAACGTCTCCGCAATCTCCAGCGTCTTGGATCTGATTACTACCAATCGGGCATTCGACATGTACACGCGCGCCTCGAAATCTATCGATGAGATGAATCAACAGGCGATTTCGCAAGTTGGTCGACGTAGGTAAAGGCTTTTTAGAGGATTAATATGATACGAGCACTCTACACCGCGGCCACGGGCATGAACGCCCAAGAAACTAATATCGATGTGATTGCGAACAACCTTGCGAACGTCAACACCACAGGCTTCAAAAAAAGCCGAGCGGACTTTCAAGACCTAATGTACCAGTATGTGGTTGAACCGGGCGCGGCCACGTCCTCGACCACTGCAAACCCCAGCGGAATTCAGGTAGGACTGGGTGTTAAAACCGCTGCGGTGCAAAAAATATTTGCGCAGGGAGATCTTACTTCAACCGGGAACCAGCTAGACGTTGCCGTTGAGGGAGACGGATTTTTCCAGGTTACTCTACCGGATGGCTCAAGCTCTTACGCACGCGCCGGTTCCTTTCGCTTGGATGACTCCGGGCAGATCGTGACGCCAGATGGCTATATCGTTTCGCCGGGACTCACGATTCCCCCGGACGCCTTGTCCGTTTCCATTGCCGAAGACGGGCAGGTGAGTGTACGGCAACCCGGAAGTCCCACGCCCTCAACCTTAGGGCAATTAAGCGCCGTACGTTTTTCTAATAACGCTGGTCTGCGGGCCATAGGAAGAAACCTATATGAAGAAACCAGTTCTTCAGGTTCTCCAATCTCAGGAGTCTTTGGTGAAAGTGGATTTGGCCGACTCTCACAAGGGTTTCTAGAAACCAGCAACGTCAGCGTAGTTGAACAGGTCGTGAATATGATTACGGCCCAACGCGCTTATGAGGCTTCGTCTAAGGGGATTAACTCGGCAGACGAGATGTTGAATCAAGCCATTAATCTGAAGAGGTAATATGAAGGCGGGATTTGTAACGATTACAATTTTGCTTGCGACTAGGCTATGGGCTGAAGATCTGCCAAAGCGCATTCATATTATCGGGCGGGAGCAGGCCGTGGTGACCACTGATCATATTCGGCTCTCGGATATAGCAGAAATTAGCTCAAACAACCCTGCTGATGATGACATCGTGATTGGCTTGCAGAAGTTGCAAGTGGCAGCTAGCCCGGCCCCGGGCAAAGAGTTGTCTTTAATGGCCGGCGAGATCTTAGACAGCATCGGTAGACAGGGGGTCAATCTGACTCAGGTGGGCTACACACTTGCGCGTGTCACCAAAGTATCTCGCGCCGGTTCGGCGCTACAATCGTTAGACTTGCAACGCGCTATAGAAAGTTTCCTTCGCGCTGGAAGGAGAGATGTAGTCATTAAACGTTTGGAGTTTCCCGGCGAGATTGAGCTCGCACCGGGCCAGGTCTCGATTGAGCTGAGTGAGTACGAAACCCATTTTCCAGGCAAGTTAGGGTTTAACGCTGTAGCCAGCAGCAATGATACCAGTGCTAAATTCCAAGTTGAAGCTAGCGTGGACGAGTGGATGGAGATCCCTGTGGCGGCCCGCCCGATCAACAAAGGTACAACTCTGGATTCAAGCGACATGGCCATGGCGCGCTTGAACGTTAACGCGGTGGCGCGGGATGTGTTGAAAAATCAAGCAGAAATTATAGGAAAGGAAACTGTAAAGGGGATTCAACCGGGAGAGGTGTTCAGCCAAGCAAAAATAGACTTGCCTTCGCTAATTACAACTGGTTCGCGCGTGACAATGATTTACAGAAAGGGCGCTTTTGAGGCCAGCGCCACCGGCATCGCCATGGGAAACGCGCCCAAGGGACACGCTATTAAGATTAAGAATGAGCTTTCAAAAAGGATAATTGAAGGAATTGCAGTTGAGCCCGGTTTAGTTGAGGTGATGCCATGAGAAAGTCGTATATTTTAATGTGTGTTCTCTCTCTTTGGGCATGCGCCGCCAAGGAGCCGCCGCATGTAATTCCATCGCTTGAGTATACTAAGCAAATTAGAAAAGAGATGGCGGCCGCCGGCGCCCCCATGCTGACACCGGCCTTGGGCTTTCCATCCGATGCAGCCAAAGCGCGACTCAACTTTGTCTCCAACGAAGGCGGCACGGTTGAACCCAATTCACAACTTGGTGCCGACGCCACGGTAGGCGATTTGGCACCGGCTGATTCGTCGCAAAATCCGCAGCAGCCCGGGTTTTATGAATACAGAAGTTCGGCGCCGGTAACTCGTGACTACAAAGGCCCGCTTAATTTGGGAGACCCCGGTGTGGCCGCCTCTCTCTGGCGAGAGAGCCGAAACGGAACTGAGCTATTTAGAGACGACCGGGCTTGGCAGCCTATGGATCTTATCACAATCCTTGTCTCTGAAACCTCAGAAGGTTCCAAGGAAGCTAATACCGAGGTAAAGGAGAAAAGTACGATCAAGGCCGCTATCGAAAATGTGCTTGGCTTTGAAGCTGATGCCAAGAGTAGGAATAAAAACTTAGATACCAGCTCTCTAGTAAGCGCCTCGATGCAGAATGATTTCAAAGGCGAAGGCCAGACCGACAGAAAAGATAGCTTGAAAGCAAAAATCTCTGCCATGGTGGCAGAAGTCTTGCCGTCCGGAATTCTTAGAGTGGAAGGGGAGCGCATCATCTCGGTAAATAGCGAGGAGCAGGTTATGGTGATTTCAGGATTAGTGCGGCCGCGCGATATAAATTCTAACAACGAAGTCGACTCGGCCAAGATGGCCAACCTTAGGGTTGATTACTATGGGCGAGGCATCGTAGGCGAGGCGCAAAACGGCGGCTGGATGGGGCGAATAATAAGAACAATTTGGCCGTTTTAAGGTCGGTTGTAAGGTCAGTGGAGAAACGTATGCGGCTTAAACATATTGCAATAATACTCGGCTTGCTGATCTTGGTCGCGGGGACGTCGCAGGCCGCGCGACTTAAAGATATCGCCGATGTCGAGGGCGTGCGTGGAAATCAGCTCTTTGGCTTTGGTATTGTGGTTGGGCTAAACGGCACAGGTGACGGAAATAGCTCGCAGTTCACGACCAAAAGCTTGTCCAACATGTTGGATAAAATGGGAGTGCGTGTTGATCCGCAAGATGTGAAGAGTAAGAACATCGCGGCTGTGATGGTCACCACGACTTTACCGGCCTTTATACGACCGGGGTCGCGTCTGGATATTACGCTTTCTTCTATGGGAGATGCTAAGAGCCTGCAGGGCGGCACTCTTTTGCTTACGCCTCTTAAAGGTGCTGACGGAAATACCTATGCGGTCTCTCAGGGGAGTGTCAACGTGGGTGGCTTTTCGATTGATGGCGGGACAGGCGATTCGGCGCAGAAAAATCACCCGACCGTGGGAGTGGTCGCCTCCGGAGCCACAGTTGAACGCTCGATTCCATTTGATCTCTTTCAAGCTAAGCGTGTGCGCATCGTCTTACGAGAGCCGGACTTCACCACAGTCTCCAGGGTAGTATTAGGCATTAACAGTTACCTAGGTCGCCCATTAGCGGTGGCCATCGACGGAGCCTCGGTGGAAATCGGCATGACCGGCATGGACATGAAAGACCCCGTCAGTTTTATTTCGCATCTTGAAAATGTGGAGGTTGAACAAGATATTGGCGCCAAAGTAGTCGTAAATGAACGCACTGGCACCATCATAATGGGCGAAAATGTAACCATAAGTAAGGTGGCGCTGGCGCACGGGAATTTAAATATCGTCATTCGTTCAGAGACTGCCATCTCGCAACCCAATGCGCTCTCGACTGGCGGGCAGACCGCGGCAGTTACGAACTCTGATGTTCAGGTGGGTGAAGAGAAGAATGGATTTAGCATTATCGGCGGCAGAGTTACGCTGGGCGATGTTGTCACGGCGCTAAACGCCCTGGGCGCAACCCCCAGAGATCTAATTAGTATCTTTATGGCGTTGAAGCGAGCTGGCTCACTGCATGCAGAATTAGTGGTCATGTAAGGTAACAGGAAATGGGCGACAGTAAGATCTCTCCATATTCCCAGATGAACTGGGGCAAGATTGAAGGTTTCGATCCCGATGTCCACAAGGTAAAGCGTGCCGCTCAGCAGGGGGTTGAAAATAATACCAAGCCGAAAAGCCCGGCTGAGATGGAGAAGGCCGCCACGGACTTTGAGGCGCTCTTGTTGCAAGATATGTTTAAGTCCATGTGGGAAACTGTTCCCAAAGACGGCATGCTAAGCGGCTCCCGTGAGGAAGCTAGCTACCGCGATATGTTAAATGAAGCGCTTGCCAATAACATCGCAAAAGGGAAGAGCATAGGTATTAAGGATGTGATATTAAAGGAATTTAAGAAACGGGAAGGGCAGTAACAATTTAGGAGAATTGTGGACTTCCTTTCGGGGCTGTAAAACATCTAATTAGAGAGTTATTTAAGCAAGGATGGCGTCATGAAAGTACCAGAGAGCAGTAAGATTCAACATGCAGAGAGCTCCGATGCCGTGATCGTGCGGCGCAGGCATCCTGAAGCTGATGCCATTGAAGCTCGCAAATTGCAAGAGGTGCACGAGGCTCGCCAAAAGAGCGTCAGAAACGAGCCAGGTGGCGACACAGTGAAGGTCTCTGTGGGACGTGAGATCGGAGAGGTGCTTGATCCTCAAAAGCTTCAAGCTGAGCGTAATGAGAAGAAGGAGAGATTGAAAGCTTTGATTGGAGCCGGGCAGTACCAGGTTGATGCCGCATTGCTTGTGCCCAAAATTGATGAAGGCGTTAACGACGAGCTCGCCATCGCCGCTCTTTTTGCCGACAAGGAAAAAGTCAGCGAATCGTAATATTATCGTAATATCTTAGTGTGACTTTAAAATGAGCAGCCTATCGCCAAAAAATCCAGCACTCACTCGAAGCTTAAAAACGCTGCTCAGTGAGGAATGCCAGTTGTATGAGCGATATCTCGCCATACTGAAGGTCGAAAAGGAACTCCTGCGACAGCTCAAGAAATCCGAACACACAGAGGAATTAATGGCGCTCACAAAGCAGCGTGAGATTATATACGAAGAGATGCAGATCTATCAGATCCGGCGGGTAGAGCTAATCAAGGATCTGCCCTTGGTGCGCGCCAAAAAATTCAGCGAGATCGTGCTTTTGAACTTTCATCCCTCTGATCAGAAGGAACTCATGCCACTGCTCGAGCGCCTAAAAGGGCTGATGCTAGCCTCGCAACGCGCCGGAATAGATTTCAAACAGGTGATTAATTTCTCGCTTAACATGGTAAACGGCTTAGTCTCAATATTTCTCTCAGCCACTCAGAGCGTCGTGCGCTCGTACACTCGCCGCGGCGCCCTTAAAGAACGCGCCTGTATCGATACAGGCAGCTCCCAAAGAGTGCTTAAGGAAGTGTAGCATCGCGCGCGATGCCGACGGCCCACTGCTTTGCGCATGTGATATAAAAACCCACTGCCGGAGGGGCCGGAGCGGATAGCGTGGCCGCGAGCGCCCGGGCCACGGACGGTCGCACTGCCTTCACTGCTACCATATTAAGCTAAACAATCTTTGCAGACTTCAGGGCTACAATTTGGCAATATGCCAATCCGACGACTTGCCCACAGGGGCTGTGGAGATTGGTTAGAGACCTTCGAATATTTTGCCCTCCTGACCGAATACAACACCAGCATAAATTTGCGCACGCTAATTGCAATTCAAGCTTGTATGGCGGTCTGCGATCGCAAGATCGGGTAGTTAGAGATGCAAGCAGGCAAATTATGCCGCCCTGTCACGAGCGAGAATTGTAAATATGAGCATTAATTACTCTTCAAAGATTTTAAACAATGCCGTGCGTTCGCTCAGTGCGCAGCAAGCCGTTATCGCCAGCATCGGCAATAATATCGCTAACGTAAATACTCCTGGTTACGTTCGTAGAGTGGCTCAACTTGAGACTGCTACCCAGGGCGGCAATGTTGGCATTCAGGTCGGTAACGGTGTCACGCTTGCCGGTGTTACTCGCCAAGTGGATGACTATCTGGCCCAGATTATGCGCGGCGCCTCTTCGGATAAAAATAACTACGGCATAGTCAATGACTTTATGGCGAGAGTCGACGGACTCTTTGATCTGAGCGGCAATAAAGAAACTATCGGATCAAATATCACTGCCTTTTTTCAGGCTGTTAACAATCTGTCGGTCGATCCCTCTAGTATAGAGCTTCGGCGGGATTTTATTGAGCGCGCCAGCGATTTAACTTCATCCATCAGAAATACCTTTAACAGCTTGGCAGACCTACAGCATGAAGCCGATGATCGCATTCGCACTGAAGTCGAAGCGGTCAACTCCATAACTACACAGCTTGCCAGCCTAAACACGGACATCGCTCGGGTTGAAGCCGCGGGCGGCACGGCAGCGGACCAGCGAGATCAACGCGACGTTTTGTTGCAAAGCCTCTCTGAGAAGGTAAGCTTTACCACGATCGATAATAGCGATGGAACCAAATCAGTTTTTCTATCGAATGGGTTTGCCTTAGTAAACGGCACGCACGCGCGCGAATTGGAGACAACAACTTCGCCCAGTTTCGTATCGGGACCGATGCCACCCTCTCTTTGGGGCGGAATTTTAAGCCATATCGTCTATGATTATGCGGGCGATAGTGGTAATTCCCATCTCGACTTAACGCAGGTCTTTAAGGCTGGGTCCGGGACAGTTGGAGGTCTGTTGAGTTTACGGGGCTATAACGATCCCACTAACACCAGCCCGTTTCAGGCGGATGGCACTATTACAGAGATTGCCTCGCGCATTGAATCTATGACCCGCACGCTTCTGACATCAGTAAACTTTACATACCTTGGGCCCGACCGTGATAGCGGTACCGTTGGGCATCAAGCTTCCTCAGGAGATCTAGATGGTAACAACCCTTCTGTGTTCGGTCTTTTTGATTTCACTTACTCAGGCCTTAAGGATGCGGACGGTGACGGCATCCCGGAAACCAGCGACCTCACGGCTTCCGGCATCGCCTCGTTCTCCAGTATCTTGGGCTTATCGATAACCGATCCGAGGGATGTAGCCGCTGCGCGTGATGCGAGCTCGGGCCCACCGGCTCTGGCTGTGTACGCCCCCGGGGATGGCCGCAACATGTTGGCGCTAGCGGGACTGCAAACATCAAATTATACCTTTACCCAGGGCGCCTTTTCTTTAAACACGACCTTCGACGGTCTTTATAACGATACTATAACGTTTGCCGGAAACGCTAAGTCCCGTGCGACACTGAACGCCTCTGTGGCGGCTGACAGCTTTACCGTTGCTGCAAATCAGTACGACGAAGTCACGGCTGTGAATCTTGATGAGGAATTTACAAGTCTGATAAAATTCCAGAAAGCCTTTGAAGCATCTGCGAAGATGATTCAAAAAGCTGGGGATCTTTTAGAAACTGTGGTAAATTTAATATGACACGCATTACAGAGAGTCAGATGGCGCGCGGATTGATCGGGGCGATCTTGGCCAACCGCGAAAACCTGAACAAATACTCTAATGAAGTATCCACCGGGCTGAAGGTGCACACCCCCGGGGACACTAATGTGGCAGGAATAGTTTCTAAATACAAAGAGGCGCTAGCCTCGATCAAAGGATATCGTGACCGTATTAGCAACGTGCGTGGCATGTTGGATTTCCAAGAGAGCATAGTGAGCCAGTCCGACGAGGTGCTAGTGCGCGCCAAGGAGATCGCCGCCCAAGCCGCCAACGAAACCTTGGGCAGCGAGGAGCGCTTTCAGATGTCGAGCGAAATTTGGGCCCTAAGAGACCAGCTTGTGAGTTTAGCCAACTCGAAATATCAAGGGAAATATATTTATGGCGGCGCCGACGATGACGATCCGCCCTTTGACGGACAAACTTACAGCGTGCCATCCTCCGGTTCCGCCTCTATCCGCTATACTTTCGATAGCGAGACCGGCACATCGCAGACCCGCACGGTGAATGTAACTGACTCTGTAAGCGTAACCGTGAATACTCCCGGTAGTACTGTGTTTAATAACGCCATCTTCGCGCTTGAACGGTTAGGGCGCTCGATGAGTGGCTACAAAACTTTGCCGGCTTCCGGCCAACCCGATGGGACCGGCGGCGCGTATACATTCCCGAGCGAATACACTACCCAAACTCAAGATATAAAGTCGGCCATGGCGTTGCTCGATACGGCTAGAGGTACGGATCTCACCCCCGAAAGAGTTAGCGTTGGAGCTCGCTTGAGAAGGTTGGATGGTGCTGCCTCGTTGCTTGACCTAAGTGAAGCTAATTCGCAGTCTGTGCTGAGTAGTCTTCAGGATGCGGATTCGGCGGTTTCTATTTCTAATCTGACCCAGGCCCAGAACGCTTTACAGGCCTCGCTGCAAGTGACTTCCCGAGTACTAAATCTAAACATTTTGCAGTACATCTAGCGATATTTTCCGAGCAATTTTACCTCTTTACATCATCATATACGTAGTGCCAGTCTATCCACTGGTTCGAATATACCCCGCATCTTTACGGTTACGGGGTTTGTAAATTTAGTTATGCCAGGGACGGCGGCCCGATGCTGATATTGACAAGAAAGCCAGGCGAGAGCCTGTATATCGGAGATAGCGTAAAGATCACCATCGTGGAGATTAAGGGCCACCAGATTAGGGTTGGCATCGAAGCTCCACAGGAGATGCGTATCTACCGAGAGGAGATTTACTTGCAGATCTTGGAAGAGAACAAAACGGCGGCTCAGTCTAGTGACGTCTCCGATGCTGCGCTTGAGGGGCTTAGTGTTAGTTGGGCTGGCGATTCAGGTGATGGCACCAAAAAGAAACCTGGAGTTGCGGCGCTTGGTAACGCCAGAGCGCATCTCAGCTCTCCCGAAATTGTACTGCGCAAGAAAAAGGGTAGGGACAAGTGAGTCAAGATAAACCTACCGACCAGGAGTTAATTACTTTTCAGAGCGCCCGCTTCGGAGAGTTGTCTGTCGCTAAAGATAGCGTAATTGAATTTCCATCGGGGCTAATCGGATTTCCACGCGCCAAGCGCTATGTCATGCTTGATTATAAACCGCCTTTCTCATGGTTACACTCGATCGACGATGCCGGATTGGCCTTTGTGGTAATTGACGGTGGCGCTTTGGCGGCGCATTTTGAGATCCGCGCACCTTACGGCGATCGCGATATAGATCTTAAAGACGACGATGAATATGCCGTCCTGGTGGTAGTAACCGTAAGACCAGACGCGCGCATGACAACTGCCAATCTCAAAGCTCCCTTGTTTGTGAATATTCGCAACAGAAAGGGCGTGCAGGTTATCTTCGATAATCCCAACCTCTCCACGCGCTACGCGCTCTGGGAACAGAGCGATGAAAAAGCCGAAGGGGGCACGGGTGAGAGTAAAGAAGCCACTCAAGAAGCTAACAAAGAAAAGAAGTAGCCATCAACTAATCGTAAACGTGCCGTTCCTTACTGAACTGCTCCTGAGTCTCATTGATGATAGCTTCTATGTCGGTCTGTGCCGTGTCCGCGTTGAAACCCAAGTGTTTTGCCAACGTCACGATCGCTCCGATATCGCTGACGTAACCTTCGGGGCTTCCAATTCCGGCGGCATGCGAAACTAGATCGGAAATTTGCACTATGGCCGTCTTTTCTTCCAAATCAGACTCCGGCGCGCCAGTCTCGATTGTGTCTCGATAGTGCAAGATTATCTGACAAGTTTCAGGTGAGAAATTCCATTTCTTGGCTACCAGCGCTCCGATTAAAGGATGCGCGAAACCAAAAATCGCCTGTTCCGAACTTGCATAATCTGAATGCTCGTCGCGAATCTTTTCAAGCACTTTTTTGTAATCTTTCGAAGTTTCGCTCTGTGCCAGGAGCACTATTTGTCCCAAGCTATGCAAAAGCCCCAAGAGGAAGATCTCTTCCACGTAGCGCTTACGAAGCCGTTTGGTAATCAGAGAAGCGCACATAGCGGTACACATCGAATTTTCCCAGATCAATTTTTCAAGTTGCCCGAAGCTCTTATTAATCTGACGCAGGGTGGCCGCAACTATAATACCTTTTAGTGCTTTGAAGCCGATGATCATAATGGCTTGGTTAAGCGTAGTGATCTCGCGCTGTCTTGAAAACATGGCGGAGTTTGCGATCTTTAAGACGCGCGCCGCAAGCGCTGTATCACTTTGTAGCACGTCTGTGAGCTCTTGAGCCGTGGTATCGGGGTTTTCCACCATACTGATAGCGCGTGAAGCCACATGCGGCATAGGCGGCAAATCGCCGACCCATGCGACAATCTCACGCCAGTCCTTGCCCGGCGCCAAACGTCCATCAAATTCACCCGGAGCGTTCCCTGCCATATACCTGTCCTCTAGATATCCATCCCCATGCAGTATCGGAATATATAGTTATTTATATTAGTACTAAGCGGTCCGAAACAGTGGAAAAGTGTGGCACAACGTTTTGGAATCAGCACAGGTTGTTAACTAGCCCAGGCTTACATAAAAATCGCCAAATTTTACTGTTTAGCTCCCTAAGTACCGTGTCGATACAGTCATATAAGCTAGGGAGAGAGTGATAAACTCTTTGTATTAAATTTTCTCTGGTGGGAGGAGATAAAATAATGGATGAGTATTCAACTGAAATAGTTGGTAATAAGGGCGTAATAAAAGTCAGCGGGGATCTTGATTCCGAGGCATCGGGAGAAGCTCTGCGCCAGGCCTTCAACAGATTGTACGATCAGGGAAAGCGCACAATCGTTTTAGATCTTGGCGGCGTTCAGATCATTAACAGTTACGGCATTGGAAAGGTTTTGATGTGCTATAAGCGCTTAAAATCCGACAATGGCGTGTTAATGGTTAAACCGCTCACGGGCTTCGTAAAAGAGACTTTTGAGTTTCTAATGCTCGATAAGCTTCTACCGATTGACCAATAGCGCTTAACGCCATTGGGTGGGGGAGGAGTGGGAAACGCTTTTCTACCTTCACATGAATATTGATACGTCACCACCAAATGTTTTGCTTGCCGACCAAGACGCGAAAGTGCGCTCTACCCTGGAGAGCTTCTTTCGGCAGGTTGGTTGGAGCTATGAGATAGTGGAGAATGCCCGCTTGGGCCTGGCTGCTCTTGAGAAGCGCTCTTTCGATATTGTCATAGCTGAATTTGAAATGCCTGCAATCGAAGGTAGCGGGTTCATTCACGCCTTAAGGGATAAGAACCCTGATCAAACCCTGTTGGCGCTCACTTCCGAGTGCTCGGCAGAAAGGGCGATCGAGTGTTTGCGGCATGGCGTTGTAGATATTATCACCAAGCCGGTCGATCTAATCACACTTGAAGCCACGGTACTTAAATCCTGTAACTCACGCCGTGACGACGAACTTGGTTCGCAACAGTTTAAGAATGCGCTATCGGAATTTACTAGTTATGTGTTCCAGACCGGCGAGTTGGCCGGACACAAGTTGCCACTTGTGATCGCAGAGAAGCTGTACCGAGCGGCTCGTATAACCCTTTCCCTAAAATTGAAACTACAGCTAACTTTCGATGAAGCCATCACCAATAGCTTAGATCATGGCAATCTGGAACTAAATTCAGCCTGGCGCGAAGAGATCGACAAGAGCGGTATCGACCGATATGCGGTCGTAAAGAAGGCACGTTTGAGTGACCCACACTTTTCAAGTAGGAAGCTTTTCGTAGATGTGCATTATACGGGCTCCCAACTAAAAATTTCTCTGCGTGATGAGGGCCGAGGCTTTAAACCGCCGCCCGCCAAACTTCGCCGGCCCAATCCACAAAACCCGAACGCATCCGAGCTCTACTGCTATGGCCGAGGGTTATCGATCATGCACTCGGTCATGGACGACGTGTTTTATAGCGAAGATGGCCGACAACTGACCCTAGTAAAGAACCTGGGAGAAAAAGCGTGGGATTGAAGTTTAGATTGCGTGGTTTAGCAGAAACCTTTGTGGATGAGATTCAATGCCCGGGTTGTGGTTCGCAAGGCAATGATGATCAGCACTTTGCCACGGACAACACTAAGGTGACCCCAGAGGGCATTATAGTAGTAGCGCAATGCAAAAATTGCGGCGAGATCTTCGTTCCAATTAGCCAACGGCTCGGAATTTTAAATCCTGACGGTTTGAGACAGGCAGTTGAAAAAGACTGCGTAGAAACCGGGGAACCCATCTCAAAAAACTTCCATGCAGTAAAACTTAATGCAGAGAAACTAAACGCAGCTAGGAAAGGGGAGCTACACTAGCTGATAACGTCAGCGAGTTTTAAACCTTCTTTCTTAAGCGCATCTTGCAACCCCAATTTGTCGATGGTGCGGATAGCGCGCGTAGTGAGCTTGAGCCGTACAGACTTATTGAGCTCGGGAATAAAATACTTACGAACTTGAAGATTTACGCCAAATTGATGTTTAGTCTTGTTGTTGGCATGGCTCACCCGATGACCATATTGTTTCTGACGTTTTGTAAGCGCGCACTGACGAGCCATAAATGTACCCCTAATATCGTAACAAAGTCCGGTGTTTATCTCTTATTTTGCAAAAAAAAGCAAGAGCCAGGCCTGGCACTGAAAAACCTTAGCTAGAAACGTCAGTGTTAAGAAATCCCGGGCGAAATGCAAACGCGGCGCAGAGTAGGGATATTATGGAGCGCCGGCGACTCGTCGGCCGATGCCACGTAGCGGCACAAATTCTTAGGCCGATAGGCAGCACCAGGTGCGAGCAAGCTAAGTCGACGTCACTACCATGCGTGTCCGGCAGAAAGGTGGCGGTGACGTAGCTGCTCAAAAACCCCGGGCAAATTACAAACGCGGCGCAGAGTAGGAATATTATGGAGCGCCGACGACTCGTCGGCCGATGCCACGTAGCGGCACAAATTCTTAGGCCGATAGGCAGCACAGCCGGTGCGAGCAGGTGGTGGCTACGCCCTAAACGATAATGCCACTATAACCACCGGCCGATGAGTCGTCGTCGCTACTTAATATCCCCGCTTCGCCCGGGGTTTTTGAGCAAATACCTAGAAAAGTTCTAAACTGCTGATCTCAGGCAGCGCATCCCCAGAACCGACCCCGGGCTGTTTGAAAACGACAGCCCGCAAGTAGTAAAGCACCTGGCCGCCGTAATCGACCTTGGCGATAACGCGAAAGCGGGAGCTCTCGACCGTGATCATGCTAAAAATCTCATTATATATGGTGGCCCCGAAGATATCTTGCAATCTTGCCTGGTAATTCCCCTTGCGATTGAAGGGCTCTTTGGTGCGCTCCTCGACTAAACGCTCGATCATCAGATCGTCAATGTTTTGATTTAGCGCTTGAACCAGCTCAGAGCGCGCTGTGTTGATATTAATCTTGTAGCTCCCCTGATCCGTCACATATGGCATCAACTTTTCCAGCCGCTTTGCGGTAAAACCGGGCAAACTTCGAAGCTCGTTCTTGTTCTTCATCTCGGAGTTTGCAAAGACATTTTCTTTGAGCTCGCTCTCAAGGCCGCGCGCGTAACTGGTGGCCGTGAAAGAGTCCTTATCGGCGTCTTGATAGTCGATTAAAATCCCCACCAGATCTTCAGACTTAAAGGCCCGACCTTTAAACTGGCCGAACTGGTCGGCTTCATCATCGTCATCAAAGCCTAGCTTTACAAATAATCGGTACAGTACCGGTCCCCAGCGCTGAACGTTGGAGCTTACGTTGAATTGGCTGACGCGGATCATCGAATCTTCGGGCCTGATTTCAAGCTCGATTCTGGTATTGGGCTCGGATACTCCCACCAATTCCAAAGGCAGCGGCGCGCCGTTTTTAAAAGGCAGCCACATCTCTTGCGGGGCGCCGTCCGGTCCCGGCAGCTCAGACACGATCATCTTGCGCGCAAAATTCAAAACCGACTTTAAAAGGTATTCCGCTTGCACGGCGCGTACGTAGCGCGCATTCAATCTGGCGCCCAGCGTGGTCGAGTAAGTTAGGTTAATTACCAAAACGCTAGCGAGCGCGATGATAAAGATCACCAAGAGCAGCGCCAAGCCGCGATCGGTTTGGGTTGTGGTCTTAATGGTAGTGGAGCGATCTAAATGCATGCCTGGACTCGATCATATCGAGTCCAGGCCTCAGGCGAAAGTGGCAAGTGCTTCAGCAGAAGTTGACTTTGTCAGTAATAGCGGTGTCGCTATTAACCGAGAGCGAAGTCAAGATAGCGCGCGCGTCGTCACGAATCATGGCCGAGAGACCGTTAATAATCGTAACAATGCGGGCAACCTCATCCCAATTTCCGGAATTAATATGGGTGCAAAGCGAATGGGCCAAGTTCTTCTGTTTGGCTAAAATGCCATCATAAGAGTTCAATCTAGTGATTATCTCTTCAGGCACAGAAGGCTTAGTGGCTAAAGTACTCTTGGCGGAAACGATAGCTTTCTCAAGATCAGTGAAAGAATTAAACAAACGTTCAATGATGTTATTAGACATGCCGTTACCTCAATCTCTGCGTAAAAGTTACTATAGTTATTCTGCAATTAGACAGCAATGCTTCACAAAAAGAAGCAAAAACTGTAAGAACGACATTCCCTGTCTGAAAGGAGCCAGCCAGCCCCCGGCGCAATCCCTGCGAGATCAGTAAGTTAATCAGCTTTGAACCAAACTTCACCCGCCTATATACGAAAAGCGTGCCAAGAGGCGAATAGGGTGAAGGCTGTGGGAATTCGAATATTTGTTCGGGGTTGGTGATTGCGAGGGGGAGTGATTTTAGGGGGTTACGGGGGCGGGGTAGTGGCCCGAGGCTTTTTGGAGAGAGCGTGAGCGCTGCGCGCTTGTAGGAATTTTGGGCGGGGTGTTTGGTGGTGCTACGCCGGGGACCGCAAATAGGCGCCAAAGGGATGATTACCTAAAGAGCTAAGCCTGGGGTTTGCGCGGGTTAGCTATTTGGTCCCTAATCGCCAGTCCACAATATCCCGTTTAGAATCGCAGCGAGCTGTTCTGCCTCGGGCCTCGTCGCAATCACTGGGCCATCACTGCAAAGAAGCAATTGATCAAACCTCTTTGGGCCAATTGCCCTAGCCAGCGGGGAAGCCGCATCTGTTGTCGGTGGGGCTGTTGGCGACTCATCAGGGTGAGGCGACGCTTCTTTCGTCTGACCAGGTTCATTCAACCCCTTAACAACAATATCACCCGCCATCAGTGTCTCCTTGGCAAAACTACCCAGCCAGCCATCTTAAAAAATCTTAACTAAGCTATGCCCGATTAGTAACTCATGTGTATTTAATCAAAATAATAACACTTAGTCGAATTCAAGACCCGGCCGCGGCCGCGCGGGCTCTATCCGCGCAAATTCTCCGCGCAAATTCTCAGAGACATTTCTTGGCCCGAATACTCGCTCGCGGAAGCTATCTCACTAGAACAATTAAATAAAACGAGATTTACGTCGCCCGAGCCTCGCATCCTCTCAGAGACCATGCGCGGCCCAATTGCCACGCCAGCCCCAGCCAGGCCAATCCCCCGGCTGCGCATTCCTTCAACTTACGGTACCCTCTAACCCAACACGCGCATGCCATTAAACACTGTACTCTTTCTCACCCTTATCAACACGCTGAACTACCTGGATCGCTACATCTTGGCGGCGGTGCTTACTTCGGTCTCGGCCGATCTCTCTCTCACTCAAGCGCAGGCGGGATGGCTGATGTCAGCGTTCGTTCCGGGGTATATTATCTTCTCGCCCATCTTTGGTTACCTGGGAGATCGTTTCAACCGCCCCAAACTGATGGCGCTGGGGGTTGCCATATGGAGCGTGGCTACCTTGCTCTCGGCCTATGCCCATAGCTTTGAGCTTTTTTTGTTTTCACGGGTGCTGGTCGGAATAGGGGAAGCTAGCTTCGCGTCGATCGCACCGGGACTCATTAAGGATCGCACCCAAGATCCCATCAAGGTGAACTCCCTGCTCTCGCTCTTCTTTGCGGCCATACCGGTGGGCGCGGCGCTGGGGTTTGTATTAGGCGGCGTGGTATCCGAAAATTGGGGTTGGCACCGTGCTTTCATTTTGGGCGGCGTCCCCGGGCTGTTACTGGCGCCGTTTCTTTTATTGCTTGCAGAGAAGCGGCCTGCGCTGCGGCAAGATGAATCTCATGACACGGGCCTCATCAGCGGCTACAAAGAAATCACCAAAGTTAATATTCTCTGGTACGCAATCGGCGGATACGTATTTCAGGCCATGGCGTTAAACGGCGTGGCAAGCTTCGTGAGCGCTTACGGAATTAAGATCGGCTTTTCGGAATCTGCCATCGGCACCTATTTTGGAATAATCCTAGTCGTTAGCGGATTTGCGGGGACATTCTTTGGCGGGCGCATGGCTTCGCGTCTTGCCGCAAAGAGTGGCAAAGCTATCCCTAGTATGTTGACCTTCGTGGGTTTGACAGCCTTTCTGGCAGTGCCTTTCCTCGCGAGTGCATTCTTCTTTCGCGAGCACACATCTTTTTTAATTTTCTGTTTCATAGCCGAGCTATTAGTATTTGCCGGCACTTCCCCGGTCAATTCTGTAATAGTGTTGGCCTCGCCAAAGCTGCATGTGGCCCTAACTCAAGGCGTTACAATATTGGCACTGAATCTCTTGGGTGCGCTGCCGGTAAGCCCGATGGTCGGAAATCTCGCTGATCGTTACGGCATTGAATCCGCCATGAGGCTCCTGTGGCTTCCGCTCTTTATGGCAGCCATAATCTGGACATTGGGAGCGCGCAAAAGTAGACTGACTTCACCGTGAACGCGACACTAAATCAGATCGCACCTGCGAATAATTTGAAAGGCAAAGCCTCGCTTAGGATTCTTCCTGAGGAATCTTTATTGC
>CAZVWV010000001.1:64667-75340 GCA_964631745.1 uncultured Bdellovibrionales bacterium
AGCGCCGCATGGAAGAAGTGGGCGACCAGTCCACCGCTTTCCTCGCGCCCATGCGCTGGCCCGTAGCCGAGGCAAGCGACCCCCCGCGCGCGCTCCGGAGCCTTGCCAAGATTGTAGATGGCGGACTTTGTCACCGCTGCGGAAGCTGCGTGGGGATTTGCCCCACCGGAGTGCTGGCGCTCGATGCAAACGAATACCCCCGCATAAAAAATCTCTCCTCATGCACGGACTGTGATCTCTGTGTAAAGGTCTGTCCCGGTGATGAATTCAATTTTCGAGAAGCGTATCAGGAGCTCTACCAGAAAGATCCGGATTTTGAATATACTCACGGTCCCTTTCTAAAAGCCACGGTGGCCCATTCCCTAAATCCGGTTTTACGAGAGCATTCGACCAGCGGTGGACTTGTGACTGAGATCCTCACGCACCTTTTGGAGACCAAACAGATAGATGGTGCCATTGTGATCGGTTCGGCTTCTGATGTGCTTTGGAAAGGAAAGGTCTTTATCGCGCGCACCCCGCAAGATCTGCTTTCGGCCATGAAATCAAAATACGCCATCGCCCCCACCAATTCAGCGCTCGAAGAGGTCCGGCGAGTGCCGGGTCGCTACGCGGCAGTTGGGCTCCCGTGCCAGATTCACGGTCTTATCAAGGCACGAAAACTGGACGCCCACTTAAAAGAGCGTATAGTTTTCACCATCGGACTCTTCTGCCACGCCGCCATTGAGCACGAGGCCTTTAAGGTGATTTGGGAAACCCTCGGTGAAAAGGGGAAGCAGGCCGTCAAGTTTACTTCACGCATCGGCAAGCACCCAGGCGCGCCCGAGATTCAGCTCGCAGACGGCAGCTCTTATCCCGTCTATTTTGGAAGCAAAAAAGGGTACAGACCAACTTCAATTGAAGTAATTAATATTCTTTACAGACTTTATACACCCGAAAGATGCTTAACTTGTTTCGATGGGCTAGCGGAATTTGCAGATATCTCCGTGGGCGACCCTTGGCTTGCGCCCCCAGAAGATCATGTAAACTTTCACCAGGGCTGGAGCTTTGGGCTGATTCGTTCCCAAAACGGTCTTAAAGTGTCTGACCAGCTGGTTGAAGCAAGACGGATCAAGGACGTAGTCCTGACCGAGAAGGAAGCCCTGGCCTGTAATCGCATGATGGCCACAGAGAAGCGCTGGCGCGCCTTTCGCGTAATTGAAACCCACAGGCGCCAAGGCAAGCCCATTCCAAAATATGCCGAGCCTGGATTCGAATTTCCCCAGCACAAAGGCTTGCAGTTTGTTGAAACAGAAGCGCACATGCTAACCCATATCTTTTGTTATCTTCCAAAATTTAGGGCAGTGGCCCTGCGTTTCATGTTGGGAAGCGGCGGATATTCGCTTTTCTGGCTAAATAGTTTGCGTCGAAGATTCCGCGAGTGGCGGCGCGATACGCGCGCACGCTTGATGCGAAATTTCGTTGGCCGCCGTTAGTAAGGTAGGGAGGTTGACCTGGCATGCAGATTTATGATTGCGCCGTAATCGGCGCTGGAATCTCGGGCGTGGGCGTGGCGCTCGAAGCTGCTCGTGCCGGTAAGAAAGTATTGCTACTAGATTCCGCCGAACCCTTACAAAGCACCTCCGCTAACAGCCTTCGCATTATTCACGGCGGCTTTAGATATCTTCAGAAGATGCAGCTCTCAAGAGTTTACAGGAGTTTGGCCGACCAGACCCACCTGCTCAAATGGGCGCGGGAATTTATTACTCCGCTAAAGTGCATAATGCCTTTACGCAGCGCGGGGCTTAAAAGCCCAGTGCCCGCGCGCGCGGGCTGTCTGCTATTTTGCGCGCTTACCTCAACACAAGAGAAAGCTATACCCGCGCCCTTCGTGGCGAGCCGGGCCGAGGTTTCAGCAGAATTTCCCGAGCTAGCAGCCCTGGCCTTAAACGGCGCACTGGTGTGGCATGACGCCTTGATTGCAGATCAAAAGGGCTTCCATTCGTTCCTGCTTTCTGAGCTGCAAAGCTTGGGCGTGATAGTAGTTGGCAACGCCAATCTTTCGAAGATTTCAAGGGGCCTAAATTGGGACTTAGATTATAACGGCGAACACGCGCAAGCGCGGTATTTAGTTAACACAGCAGGCGCCTGGGTTGAGGATGTGCGCACAACGGCTAGAGTCCTTTCTAACCGGCCGCAGGCCTGGTGCAAAGCCTTTAACATCGCATTATCACGCCAAATTGAGAGCCGATACGCCTTTGGCTTGGAATCAAAAGAGGGGCGGCTTTACTTCGTCGTGCCAAGAGGAACCCGATCTGTAATAGGCACAGCTTACGAGCCCTGCAAAAAAGAAAACTTCGCGCCGCCAACCGAGATTGAGCTTCAGAGGTTTATCACCGGCTTTAACTCAGTAATGCCGCAAGCTAAAGTAAAGCTTGCAGATCTTGACGGCGTAGACTTTGGATTCTTGCCCATAGAGCGCGTGATTTCTGGAGTGCCCAAGCTCTGCGACAAGGCAGAGGTGCTCCAGCAAGGTACCTATATCGAAGTGCTCTCGACCAAATACACAACCTTTCTGAGCCAGGGCAGGGAAGTGCTGGCACGCATAATCGCAACTGCTTCCGAGCCTTTCTTGTAAGAGAAATTCACGATACTTGCGCCGATTTCCGGTGCAAGCTGAAGTAGGATCCTTTCGTTTTCTAAAGTTATCGACATCTAGCGAGAGGCTCAGTCCGGCATCATAAGCGAAACTTTCTGATTCTTCTTCAGACGGTAAGTTTTGAAGTTGGAATCTAAGGTTACTACAATCCCCCGCGTGCTTAATTCAGCGATGCGAACCAAACACGCATCAGCAAAGGACATCGGCACATCGCTGTACTTCCGCATCAAATTGGTAATTGAATCTAACTCTTGGTTCAGAGAGAGAACTTTTAAGGATCCGCCTTGAAGCATCTGAATTACGGACTCTGCCCCGGGTGGATAGCTCTTCAACAGAAAAAACAGCTCTGAGAGAACGGCCTCACACGTAATCAGATTGGCGGGTAACTTCTTAAATGCAGCTACGGCCCACATATGGAATCGATCTCGGCGCGAAAGAAAGGCCAAGATCGCTCCGGTATCAAGTATGGCCAGTTCACTTGCCATAGCTAATCATGTGCTTAGAAGAGTGCGAGAGATCTCTTGGCAACTTATCCAAGCTGCCGCAATGCGCTGAAAGCATATCAAAAGCCGAAAGCTTGCTCGCGAGGTCCGGTTGATTCAGTAGTTCTTGAATGGCCAAGCGCACAAGAACTGATTTAGTCTTCTTTAGCTGCGCAGCCGTGCATTCTAACTTAGCATCTACGTCCGGCGGTATCTTAACAGTGATTGTCTTCATGCTACTAGGGTATTACAATTTTGCGTACTTAGCAATACGTAGCGGGGGTTCAATAAACTCCCGCTAGATCGGGTGCGATTTGTTCAAACAGTACCACCGGTCTATTCCTGAGCGGCGCGCTGCCCCCTAATACTCCACCGCCATCAAAGCCTCATATTGCTCATCTGTGAGAAAGCCGCGCGCCGAATTGTGTATGGTCTGGCGGCGAATGGCGAGCTTTTCTTCTATTAGCTTATGAACCTCATCCAGTAGCGCCTGTTTTGCAACTGGATCGCTGGGAGTGGCGCTTGTATCGAGTCTGACTACACGGCTGAGCCTTTCGTTAATCTGATGCTCGATATCCGAGCTTGCCAAGTCTGCCTCTTTCATAGATTGCAGCATGGCGGATTCTTGATCGGTGTTCAACGATAGCTTCCGGCTAAGGTAGTATAAACTACTCTCCATTTTCCGCGCTTTGCCTTGTTCGGCGTTTTCGTCTCGGGCTTTGCGATAATTTGCGAAGGCGTCCTCGCCCAAGATGTCCCGCAAAGACTCGCTGCCGGCAGCTTCGCTAGTCTTAAGGTCATCATCTAAACTCTGAATATTGACTACATCGTGCCCGGCGGCGAGCTCCTTTGCGAATTTCTCTCTGAGACGCGCTTTTTGATCGTCATCTAAAGTCAGAAATTTTTGGATATTCGAGAGCTCAAGCTCTGAGATCTGGGAGATTCTAATGCCGCTTACAGTCGACGCGGATTCTGTTGCCTTAACGATTGCTGGAACCGGCCGCGGTACCTCAGATCGCGCCGCAGGTTCATCTGCTACAGGTATTACCTCTCGCGAGCGGGGAGCGACTTTTGACGTGCGCGGTTCCGATCTTTGAGTGAGGCCTGCGATGCGCAAATTAGAATTTGATACCTCGGCCGTAATGTCTGGAGAAGTTCCGGTATAAAGTTGGACTACGAGGAACGCTAATAATCCTAAACAGAGCGCTAACAAGATCCTAAACGAAGGAAAAGGGGCCGCCATCGAACGGCATTATATCATTATTTAAAGTGCTAACCTAAGGCTAAAAGTTAGTCCGGATTAAAACTTTGACCGACTAGACTTGGTTCCCGCAAATGCCCGACAGGGCCTCAACCGACTTCGCGGACGGGTCAAAAAAAGGTAGCTGCTCAAAACCCCCGGGTAAATTACAAACGCGGCGCTACTTAATATCCCTGCTTCGCCCGGGGTTTTTGAGCAAATACAAAAAAAGGCCTAAAAAACGCAGATTTTTAGGGAGAATGCAGCAGGAAGAGCGTATATTTCAAAAGAACTCGAAAAAGCAATATCTTAATGATTAAATTTAGGCTAGATTCCTGTTGAGATCTCGTTTGAACCTGGTTTGGTTTAGGTTCGGACCATGATTTGTATACGTTAATAGTAATAAGTAGTGCTTGCCATTTTGCTGCCACTGTTATTCGTACTCAAACAGTACTTGTACATTAATATTTTAAAAGTATTTGTATGAAGAAACTAATCGTGCTTGCTTTGATCTTAACCGTTACTTTGGCGGTTACCGCCCGCTTCTGCATGGCTCAGATGAATCTGGAAGACATCTGCAGCGACCCCCGTAACCCGCTTTATGCGCAGTATTGCGTTGAGCATCAGGATGGCGGCGGAAGTATGTACCAGTGGTAGTTGGCGAAGAGAGTTAGGTAGAGGTCTTTATAAGCCTCGCTTAGCTCTTCGTCTTTGCTTCTGGCTCTCTTTTTCTCTGGCGACCAATGCTTTTTCCTGAGAATTGACGGCGCTTCCCAGGCGCCGGGGATCACTATGGCGTTGTGCTGGCGAGTTGTGCCTTCTACTCTCCCTTTGCCGACACCCCGTAAAGCGCCTTTCTAATTGGACTCGCCTTTGCAAGAGACTCTTCGTATTCGTCCTCGGCATCCGAATCGAACACAATTCCGCCGCCTGCTCCAAAGGCATAACCATGGGAAGATATCTCCAAAGTTCTTATCGCCACATTAAACTGGAATTCTCTCTGCCCCGCAATAATGCCGATTGCCCCGGTGTAAATCCCGCGCCGACTGGGTTCCAGCTCGTTCAGATATCGCATGGCGGCGACCTTCGGCGCTCCTGTAATTGAGCCACACGGGAATAGCGCATTAAGAATCTCCACCAAGCGTACTCCTGGCTTTAGACTTGAGCAGACGTCCCCAACCAGATGATGTACGTACGGCAAAGTCTCAAGGCGCGGGTATGCCAGAACCTCCACGCTGCCGAGCAAAGCGACGCGACTCATATCGTTCCTGATCAGATCGACGATCATGGCTAGTTCGGCCAAGTTCTTTTCACTGGCGAGCAAAGTCTGGGACAGGCAAATATCGGTATCAGGATCTGGCCCGCGTTTGCAGGTGCCCTTGATGGGGGATGAAAATAGGTTTCCAGCATGTGCCCGCAAAAATAGCTCCGGAGAGGCGCTTAAGATAAATCTATTCGGTGCCAAACAAGCAAAGGCGCCGTAACTTGGCAGCGTGCTATTAACCAAATCGCGCCAGACTGTCGCCGCCGCGGCGTGCAGGTTGACGAACGTTTCTGGAAATATTCCGGAAAACATCTGCGTTAAATTTACTTGGTAAACTTCGCCCTTTCTGATTAGCGATCTAATGCGATTAACAGAACTCAAATACTCTTGCTTTGTGAAAGAGGAGCGTGTCTGAACAGTAGAGTCCGTTGGTGAGTCCGCCGGCGGGCGTTGCCCGCCCTGAACTGTCTCGCATTGCCCCATTTTCCAAAACGGCTCAGGAAAATCAGCAAAACTAATCCTGCGCTCGTGCATAGCGCCATCGCTAGAAATCTCAACCACACGTCTATAGATAAATCCGCAATAAAGCTGCGTCTCGTTAGAAACCTGCCTGTTGGGCACGTTCTCAATCGCATGCAGGAGCTCATAATTCAAAAAGCAACTGGCGTAAGGCACCCCACCATGATCAAACGAACTCAGCTTGTCGAGCGCCCCAAAGCATGTTTCGAAGCTCTCGATAGGCGCCGCGTCAGCGCTAACTATCTCTGAGCGGTCTAAAAACCCAATCGCCTGAGCAACCGGTTCGAGCATCATGTAGCATTTCGGTTCTGAATCTATGCCCCAGTTTGATTGACAAGCAAAAAACCCAGGCTGGCCGCCGTACCTTGCGATGCCTTGATCTATAAGCTGCGTAATCACATCAAAGCTCATGCGCCCTCCAGGAAGTTCTTCATCAGCTCTTTGCCGTACTCCGTCATAAATGACTCGGGGTGAAACTGCACTCCGTAAAGCGGGCGGGTCTTGTGGCGAATGCCCATAATGACGTCATCGTCGCTTTCGGCGCAAATTTCAAGTTCCGGGCCGAGTGTGCGCCGATCAAGAGCTAAGGAATGATAGCGCATGGCTCTATACGGTGAGGGCAGCCCCGAAAATACCCCCTGGTTATTATGCCGCACCTGTGAACATTTCCCGTGCCTAGGTTCCGGGCTGTGGATGACTTCTGCACCAAACACCTGCCCAAGCGCCTGGTGCCCAAGGCAAACTCCCAGGAGCGGGCAGGGGGAGGATGGAGACGCACGACTAAGATCTAGAGTGATGCCGGCATCATCGGGTCTTCCGGGCCCGGGGGAAATGACCACATATTTAAGCGGCCAGGCCAGAACTTCTTGGAGCAAAAATTGATCGTTTCGAATAACACGAATGGGTAAATCAGATAGTGGACCGAGTAACTGGACCAAGTTAAATGTGAAAGAGTCGTAGTTGTCGATAACTAAAATCATAATTAAATCTTGCTGCCTTGGGAGATAGGATTTCACAAAAGGCGGGGGAAGACCAATGCCTCTTACACCCATTAAAGACTAAATTCTTGCCCCAAAACTGAAAGTGGTTGACAGCTGTGTAGCCAATGAACTACACTAAAAGATACATGGAAGTTAAGCCAAAAGTAGTACGGATTTATCAACGGCGAAACGGAGATCTTCCATTTGTAAATTGGATTAAAGGCCTGCGAGATTTGAGAGGCAAACAGAAGATTGAGGCTAGAGTCGATCGGGTTCGCTCTGGAAATCTCGGTGATCATGCGCCTGTGGGCGAAGGGGTAACTGAATTACGACTTCAGTTTGGCCCAGGATATCGAGTATATTTAGGCCAAGAAGGCGATACTTTTGTTGTCCTTCTTTGTGGAGGTGATAAGAGCACTCAAGATGAAGATATCAAAAAAGCAAAAAGCTACTGGAAAGATTATCAAAACGAGAAAACGTATGCCAACGGTTGATTATGATGAATATCTGCTAAACGAGCTGAAAGATCTCGAATATGCGGCTGGGTATCTCACCGCATGCCTTGAGGAAGGAGAAGATGTTTTTTTAATAGGTGTTCGTAATATTGCTAAAGCCCAAGGTGGAATGAAAGCCCTTTCTAATGCAACTCAGCTAAACCGCGAAAGCCTTTATGATATGTTGTCCAAGGAGGGGAACCCACGACTCAGCAGTCTGACGGCGGTTCTTGATCAGCTTGGGATCAAGTTGGAATTTTCTGTAAAACTTTCTGGTACTGAAGCGGCCTGATTACCGCGCGGGTGGGGCTATTGCATCGCCCCGCCACCTCTCAGAGAAACTCCTGATTGGTTAACTTGTGGGCGAATAATGCTAAGGATTTCCTAAGCGCGCTAATCTATTCTGCTTCATAAACTTAGGACCAAATTTATTCAGTTCAAGTGCGGCATGATGTTGGCGCATACTTTCCTTTATGCGCCGATATGTTTTTACGTCCCCGAACATATTGAGAGCCAAGTCCTTTAAGAAATGGTTGATCGAGGGCATAACAGCAAGGGCCCCAGCTTTACGCAGAGACCCTTCCAACTTGTAACTGTACCCGTAACCGGGAGGCAAGATTCCAAATTTCAGCATCTCGATGCCATGAGCGGCAGAGTTAGTTGCCATTTTACTTTGATTGACAGCGGAATCGTCTAAGAAAATTACGCGCTCCGTAATTGAAAGGGTTCGGGCGGCACTGACAATCATGTCAGCTTCTGGTTTAATGCGATGAGTATCGTCCTGACAAAAGAGGGCTGGTAAAAGACGGTCCAGGCCTAATTCTATAAGCCCCTGCAAGGCGGGGTCATTTGATCTATTTGTGGCGATAAATACCTTTAGCGGCAACTGCTGAAGCCATTCTAATGCCGCCGGACAAATGAGAACCCGATCGCGCAAATGCCCTTGTGAGTATTTCTCGATCTCTCGCAACTGCCGACGCAATTCATTATCTGGCACATCATGAGTTTCCCAAACTCTCTCCATTGCGAAGTCCCAAATATCCACGCCACTCTTTCGCGCACTACGAATATCATTAAGATGGATATCGACATGATAGCGATGACATAAAACCTGGGCGACTAATTCATGGTAGTTCGCATCGTTGAGAAGAACTCCGTCCATGTCTAACCCAAGCGCAAACTCGCCTTGGAGCACTACCGGAGGCAAGCCACTAAAATTGTAACTGCTCGGCATCGAGAAAGACCTCAATGGAACCAAGGCCGGCCCAACACACGCGGCCAAAGGACTCTCCTGAGTCGGGGTGGCAGGTTGCGGTTCTGAAGCTTGTAATCCCGCCAGATTTGGAACACTTGTAGAGCTCGCCCCACCGGCCATCTTTAAAATCCTTTATTAGTTGACTATGGAGAGAATATTAAGGATTTTCAGTTTGCTAGTCAAAGTCGGCGCGGCTGACTTTTGGAGCGGTATCCCGACTAATACCGACTGAAAAGCCGCCAGGCGTTTAGCGCTGCTTTTGCCCAAATGCCCTTGTGACAGCGCGCTATAACAGCTAGAATACCCCGGAAATTTAGGTATTATTACAAAAAATGGTCGCATATAAATTCAATCATGTTTGCATCGAGTCCTGGGGCCTGAACACGCCGCCGCATCAAGTTACCTCGGCTGAGCTTGAAGACAAACTATCACCGCTTTACCAAAGACTTGAGATTCCGTTTGGAACATTGGAAAAACTCACAGCCATAAAAACCAGATACTTCTGGGATAAGAGCGTGCGACCCAGCCAGGCGGCCACGGTTGCTGCTCGCACTGCGCTTGATGGGATTGGGTTCGCTCGCGAACATATTCAAGCCTTGTTTAGCTGCTCTGTTACGCGCGATTATTTTGAACCGGCTGTGGCGGCGCTTGTGCATGGCGCTCTCGAATTGGATGAGCGCGCCGTGACTATGGATATCAGCAACGCCTGTATCGGTTTTAGCAACGGACTTCTCACCTTAGCTAATCTGATTGAAACCGGTGTCGTAAAAGCCGGAGTTGTGGTTTCAGCTGAAACCGTTTCAACTATCATTGATTCTACCGTGACGCATCTCTTAAAGAACCAAGATATCACCCGCGATATGTTACTTAGGATCTTACCCACATTTACTCTGGGCTGCGGAGCCGCTTCGATGGTTTTATGTCATGAATCCATAGCAACCCGCGGGCATAAACTCAAAGGGGCGGTCTCTCGCTCCGCCACCCAACATAGCGAACTTTGTGTTGGAAACGGCGATTTTTGCGCAGCCATGTCTGACTCCGGATTAACTCCGATCATGCAGACGGACTCACAATTAATTATCTCATCCGCCGCCAAACTTGGCGGCCGCATCTGGCCTGACGCCTCCAAGAGCTTCGGCTGGACAGCCGATGACATTCAGCACATCTTCTGCCATCAAGTTGGAAAGCAGATTAATGGAGCGTTTTACCGCGAAATGGGACTCCCGCAAGAGAAGGAGTTTATTGTCTATCCGCGCTATGGCAATCAAGTTTCGGCAGCGCTTCCAACCGCCTTTGTGACTGGCATTACCGAAAAGCCTCTGAACAGCGGCGATAAAGTTCTATTCACCGCTTTCGGCAGCGGCCTTAACGGAATCTTTACCGCTATTCAGTGGTAAAGGGTGTTTTGAATGGTACTCCCACTCACACCTGGTTCGGCCGATTTTATAAACAGGCTGCTTCCATATCAATCTCACTTCGTCGATATAGACGGCCACCAGATGCATTACATAGACGAAGGTCCTCCTCAGGCTCCAGTAGTGCTGCTCTTGCATGGGAATCCCACTTGGTGTTTCTATTATCGCCGTTTGATTGCAAGCTTGCGAAGCGAGTTCCGAGTCATTGCCCCTGACTTTATCGGTTGCGGCCTCTCAAGCCGCCCGAAGGGCGTGCGCTTTAGAGCAAGACACCGCATCGATCACCTTAGACATCTACTATCGACCTTAAAGATCGAAAAGTTTTCTCTCGTAATGCATGACTGGGGCGGATCGATCGGCACAGCTCTGGCCGCCGAGAATCCCGCGGC
>CAZVWV010000002.1:0-65330 GCA_964631745.1 uncultured Bdellovibrionales bacterium
CCCTTTCGGTTGCGTCGATGCGGCCGAGTCCATCTACCATCTGCGCGAGATCGTAGCCGGCCGCGTCCCATACCGTGATATATTCAGCCATCATTTCCTGGGGTACCTAATCCCACTCTATCTCGCCAACGCCGTACTGAAATTTAGTGAGATAGGATTTTGGACCTGGGTGGTAGTCTTTCAGTTAACAGCAGCCCTGTTTGCATATCTCGCCGTTAAACAGATAGCTTCCGCCACCCAAGCAAACTTAGCGGCAATATTGGTACTAACAATAGGCTGGTTCCCAAACTGGGAAGGAAATCTCTTTCAGAATCAGGCCATCTACCAGCCCTTTCTTTGGCTAGCGCTGCTTTCACTCTTTAGTGCACATCGAAAAAGCTCCAAAGCGCATCTGTGCCTGATGGGGCTAGCCTTTGGATTTCTCACTACCTTAGATCAGCGTCTAATAATTTTTAATGCGCTACCGTTGCTCAGTCTTTACTTCACCAGAAAAAGTCTCTCCCCGCGTTCATATTTAGCCGTATTCGGAAGCTGGGCCATACTTCCAGTATCCGCCCTTTGGTATCTAAGTTATCACGCCGCCCTGGCTGATTTTTGGCACCAAACCATTGTATTCCCGTTACTGCAAAGAAACGCCAATCTAGGCGCGGCCTTTGGAACCCGTGTCTACGAACTACTAAAAGCGGCTTGCTGCGTGCACCCTATAGAATTAATACTATCTCTCTATGCTCTCTTTGTTTTCACCAAACACAAAATCAGCACACACATCAAAATCTTCGCCATAACTTTAGCGCTAGCGGGACTAGGCGCTGCAAGCATGGGCGGCCGAAACTACATCAACTATGCGCTCTTCTTAGCTCCAGCCATAATCTTGTTTTTAACGCTAGCGTGGGAGAGCCCTGCAAAACTTGGTAGCTACGCCAAGCGTGCCTATCAAGTATCTCTAATTACCGCCCTAACCTTGGCAAGTCTAGCCCCCATCATACGAGGGTTAAAGTATCACCAAGTCCAGATACAACCAGAAACAGAAACGCTAAACGCCCTAGTAGAACTAACCCACTCCGAACGCACCGCCAAGGATGAAATCCTAATCTGGGGCTACCTACCCCAATTCTATCTGCTCACCAACTCCCTCTCCCCCTTTGAAGATATCTCATTTATCTCAATTGTGGGCGGGAACTTCACCTCCGATCCCAATATAACCCAGCAAACCGACTCAATTATGGTCGCCAAGTTTGAAAAGCAAATGACCGACTCGCCCCCAAAATTCTTTGTGCAGTATCTAGTTAACTCCAACGCCGTGCTCTCTGACCCGACCTTCTTCAAACAAAAGAGCCTGCCCAGCGTGCCGTATCCGCAGGCCGGGCTGGAGCTGCCAAATCAGAGAAGACTTCGCGAGGTGCTTGGCTTGCGCTATCGTAAGATAGGAGAGATGGCTGGGCGGTATGATGGGGCCATTGTGTATGAGTTAGATCGATAACGCCCGTTGATGCCTATACATCCCAGGGCATGACAACCACCGCTCCTCTCCCGGCGCCTTGAACAGCGCTACCGATCTAAGCAGCTTTACTCTTCGGTAATTCGGCCAACAAATTGGGGTGTTGATTGAGCAGACGAAGAAGATTATCCGTGGAGCGCATCTGCAAAGTCTCCCCCCTTTCGTAGCGACTAAAGCCATTTGCTCCACCACCAAAGTATTGGGCGGCCTGTTGTTGGGTAAGCCTTAGTTTCTTTCGGATAGCTTTGACCTCGTCCGAAGTCAAAAAGCCGTCAATACCCGCTTGCCAGTCATGCAAAGACTTTCGTGTCACCCTGAGATCCTCCGCATCAAGAACCCCCTCGGAACAAACGCTACAGTATTCGCCCGGTTGAGCAAGCTTTAGCTTGTGGCCCTTGTACCTGAAGGTCTCTTGAATTGTTTTGCGATGCAGTTGGCCTTTCTTACAGAAGGGACATTTTCTCATACTATTTTTCCTTGAAAGAAACTATTAAATGGCCGCGTTCGTCTTTCATGAACTTTACATACAAGGCTAAATGACCAAATCGAGCATGATACACATCTTGCCACACTCGCGAATCCGCATAAGTCGTCATCGACTTATAAAAGTTGCCGGATTTAAGATTTTGAATCACAGAAATCACATCCTCATCTCTTAACCCAAGCGCCCTGGCTGATATATGCGCGGTGCGAGTCATCCGCAACCCCGATACCGCAAGGAAAGTCTTCTTGATATCTTCTAAATTGTAGCTACAACGACGCTTATCCATTAACTAACCTGTAAGTGTAGTTTAACCTATTAGGTTAGATAAGTCTATGACCGTTTTACGAAGTTTGCCCATTAATTATTCCGGGCGCGACATAGGGCCTTAACTTATAAACCTCCGCACGGTCAAACTCACCTTCAAAAGTGGCAACACGCTCGTAGCGGTTACTTATGAGATCCTTCACGTATTCTAAGTGCGGCAAATGTTTGAAATCCATCTGCTTCATCGGTGGTCCCAGTGGATGCCCTACATAAGAGTTGCTAGCAGGTCCAATAAATTCCGGATTACGGTCGCGCATGGTCTCATAATACACAAATATTATCGGCGCAGTGTCGGTCAGATAATTTTTAAGCAGCACAGACATTTGAGGGTCAATCCCTTGATCTTCAAGTTGATTAGATTCGTAATTGGCCCCCAAAGCCGAGTAGAGTCCCATGTCAGGAAAAGAAGTGCGGCGTTCACTATACAAATAGATGCTTGGGGCTGGTCCCCAAACGAGAACTTCTTCGCCGAAGTCGGAATTTTTCCGCACTACCTCAGCCGCGTTTCGCATGACTAGATCGTCCACCGGCAAGGTCCACCTGCCCGCGCCAATTCCAACACAGATCGGGAATAGCATGTAGCTGCCGCAAAGGGCGAAGAGTAACCCTTTCAGGTAACGAAACGAAATGGCGCACGCTAATAACCCAGTACTCAGGACAACAGCGGGCTGAAGCACCAAAAGATAATGAATATAGTAGCGTCCGCCAAGCACTGAGTAGATAAGCCCTAACACAGTTACTGATAAGTAAATCACTCGGTAAGGCTTTGGAACGGCACGAACTGCGAGGCAAATTAGGAAGCCGATTCCAATCAGCGCAGCTGCCATAGGCTCCGCATCAACTCCCTTTTTTAAAAACTCGAGAATTGAGAATGGAACACCCTTATTACGCATCGATAATGGAAAAATCAGGGCATGCTGAACGCAGCTCCAAAGTGCGCCGTGTGCGTAGAGCCACAGCCCGGCTAAGCTCGGCACGAGAGCCACGAAAACCATCGCGGTGGCAACGGCACGCTTCCGATTAAGCCAGCTTGAATGGCAGAGTGGTAAGAACATCATCGACCCATACAGAATAAGCCGTTGGTCCATCACGGCCATAATTCCAAGCAAGAAACCCGCTCCTGCCATCATCCTAGATGATTGCAATCGCCAAGCTCGCGCTAAACTCACAAGAAGCAACCATATTAGCGGCAACGCCTGGCTTTGAAGCTCAAAAATAAATCCTACCCATCCATACAGCCAACCGATAGTTACTGCCACCGTCGCTAACAAGACGCGAACGTTTGGCAAACCTAATTCTTTGGCCAGCATAAATGCTAGAAGCGCTGTGATGCATATATAACTGGCACTCAAACACCAGACCGCGTCCGGCGAATTTAAGAACATCAGCGGAAAAACATATCCCATGAAATGGTGGGTCACGTCATCGACGTAAGGAATACGCCCGCTCTTAACTACCAGAGCGTGATAAATCATCTCTGTGATGTCGTAAGAGAGATAAGAATGGTTACGAAAGCTAGAAATCCCAAGGAAGGCGGTCATGATAAGCAGAATGAATATTCCTACCGTGACCGCCCAGGCCTTTGTGCGCTGACAACATAGCTCTAAAATCATTTAGAGTATTAAATCAAAATCTTATTGTGCTCGAAAGAGCAGTAAGTCATGGCACGATGGTAGAGCTGGCTGGAAATTGCGGGTTCGCTCCCGAGCCGATCGGATTTAATCTGAGGTCTTAGGAGCTGCATACTGCATTAGTTTTCGATCCAAAAGTAGTATTGAACCGAAAAGAACACATTTCAACAACCAAGCCACCAAGTTATACCCTAAACTCGGCAAAACAGTATAAACCTGGAAACAAAACGCAAGACTGAGCCAGCATTTGCTATATGCGACCCAATGAAACAATTTTTGCGACTCCACCATCAAGAGCGTTACCGGCACGATAACTAAGAACTCCTCAAAATGCCCGATATATGGACTGAACAGCAAATACACCGCCATTATATAAATAAGTCCTCGCAACGCCCTGGCGTGCGAGTTTACCTCCACACCAAAAGCTCGCAAACTCGCCAAGCACACCCAGATAAGGAGCGCGCTCAGGGCACTCGCAAGGCCTTGTGCCAATCGGATTCCGAGAAAAGGCGCAAAGACCCGAATAAAGGTACAGTCTATAAAATCTAACGACCAGAATTTATAGGGGCCTTCAAAAGCAGCGCCCGAGTAAGCCCGAAGTGCTGCAAGGTGTTCCCAAAGTATCCCGATCCCCCACCGCGCCGAGACAAACGTCATCGCCACCAATAAAAACGTTAAGCCCAGCATCAGCGCCTTGAAACGCCTCGCGAAAATCAATATGGCAGCTCCACAAAGTAAATAAGGGAATTTAATCCCAAGAAGCAGGATACCAAAACCCATTACCAGATCCCGAGTTATAGTGGCTGATTGAGTAGCGTAGTAAAATAGAAGTAGTAGAAGCCCCGCCGCAAAAATCGAGCTCTGTCCGAGCATAACCGCCCGCACAAATGGGGAAGAAAAAATGAACGGCAAAATTAAAAGCAGCGGACCATGCCCAATTAGCCCGACAGGCTCAGAGCAGCGCGTCACCCGGAGCAACCCGTAAAGAAGTATTAAGCATGAAAGGCCGACAAAGTGCATAGGCCAATTGAGGCGAGAGGTGCAGCGCTACTGTAAAGGGATACCATACAAGAATAGCAACCGGCCCAACCCCCACCGGCATTACGCCACTAGGCACAGACCCAAAATACGCCGTTAAGCCGTCAATTTGCGACTGCAATGTATAGATACTCCCAATCTTGTTCGACCAAAGTTCGTCGATTAGTATGAGATGATAGGTAAAGTCTTGAACTCTAAGCAGGCCGAAGTTCGAGGTAATTAATCGTTGATTAGCGGCATTTATCAGATAAACAGTGATAACCAAGATACTGAAAACAAGTACGAAAAAGGCTGCGGTATGGGCTCTCTTCTGGTTAATCGTTGCCTGCATGAATGTGTTATCCGTTATGTGGTGGTTTAACTTAGACTACCTTACCACCGACCTAGCCCAACTAATCTACCATGCGAAAGAGTTGGCCATCGGGCGAATCCCATATCGCGACATATTTAGCCACCACTTTTTGGGGCTGCTGCTACCACTTCGTGTTATAGACATAATATGGTCGATCTCCCCCGGCCAGCAATGGGCACTTTGTCTGGCCTATAATTTTTGCAATGCTATTCTGATCTTTCTCATAGTTCGCGAACTCGCCAGCCCCCGCGAAGCAGCCGTAAGCGGTCACTGAGGCGCGTTATTGCGCAGGCGAATTTTCCAATTTTTTAGCATTCCACTCCGCCGCCCAAAGCCGTGGCGTAAGCTCTGCCACCTTAGCCATGGGGGTGGAGTCTACACGCTGCAGCACGTCTACGAAATAATCGAACGGTCGCACGCCATGCAACCGGCACGCTGCCACTAAGGATTGCACTATGGCCACCACCTTGGCGCCAACCTCAGTCCAACAAAACATCCAGTTTTTGCGCCCCATAGGGATAGGTCGTAAGGTACGTTCAAGCTTGTTGTTATCGATGGGAACCGCCGGGTCGCCCAAAAATACGCGTAGCTCTGCTTCGGCGCGAAGCGCGTGACTGGCAGCTTTGAGAAATGCATTAGATGGTAAAAGCGCCTTGGTCAGCTGCTCAGCCCGCAGCCAGTTAAAAAACTCATCCACTATCGGACGGGAATGTCGGTCCCGGGCCTTTAGCCTCTCTTCCAAAGAGGCATCTTTAACCACTTCCTCGATATCGTAAAGCCGGCGGATATACTCCAGCGCCTTATCACTTAGTTCCGGTTCATACTGCTTTGCTTCAAAAATAATTGCGTGCGCACTTGGTAAGTTGTCAGGGAGTGATGAAGATTCGCTAGACACAAAAATTATGTAGCACAATAATTTTCCTGATGCATTATTTTCTCTTCATTCTCGTAAAGAAAATAGCAACTTCTTTAACTGCAGCCCTTCTAGCACACACATCAGCTCGCGGTAACTTATCTCTTCCGTGTGTGGACTCCACCCCCATGTCTAAGGTGGCAGAGCTTACGCCAAGGCTTTGGGCGGCGGAGGGGATGCTAAAAACCTGCAAGAGCAATTTCAAAATTCTAGCTTCGCTTGACTTAGTCCTTACCAACGGCGTTCTTTCGAATCCATAATTGAACGCGCCGGTTATTTGATTTTATTAGTGAGAAATTACTATTAAGATACCGCTGAATATCCAGACCCTCTCTAGTCATGCGCTCATTGAGCGCCAAGAATCTTTCATGATTTTTTGGATCGATTACGATTACCTTGGCAACATCAAGAATACCGGGCATCGCCAAAGCAGAGACAGATTCATAAAACCCACAGCCAACTCCCATGGTGGTCAAAATTGGGTCTCTAAGCTTCTTACTAAGAAAGCAAAGCGAAGGGTCCGCAAAAACTAACGCCGAGGATTCGTGTGGGATATTGTCATCTAGATCTTTTGCCAAGAACCTTTGTTGATCTCTCGGTTGCCATTTCTGGAACTGGAAAGAAAGAGAAGTTACACAAATTGGATAGATCACGAGAATACTAAACATCACAGCAAAATAGATTAGCTTGAGGCTATTTCTTTTTAGAGAGCTCTGCATGAGTTGCCAGATACCGGTAAAGGCAATCAACTTTACGAATGGCGCGGCTAATATTATATAGTGAGGATAGGTACGGAAATAGAGGGGCAGCAGCGACGCAATCAGTGCAACAAACGCAGCCACTAAAATTTCAAACACGCATCTTGGCATTGGCAAAGCTACCATCCACAGCAAAGGGACGATGACAGGCGCAAGTAACAGGGTAAGTCGAGCCAATATTTTCCAGTCAAAAGAGAACCCGGTATAGTGCCCACCCGACAGCGTATGCAATAAGTCGACAGGCGATACACCACCGATAATATATAAGGCCGAGAAACAAAGAATAATGGGGATTGTGTATCCGATTATAAAAATGAGTATTCGTTTAATTCTAGTTTCAATATTGAATGAGTTACGCAAAGTTAATAACAGCAAACAGGGAACAATAAATAATCCAAACTGCTTGTAAAGAAACGCGAGACCGCTGCAATACCCTGAGAAAAAGACACCTTGAATGGGGTAACGAACGAGCAAGTAGAACGAAAATAAACTCAGTAGAGCCACAAACGGTTCGAGGACGATGTAAGTACCTTCGTAGTAGAACGTCATAAATAGAAGAGCCAGGGCGCCAAGGGTACTCAAGTTGGGGTCTTTGGTAATTATCCTTAGGAGCTTATAAAGTATCCACGCTGTAATAAGCTGAACTACGACTAACATCGATAGGTAGATGGAATAATCAGCTTCTCGATTACTCACCCAGGCAATAACAGCAAAAGTAAATATTCCGAAAGGTGTGTATCCACAACTAAAATCCCTATAAAGGACCAATCCGTTGGATACATAATTCGCGGCACGCAAGTAGGCACCCGCATCTGGGTTGATTGGAGCAAACTCAATAATCGAACCCGCTGCTAATGCAAAGATGCAACTTAGTACAATATTTAGAAAAACGATGATTCTTCTGGGCGACATCTAGTCAAGTTGTTTGTCAACTACATAGTTTGGGCGACCTTTAACTTCGTCTAAGATTCGCCAAATATATTCGCCAAGTATTCCCAGCATGAACATAATGATGCCGCCAATAATAAGCAATAGCATCATAATTGGTGCCCACCCTTGGAAGGGAATCATATGCGCGTAGTACGCCCAAATGATAGTCAAGGCGTACAAGAAGCCACTGACAGCAAAGCCTCCCCCTACCACTGTGAGCAAACGAATCGGCAAATAGCTAACGTTCAAAAATGCAGAATAAAAATTCCTGAACCGTTTTACAGTATTATACTGCGATTTACCCGTTTTCCGCCGCAACTTGTCATAAGGGATAAATTTAGTTCTATAACCAGTCCATAAAATGTCATATTGGTAGAAACGATTTCTTTCGCTCAAAGAATTTATAACATTCAATACTTTTCGGTCGAGCAAGGCGAAATCAAATCCACCAGGCGGAACATTTGGCAAGAGCAACCAATAAAAAATACGTGATGTTAATTTCCTGGCGAAGGAAGTTTGGTGAGTTCGTCTATAGCTAATGACGATTTCGCTCCCTTCCTCCCATGCCTTGATCATAGGAACACACTGCTCAGGTGGATCTTGTAAATCTGCGGCCATGTTAATCACACATTCACCGCGCGCATATTGCCAACCCGCCAGAATTGCAGCCATTTGACCAAAATTCCTGGTAAAAGAGATAACCCGCACCTTCGCGTCACGTTCTTTTAGAGCCAATAATTCTACTAGAGAGGCATCTGTCGACCCATCATTTACGAACAGTAATTCGTAAGAATGATGCGGGAAATGGACTGCAAATTCACCCACAATTCGCTCGTAAAGCGGCATTAGCGAACCGGCATTCTGATAAACTGGAAAACAAACTGAAATGATACTCACGTTTCACACATGTTTATTCGATGTAGCTTGCCGTCCTAGGCCCTCATGAAGACCACACTGCACGAGAGTCACGACACAAGCTGCATAACAAAACGCTGACCTACCATGGGTTGCCAGTCCACGGGGAAACTACCTCGCCATCCTGTTTACACGTGCGGAGTGGCGGAACTACCATTCTTCGCGCCGGCTTGCAATGACTTGCACGATTTTCCATATCTCTTGCCCCCTCGTCCCGGAATCTATTCTCCGACTGGCATGGGAAATAGCACCATTACTTTCCCTTTTCACAAACGAGTACAATGCTAGAGCAAAGCTCGGGATAAAGCTGCCCCAATTCATAGCATCCTTTCAAATATTCATCTGAAACAATGTCCGTAGCAAGAATTCTATCCCATTGAAAGTTAGCAAGGGCCTTAAAAAAAACACCCGCTCTGTATAACACTGAAAATCCCGATGCCCGAGCATCGCGCTCAAGAGTATCGAGACTATAGGTAATTCTGTGACCATGGGCAGCTTCGGCAGCGGTTACAGCGGAATTATGCGTAATTAGTCCCATTTTAACAGCAATTTGTCGTGAAGGAGCATTAGCATTGGGGCAAACCAAGAAAAATCTACCATCATCCGTTACCCATTCTGTATTCACCCGCTTTAAGATTTCAACGGGGTTGTCCGCATGTTCAAGAACGTGGATCATCAGAATATTATCAAATCGACACGGCAGCACTAAATCTTCGAAACGGCCATGAACAAAATTGATCTTCTTCGGTAGGCGACTACGAGCGATGCGCAAAGCATCCGAAGACGCGTCGACACAAGTGATCTCATCAAAATGACCCAAAATTCGTTCGGTAAAATCACCTTGAAAACTGCCAAGTTCAAGAGCCTTCCCAGCTCTAAAAAATGGAGCAATGGTGCGAAGCACAAACGGGTGCATCACTTCGTAGTCAAAGCGATAGGCATACTTGCGCACTTCGTTATCTTTACATTCTTTATTGTAATCTCTGCTTGACATCGAAATTAAGTGTATATTTTAAGTCGCCAAATTGGAGCTCGGTCATAAATTATATTAAAATCACAGTTCGACCAATTGCGCCATACCGAAACCCGTCTTGCCAAATTCATTGCCATTATAGAGTAGATAGATCTGTTCATCGCATCGAAATATATGGGGATAGCAAAGCATTTGGGAATCCCAGCCACTTTCTGAACGATTTAATCCTCCCCTCTTGTCATCGCGAATCCAATTGACTAAATCCATCGAACGGGCATAGCCAAGCCGATAACTCCGTTGCTTTCCTGATCTAAACCCCGTAGCGTGGCGATAACAGAAATACATATGGTAGCAATCATCAATTTTAATCACGCTTGGAAGCGCCTGACACTCATTTTCGTCTAAAACAGTCTCGATAAGCTGCTTACTGTCACGTTGCCAATGAACTCCGTCCACCGACTGTGCCTGAGCAATGCGGTAAACCCTTTGTGGCTCAGTTTCATACGGATCGCAAAACCACTTACATCCGTAGATATACCACATATAGTATCGCTCCCCAATTTTGGATACAAAAGCATCGCTGACCAAAAAGGGCTCAAGAAGCGAAGCACCTAGTACTGGGCCCTGACCAAGCTTCTCGAATGTCAGCCCTTGATCGTTACTCACCGCATAGCCAATCGATGCCTCAGCTGATACAGAGACTCTTCTACTCCATCCAGTCGTGTATGCAATTATCTTATTCCCGTCCCGAAGAACATTCATCGGAAAAATGCCGTGTTCGTCGAAACATCCGGGTCCTCCCAAGGCGATGACAGGTTCTTGGGCGACAGCCCTAATTGATTTAAAATCCTTATCGAAATCGACATAAGCTACCAGACTCAAATATTTTCCATTCTTGTCGAGCATTCGAGTCGAGAAATATACTCGCACAAAATCGTCAAAGACTAAGGCCTGGGGCGACTGTGCGAAAGCCGTACACTGCTTAGGAAGCTTATGGGTCGAAGGATCGAATATCTGCCCCAATTTTTTCCAAAACATTTCTTCTTAAGCCCCCGAGTAAGTGTCTAATTCTGCTAATCCAAAACCGACTCTGCCGATTTCATTCCCTTGGTAAAGCACGTACAGTTTACCGTCCAGTTCTACCAAATGAGCATAGCTTATAGATTCCGAGTCCCATCCGGACCCCGACGTAGTCAAACCGGCTCGTCCATCCAAACGCACCCAATTATAAAGGTCGTCCGAGCAAGCATAGCCTATACGATAACCACGAGTTGGCTGAGTGAATCTCAGTGCATACCGGTATGAAAAAAACATATGATACTTATCTCTGAAGAAGGTGACATCGGGACTTGCTTGACATTCCTCTTCGCTCAAGACGGGAGGAATTAATGTCTTGCCAACTTTAGTCCAGTTCAACCCGTCACTCGAGTAGGCCATGCGTATCTTGTATACCGGTTCTGAACGAGTATCGGTCAGTAGCCACTTATCGCCCGCGACGTACCAAAGGTACCACATGTCTTTAAATCTTCTAATTTTTGGACTCCCGATAACAAAGGGTTCGTCTGGGCTATAACCGAGCACTGGTCCTTCACCAAGACGTTGAAAAGTTTCTCCATTATCCCAGCTGACGGCGACACCAATAGCAGCATTAAACGGGACCGATTCGCATCTGGTCCAACCTGCATAATACAGTCTTATTTCGTCACCGTAGCGAATGACAGAAGCAGGATAGATACCAAATTCATCGAAGGTGCCTAAGCGGCCGAGCGGTAAGACTGGATTTGGAGCCAATGCTTTGACACAACGAAGATCTTTTCGATCTAAATCGACGTAACCAAGCTGGCTTACATACTGACCGGCACTATCGGGAGATGTACGAGATGAGAAGAAGACTCGAACATTCTCGTCAAGCACCAAGGCTGAAGGAGCCTGCGCAAACTCTCGAATCCATGTTGAACTTGGTATTGAGGCGGGATCAAGAACTCTACCCAATTTTTTCCATGAAAACATATTCCGTGCTGCTAAGACAGTTTACACAAACTCTCTGCACCGGTTTTCAAGCATCCATAGTAATAGTCGTTAAAACCAGCGGCTTCCATCATCTCGAAAATTTTATGCATATCGTATGTGACCCTATGTAATTCAAATCGACCATCGAATGTCGCAAAAGCAGCACGCGGGTCCTTGTCTCGTGGTTGCCCAACTGAGCCGGGGTTGCAATAAGCCTTGCTGCCATAGTCGCATAAGATCTGCTTATGAGTGTGCCCTGAAACAAAAAATTTGCCGACAATATTACGAAAATAGTCAGCAGTAGGTTGTACATACTCATCAATGGGATCCGACCAACCGCCGTGAACCAAATGCAGCTTACCTACTCTTCTATGCAACGAAAGTTGGCTTAACCAGCTCAAGTTGTCCGCGGTAATAATCTTGCGTTGGTAGGTCAAACAATCGTTGACACTTCTGGAGCGCGGACAGAAGCCTCCGCCCACCATATACCAATCGTGATTGCCCATTATTGTGGGGATTTCACGCCCTATGAGCTCCTGACAACACTCATTGATCTGAGGATAATAGCCTACGACATCACCAAGACAATACACCTGCGACACGCGCAGCGCATCTAGCTTCGCCAAGACCGATTGTAATGCTTCGTAATTGCCATGGATATCAGAAATGAGACCAATTTTCATTTATACGAAACTAAGTCTTCCACATAACGTACCGCTTCGCCATATCTAAGCTTGGGCTGGCGCGGCAACTTCTTTTCTAGAAAAAAATCAACTAACATCGCAGACTCGTTGTAGCCAAAAGCAGTTCGCATAGATGTGGAAGAAGAGATGCGCGGGTTAATTTCAAGCAATTTTAAGGCCCCGGCGTGTTTTCTAAATTGAAAATTTGTAGGTCCCAGCGGGCGAAAATAGCGGCACAGTTCGCGCAAGACATCTTGCGCCTCATCGAGTTTCACAACTTCCGCCCTGTCCGTATATCCATCCTTTGATAACCTACGGCGCAAACTTATTTGCGCACAGTAATCGCCATTTCCATCACCAAAGACTGAAACAGTATACTCTTCCTCGTCACTTCCCACAAGTGCTTGCGACATTAAAGACTTACCAATATTCTCACGATGGGCCAGAAATACAGTCCGATCTGCCACCCTCACTATTCCGCGAGCAGCATGCCCATGACGCGGTTTCAATATGAACGGAACGCCGAACCGTTCAGCAAGAAGATCAAAATTGTCATCCAATGACGAATCTATAACAAATGCTGGATTGAGTTTTGCCAGGTGTCCATAAAAAACCCATTTGTCCTTGCAAAGGGCGATTAACTCCGGTCTGTTCAGCGCGAATATGCGGCTGTTTTTTGACATTTCATGCAAATTCTCACTCCACTTGTACATATCAATCTCAATTCCCGGGACAACTAAATCCACTGCATGCTTACGAATCGTTGCATCCAACCATCCTATATAGCCGTCGTCATTTGTATTCGGAGCAACTTCAAAAATATCACTGAAGTGTTCAGCGATAGTTCCCGTATAGATGGAAGTGCCAATCAGCGTCACGTTTTCATGGACTTTCCGCAGGGAACGCAAAATTCCATAACCGATAATTCCACTGGCTCCCGAAACCAAAATTGTTGTCATATGTCTATCTTTGTCCTTCTCGAAGATGCTATGCGATTTAACCCTTCCTGAATAGAAATCTTAGGGTAAAAACCGATTCGCTCATAAAGCGAGAAGTTCTTATGGAAGATCTTATCAGCAAGGTCGTCTCGCGTAATATCGAAGCTGACCTTCCCATGGCGCCCAAACGCCTCAAAGGCGGCATTAGCAACAGTTGAATAAGAATAATCCTGTACATACTGGCAATTGTAGATCCCTTCGAGACGCAGCTGTACAACTCGGCGCAAGACATCCGTGAGATCTTCGATGAAAATGTAATTTCGTAAAGCGTCATGGCTACCGTAAATGATGATATCTCTGCCAGCTTGAGCTTGATCAATAATATGATACAAGAAAGGCTGATGTCGACGGAAGTTTTCAGTCTCACCGTAAATTTGAGAAGGACGCACGATGCACAACGGGAGAGAGTTGGTTGCACAATGCATCACCGCCACATCCTCAGAATATCTTTTTGTCAAAGCATATGGTGAATACGAAGCAAAACCTTGCCCAATAGATGCAAAAATGCTCGAAACTTGAATAAAATGCTTTGCGCCCATTTTGGCGGCTTTTTCACAAAGCCTTAGTGTCCCAAGGACATTAATATTGATTGCGTCTGATAGTTGATTATACGACGCACCTCCGAAGTGCGCCGCGGTATTTATAACAACATCCAGATTCGTTGGAATTTCCATCTCCTCTGGACCTTCCGCCAAGTCAACATGAACATCACAAGAATTCCGGCCGCCGGTCACTACCTCACAGAATTCAGAAAGCGCAACTTTGAGTGCTACCCCTAATGCAGAATGACCCCCGACAATCAGAACTTTCATCGCATCCTCTGAATTTGGGCTAGTATTCCGCACGAAAGTTCAGGATAACCAATTCCTACTTCACATAATGCGTCGATAATCCGATGGTCTAGCTTCAAATCCAAAATTTGCTTGGTCGTAAACGGTTTGAGATAAATTCCTTCCAATTGCGCAATCTCACAACCTGCCTTATGCACGTCCTCTCTCAATGTACGAACAGTATAGTAGCGCTTGTGTCCAAGCAAAACATCATTGCCCGATAGCTCTTCGATGTTGGGCAGCAAGCCCGCAATGTGCCCCAGCCTTCGATTAAGGGCTTCGGCATTAGGCACGGCAACATATAGTGTCCCACCGGGCTCCAAAAATCTTGCATAACGCGAAATGAGAAAAGCGGGATTATCCACATGCTCCAAAACAAAGCCCAAAACAATCAAGTCAAAAATCTCAGTGGTGTCAAAACTTTCGAAGAGTGACTCAACTACTTGCGCTGAACAATCTGGAAATCTTTGCTTAAAATGGACTGTGACGGCAGGCGAACCATCTATCACCACATGTCGTTTAAAATGCTTCGCGAATCTAGCGGTGGAATACCCATGACCCAATCCTAACTCTAATAAAGACTTCGCCTCACCTGACAAGGCAATGATTCGCTCAGGATACCAATTCAATAAAATTTCATTATCAAAATCGTACAAAATCCCACCGTTATAGGCAGTGACCGATCTATCCAATGTTTTATTCATAGGTGTGTCACTCATGTCTTATTATTCGATTACTTCACCGACGATCCTAGCTATTTTGGAAACAATTTCAGACTCAAGGTCATGATACAATGGTAAGCATAGCACTCGCTTGGCTACGTCTTCCGTAATTGGAACGCTTTGCGGTTTAACATAATTAAGCCTATTCAGCGCAGGGTAAAAGTAGCGACGGGTCAATATAAGTTGATCTTTCAACGCAGCACGGACACGCAACAAAACGCTTTCTGATTCAAAAAGCACAGGATAGTAAGAATAATTATATTGCAGACCTGGTTGGCTAGTCGGCCTGCTAAGCTTAGCCTTCCAAAATGGCGCCAGCAGCCTGTCGTATTCATCGGTTACGACTTTTCTTTTTTGAATGAGTGTTGGAACATGGGGAAGAACTGCTAGGCCCATAGCAGCGTGGAGTTCCGAATTCTTTGCATTAATTCCTAATCCAAAAAAAGCCTCGGGGCCATTGTGCCCGAAATTCATCAAGTAAAATATCTTGTGTGCGAGGTCATCGTCATTAGTTAAAATGGCCCCGCCTTCCCCAGTATGAAATAGTTTAGTGGCATGGAAACTGACTGTCGAGATATCGCCGTTATTTAATATCGCTTTTCCATTCAAACGACACGCAAAAGCCTGGGCCCCGTCGTATATGACCTTGAGACGATTAGCTTCTGCGATTTGCTGTATTTTTTCCACATCGCAACTATTACCGTAAACATGCACCGGCAAAATTGCCGATGTATTTCCATTAATTTTTGCTTCTATACATGCAGGGTCGAGACAAAATGTGCGCGGGTCTATTTCAGAATAAATTGGCTCGCACCCCTCCCAACAAATCGCCGCGGTAGTGGCGACGTAACTGAAAGCGCTAGTGATAATTTCCCCACCAAGTCCTAGTGCGCGAATAGCAATTTGCAAGGCAATCGTGCCGTTGCTGACTAGATAAACATGCTTTACTCCGAACAGAGACTTAAGCTCGGCCTGCAAGCGCTGAGATAGAGGACCATGATTCGTAACCCAACGCTGGTCCCAAATTTGCCGCAGATATTCCACATAGGTATTAAAATCGGGAACGAATGTTTTGGTTACGGTAATCATTGGTAACCGTCTCCAATTGTACCTGAATTGAAAAATTTACAGTTTGAAATATATTTGCACGATATTGTATACAATTCATCAATCCCTTTCGGATCTTTCTATCACTAAGTCACAGCTCGGTCGATAGCCCCAGGACAATCTCACTGGCAGCAACCTATCGTCCTATAATCTACTGGTATAATTGAGGAAATTGAAATGAGGCAGATAGGCAAGAGTTGCACCCCTGAATAGAGTTAGCATTATAGTCTAACCTATCAGAAGAAAAGCCGATGGAAGCGCGTCTAGTAAATTTCGCACTACTGTCACATTTTTCAGTTATCAGGGATCCACGTCGCATATGCGGAAAGTTACATCGGCTTGAGAAGATCTTATGCCTGTCTGTGTAGGGCATTATAAGCGGAGCTGAGAGTTGGGTTGAAACTCTGCGCAGGCCAGTAAGTGCAGAAATAGTATCGATTGACGGAAAGACGCTGCGGCGTTCATTTGACAAGGCAAACGGTTTGCATCCACTTCATATAGTGAGCGCACTGGTCATAGCGTCCGCCAGCGGCCACGCTCCCACACTCCCTGTATCCCTCCATCTGCACCTCCAGAATGGTGCCGGTATAGTAATCCAATCCGCGAGCAAGGCTCAGGTCGACCTCGATGTTAGCCAGCGCATCGGGATCCAAAAGCGATACAAGCTCCACCATTTTCGTCTTTGCCTTCCAAGCAGAGCTTATTGTTCACTTACAAGCTAGACAGAACGTACCGCCTTCAGCCGCAGGAATTTTTACCTCCGCAAAGTCGGTGATTCTTTTGGCTTGGCTTTGGTCGATCTTGACCTTTTCAATGAGATCTTTAAGCACTGCATCTCTGCCGGTCTTGGCAATTTTATCCAGCACCGTTATGGCAGCCTTTGACTCGTCGGCATTCAGGCCAAGCGAGGCACAGATTCCAAGCAACAGCTTACGGTTATTAATACGCATGGCATGTTTACCGACATCAAGCACCTTGAAGACCTGATGCATGGCCGAGCGGTAGGTGCAGCACCTGTGCCGGACTTTGGTCATACATCCTGGGCGACACCGTGCGCTTTGTGGATTCAATTCCGCCGCGCGTGATGGTAACCGGCCGCACGTCGTAATTACCTCTCGGCATTCCGTGAACATTTAATAGCCGAAGAGATCGAGGCCGGAATTTCCGGGGCCGCCGCCGCCATCGGGCGGGATGTAAGCGATTATCCGGTAGGCGCTCTGTACCCAACCAGCGCGTTGGAGCTAGGCGGCCATCTTTATGTGGTGGAGTTCAGCGGAACAGGCGAGATTCAAAACCAAAAGGCTCTAGATGAATTCTCAGCCGTCTTAGACCGCATACTCTGCGCGCGAAGCGCGGATTACGCCGCCCACCGAAACTAAGGTTTCGGGCTTAAGCCGCCCCAAATAAAGCCTGTGCGACCTGGGTCTTTTGCGGATTGAATGAAATCACGCGGCAAGTTCGGCGGGCAGAATAAGGTGCCACGGATTATTAATCGGGGGAGGTGTTTGATGGGCTGGTGGCGTATGAGTGAGGAGGAGGAGCACTTGAGGGTCTATCTATGATGCAAGAGTGGCTGTCTATTACTAGCCCCATTTTGGATCAAAGATCACGACTCTTAATTGAAGCTATGGGTTCAGTTTTGTCCTTAAGCGGGTGATCGGGTCTTTCGCTAGGGCCCGGGAAAATCTATCGTCTTACAGGATTCAGGAATTAGAACAGGTAGGTCACTCGTGAAAATAGCTATCATGCAACCGTACTGGTTTCCATACATCGGCTATTTTCAGCTCATGTCCGCAGTGGACACCTTCATAGTATACGACAATGTGCAGTATACAAAAAAGGGTTGGGTTAATCGCAATCGAATACTCCATCAAAGTCAACCAGTTCAAATCTCCATACCCATAAAGAAAGGGGGTCATTCGCTATTCATAATTGACCGGATCATTGCTGACAATTGGAGTACACAACGGTGGAGAATCTTAAATCAAGTGCGCGATTTTTACCTGCAAGCTCCGATGTATCAAGATGTATTCCCACTAGTAGAGAACTGCCTATTGCACGAAGATTTAAATCTTTTTCGACATATTTCCTATTCAATTCGTAAGACCCGTGAGTACATGGGCTTGGCGTCAACTTTTCTCGTTTCCTCCGAATTAAAAATCGATCACACCCTAAAAGGAGAAGACAAAGTTATTGCAATTTGTAGCGAAATCGGCGCAAAGCAATACATAAACCCAATCGGTGGAACCGAACTTTACTCCAGGGAGAAATTCGCCTCATATGGCATTGATTTGCGATTCTTGAAGTCAAAGCAAATTGAATACAAACAATTCGATAAATCCTTCGTGCCTTGGCTCTCAATAATTGACGTGTTAATGTTTAATGACCTAGAAACTACTAATCAGTTTCTGAAACACGAATATATGTTGCTGTAACCCTAGAGGTGAGTTCATGAATACCCGTAGCAAGGCAAGTAGGCTTATTGCGTATGCAAGAAAGGTGACAGAGCGAGCGCGCAGGGAGCCTTTCAACAAGAAATAGATGGCTGTCTGAATATCGGCTATATGAAGCTAGCAGAATGACAGTGAAAGCGTTTTGCGCGGAGCGCAAGCTCAATTACTATACGTTTAAGGGCTGGCAGAGAGTGTTTAGCCGAGAGGGAGTAGAGCAGTTTCGCGAGTTGGCACCCACGCCAAATGCGGAGGCTAGCTACGCTGTAGTGTTAGCCAACGGCCGGGAGCTTAAAGTAAGCGCTGGATTTTCGATTACATCTAGGGGGCCAGGGGAACGGTACCAATTCTGGTCAACCACCGATCCGGTCGGCACTTTTGTTAGAGCCCATATACGAGGCGCAGCTAGCCTCGGCGCTCAACGAGTTCTTTGAAGCAAAGCAGTATGAACCGGAACTAAGTGATAGGGCGCTGGAGTATATCCGCCGACTTTACGATATCGAGGAAGTGGTTAAAGATGCCTCTTTGGAAGAGAGGCTAAAGGCCCGGGACCGACATTCCCGTCCGATAGTGGATGAGTTTTTTAACTGGCTGCGGGCTGAGCAGCTGACCAAGGCGCTTTTACCATCTAATGCATTTCTCAAAGCTGCCAGTCACGCGCTTCGCGCCGAAGCAGAGCTACGCGTATTTTTGGGCGACCCGGCGGTTCCCATCGATAACAACAAGCTTGAACGTACCTTACGACCTATCCCTATGGGGCGCAAAAACTGGATGTTTTGTTGGACTGAGGTTGGCGCCAAGGTGGTGGCCATAGTGCAATCCTTAGTGGCAGCGTGCCGGTTGCATGGCGTGCGACCGTTCGATTATTTCGTAGACGTGCTGCAGCGTGTAGACTCCACCCCCATGGCTAAGGTGGCAGAGCTTACGCCACGGCTTTGGGCGGCGGAGTGGAATTCTAAAAAATTGGAAAATTCGCCTGCGCAATAACGCGCCTCAGTGACCGCTTACATGCCGTTTGATAGTTTGCATTTATTGTAATCACATTAGTGTAAAACAACTTGGTCTTTCGGATCGCTCTGAGTCCTTATGCGTTCAACGCTCTGATTTTCAATTGCGCCATTCATACGAATTGACTCTTCAAAAGCTACCGCCGCATCTCATTGCCAAACAGTTTCGCCGACAACGTAAGTAAGCGCTTAGTATGAAATTTCTTACCTACATCCCACCCACAGCCACTTCAGCCAGCCGATACAGCCCTGATGGGAACAGCCCAAAATACACGACCCCAAAGGCGCAGAGCGCCATTGAGAGCTTTATTAGTGCGTTTGGCCCGATTGAGGATTGGAGGGTGCGGGATTCTTCGTCGCCTTCTATGAAGTACATGGCTACGATTACTCGGAGGTAGTAGTAGCAGGAGACGGCGGAGCTTAGGATGCCTAGGATGGCTAGGCCGGGGTAGCCGGCTTTTACTACGGCGCTGAAGACGTAGACTTTGCCCATTAGGCCGGCCATGCCGGGGGGCAGGCCTGCTAGGGAAAGTAGGAATAGGGTGAAGAGTGCGGCTAGGAGGGGTTGGGTTGTGCTTAGGCCGTTAAAGCGTGAGAGGTTATCTGCGTGGCGCTCGGATGAGAATCTGCTGCTTATGGCTATTAGGGCGCCGAATGCGCCCATGGTCATTAGGGTGTAAGAGACTAGGTAATAGAGCGCGCCGGGGCCGCCGCCGAAGTCGTTCGTGGGGGCAAGCAGGGCCATTAGAACGTAGCCTGCGTGGGCTATGCTGGAATATGCCAGCATGCGTTTAACACTTCGTTGTCTTAGGGCGATTAGGTTTCCTATTACCATGGTTAGTAGCGCCAGGGTCCAGACTAGGCCGGACCATTGGGTGAAGTAGGCTCCAAAGCCGGTCCAGATAACTCTGAATGCGGCCGCAAAAGCTGATGCTTTAATGGCGCAGGCCATGAAGGCTGTTACGGGGGTTGGCGCGCCTTGGTAGACATCGGGCGCCCAGTAGTGAAACGGAACGGCTCCAATTTTGAAGGCCAACCCGATGATTATCAGTCCTAGTCCTATTAGGGAGAGAGTTTGATCGCCTTTGATAATTAGCTCGCCGATTATGGCTATATCGGTGCTGCCGGTTACTCCGTATAGAATGGCTATACCAAATAAGAGAAAGGCTGAACTAAAGGAGCCTAGAAAGAAATATTTTAGGGCGGCTTCAGAGGAAACTTTGCGATCGTAGGCGGCCCCGCAAAGGCAGTAGAGCGCCATCGACATAATCTCAAGCGCCAGGAATAACATAATAAGCTCAGCGGAGGTGGCAAACCAGATCGCACCGGCTGTGGCCATCAGATACAGCGCGTAGTATTCGGCTGTGGACTCTATGCCCTCGTCTCTTAACTTATTGAGTCCTAGTAAAATTCCAAAAAGTGATCCGGCTAGAATTAATACCGTTACAAAGAGCGCGTACGGGTCGGCGAATATAAATCCTTGGAAGATTCGGGAACCGGCTTGAAAGCCGGAGAGGTTAAAGGCGCAAGCGACAAGTGAGAGCACCACTATGTTACCGGCGAAAGCTCCGCGTGCCCACTCTGCTTTCGAAAATACATCTATCAAGAGAAGCAGCATTGCCCCTATGCAAAGTATGATGGGGGCGGCTCCTAATGAGAGCTCACTTAGTAGCGCATTCATCTTAAATACCCCTCAATGAAAGTTTTTGTTGCTGAATGATAGCACTCACGTCTACGTTCGATTGGCGCTCGGCGTACCGCTTCTCGCCACTTTGGACCAACATTACCCGGCGCGCCTCGACTGATGAAATATAGGCGCTGATTGTGGGCTCCATGCGCGCGAAAAATGGCCCGGGGAAGAGTCCCATAACGAAGACCAAGACAAGCAGCGGGGCGAAAAAGGCCAGTTCCGTGGGCGTCACGTCTTTCAAGTCACCGTTTTTCTTCTCATCAATCTCGCCGTACATGGTGCGCATATAAAGGGTAAGCATATAAATAGCGCCAAGCACCACACCGGCGCAGGCTATGATTGTAAGCACTGGCAGTGTCTTAAAACTTCCGATAAGAATTGCAAATTCCCCTACGAAGCCATTGGTGAGCGGCAGGGCGATGGAGCTTAAGGTAAATACTAAGAAAAGGAATGCAAAAATCGGGATGCGAGATGCCAGTCCACCGTATTCGGAGATCTCTCTGGTGTGGCGGCGATCGTATAGCACTCCGACTAAGAGGAAGAGCGCGCCGGTTGAGATGCCGTGGTTTAACATCTGATAGATTGAACCAGCGGTGGAGACCACGTTAAAGGCCACAAAACCAAGCACACAGTACCCAAGATGCGAAACAGAAGAATATGCCACAAGTTTTTTGATGTCGTGCTGGGCCCAGGCCACTAGCGCGCCAAATACCACGCCGATAACGGCGAGTGTTCCGATGTATGGCGCATAGACTTCAGCAGCCCGCGGGAAGAGCGGATAAGCAAAGCGGATAAATCCGTACAGGCCCATCTTTAATAGAACCCCCGCCAGCACAACCGAGCCGCCCGTGGGGGCTTCAACGTGCGCGTCCGGAAGCCAGGTGTGGAACGGAAATATGGGGACCTTAATTCCAAAGGCCAAGGCGAAGGCGCCAAAGAGCCAGAGCTCTTCTTTTAAGGTTAGGTTTGAACTTAGAAGAAGTTTTTCTAAATCAAATGTTAGCTGCCCATTCGAAGCCTCGTAGTACTTCCAGACGGTGTACATCAGAGCTACCAACATCAGCACTGAGCCAAAGACTGTATAAAGCACAAACTTCAAAGTGGCGTATATTTTTCGTTTGCCTCCCCAAACCCCGATGATGAAATACATGGGGGCCAGCATCAGCTCCCAAAATACGTAGAACAGGAACATATCTAGGGCTAAAAGCGTGCCGAGCATGGCGGTCTCAAGCACTAACATACTGGCGAGATAGCCACGCACCTTTTTCTCAACTGAACCGGAGGCCATTACGATGAGCGGCATTAGAAAAGTCGTGAGAAGCACTAAGAAGATACTGATGCCGTCAACTCCGAGCGCATACCCGATTCCAAAACCGGGGATCCATTCTTTGCGCTCAACTAACTGGTATGTCGAAAGCGCGCCGTCAAATTGGCGCAGCACCAGGAGCGATACAAAGAATGTAAACAGCGTGGCAGTCAGCGCCACGGCTCTAACACTCTTACCGTCGCGGTCGCAGCTTGGCCCGCAAAAAGGAAGCAGGTAGAGCGCCAGCGCCCCAAGCAGCGGAGTAAAAATTGTCCAGGAGAGAAGTCCCATATCTTCCTACAGTACTAAATAAAACAGCACAAAAAACACCGTGAAAGCAAAAATGCTGAGCGTGTAAAAACGGAGCTGGCCGGTGTTAGTTACTTGGCGAACTTCGCCGGAGATATCTATAAACTGCGCTGAGCCGTTTACTATTCCATCAATCAGCCCCTGGTCGATAATCTTCCAGAGAAATTTTGCGAAACCTTCAAGGGGCCGCACAATTAGGGAGCCATAAATCTCATCGAGGTAATATTTGTGCGAGAAGAGATTCCCAATTGGGTAAAGGGCGTTGTAGATCTTTGCGGGCAGGCTCTTAAGTTGGGTATATAACACTAAGCCAAGTGCCAGCCCGAGCAAGCCGATCCAGGAATGCATTATGGCTTCAAGTATGCTCTCTGAATGGTGGGCGATCTGGCCCAAGGGAATAATATTTGCCAGGTAGTGTTCCAGTGAATATGCATGAGTTTGAAGCACTAGCCCGCCGAAGGCTCCGAGTATCGCCAACACAATTAGAGGTACTGTCATGGCCCAAGGGGATTCATGCGGGTGCGCGTGTCCTCGGTAGCTTCCAAGAAAGGTCATTGCAAATGAGCGCGTCATATAAAATGCCGTGAGGAAGGCTGTGAAATTTACGAGCATTAAGATTGAGCCCATGGCGCTCGCTAGAATAGGATTGTGGGCGTGTTCAAGCGCCGCCAAAATTGCATGCTTCGATTGATACCCCGAAAAGAAAAATATTCCTGCGATCGCCAGAACTGACACGCCATAAGTAGCGCAGGTGATGGGCATCTTTTTCCAAAGTCCGCCCATATGGCGCATGTCCTGTTCGTGATGACAGCCGTGGATTACCGATCCGGCCCCTAGGAAGAGGCAGGCCTTAAAGAATGCATGTGTTACCACATGAAAAATCGCCACCCAATATGCGCCGACCGCCGCTGCCATAAACATAAATCCAAGCTGGCTTACGGTTGAGTAGGCCAGCACTTTCTTAATGTCGTTCTGGGCTAAGGCTGTTGTGGCGGCAACGAATGCGGTAGAGACAGCCACTATCAAAATCACCGCGCCAGCTACTTCCGAAAGCGCGAAGATAAAATTAAGGCGCGCTAGCATATATACACCGGCGGTCACCATAGTAGCGGCGTGAATCAGGGCGGATACCGGCGTTGGCCCGGCCATGGCATCGGGCAGCCACACAAATAAGGGTATCTGGGCGCTTTTGCCGCAGGCGCCCACAAAGAGGCAGAGTGCTACGGTTGTAAAAAACGGTGTAGCCAAGCCACTTAGGTTGACCGCTTCTTGGAGTTCGCGAAAATCCAGAGTGCCGAACTGACTCCAAAGTATAAATACGCCAAACAGGAATCCCGCGTCGCCGATTCGATTAACGACGAAGGCTTTGCGCCCGGCGGCAGCGTAGCTAATGTTTTTAAACCAAAAGCCAATCAGTAGGTACGAGCAGAGCCCCACCCCTTCCCAGCCGACAAAGAGCACTAAGAGGTTAGCGCCTAGCACCAGGCAGAGCATCGCAAACATAAAGAGATTCAGATACGAAAAGAATCTGTGCACGGACGGGTCTTCCGCCATGTAGGCTGTGGAATACAGGTGGATTAAACTTCCCACGCCCGTGACTACCAAACACATTACGGCTGAGAGTTGATCCAGACGCAGAGTAAAGTTTGCCGAGAGGCCGCCGATGTTAATCCAGTTAAAGAGCGTTTGCTCAAATACTCCATCTTCCGGGAGGAGCAACACCTGTTTAACGGTCCAAAAGAACGCCAGAAACGATGCGGCCGTTGCAATGATCCCGGCAATTTTATGCTGCTGTCTTCCCACTATGAAGGCTAACAGCGAGCCAACCAGCGGTAAAAGCGGTATTAGTCCAAGCTGTGCTGAAACTGGTGTCATATTTATTATAGCTTTAGCTCCGTAGCGCTTGAAGTCTCAATGCTCTGATTATTTCTAAACAATGAAAGAATTATAGCCAAGCCAACAGCCGCCTCGGCCGCGGCCACTACCATCACAAAGAATACAGCCATCTGGCCGGTTAGGTTGCCGTGCATTCTTGAAAAGGCCACAAAAACCAGGTTGACGGCGTTTAGCATCAGCTCTAAGCACATGAACACCACAATCGCGTTGCGCCGCACAATCACGCCTATGGCGCCGATGGTGAACATGATCGTGGCCAAAACTAAATATTGTGTTACCGGTACCACAATTAGCGCTCCCTGTATTTTCGTTTAGACAACATTATCGCCCCTACTACCGCCACCATAATCAGCACGGAAGCAGCCTCGAAGGGGAAGACGTACTTGGTGTAAAGCTCCCGGCCCATGGCTGCTACGCTGCCTTGTAGCGCCGCGCTTGGCATGGCCGTGGTGATTCCGAACTCAAAGTGCTGGCCTACAGTAAATAAGAATATAATTCCTAGGAAAACTGCCGCCAAAAAATACGGGATATTAATGGCATTACCCAGCGGTTCAATCTTTACGTTTAAAAGCATTAGCACGAACATCACAAGCACCATGATGGCGCCTGCGTAAACTATGATTTGCACGACTGCCAAAAAATGTGCGTCCAAAGTCGCAAAGAGCGCTGCTACTGTCACAAGATTTAGCACTAATGATAAGCCGCTATAGATCGGGTTTTTAAAAGCCACGACCATCACGGCGGTCACAATCAGCACAATCGATAAGAGGTAAAATCCAATTTCCATATCACTAAACCGTGGGTAGTACTCCCAAAAGCTTTAGCGCGCCGTAAAGCATCAGATTGACCAAACTAAGCGGCAAAAGAATCTTCCAACCTAAATTCATAAGTTGATCGAAGCGAAATCTTGGGAGTGTCCAACGGATAACTATTTGTAGAACGCAAAAGAAGATTACTTTGGTCATTAAGATTGCAAAGCCAACCAGCGCGCCGAGCCAACTTCCGGCCGCGAAGGTGAGAAATGGAAGGTGCCAGCCGCCGAAGAAAAGCACTGTGATCAAGAACGAGAAGAGCGCAATTTCGCCGAATTCGCCTAACCAAAAGAGCAAAAACTTCATGCCTGAGTATTCAGTGAAGTATCCGGCCGCAAGCTCCGACTCGCTCTCGGGAAGGTCAAAGGGGGCGCGCTTGGTCTCGGCCATGCCGACTGTAAAGAGAATGAGAAAGGTAAGCGGCTGATAGAAGACGCCCCACAAACTCGACTGAGCATCGACCATCTTATAGAGATCCAGGGTGCCATAAACCACGATGGTGGTTACAAAGGCGATGCCCATAGCGAGTTCGTATGAGATCATTTGAGCGGCGGCGCGCAGGCCTCCAAGTAGAGAAAACTTATTGTTGCCGGTCCAGCCCGCCAAGGCCACGCCGTATACCGAAATTGAGCCCATGGCGAACAGGAACAACACGCCCGCGTCAATTGGCGCAATCTGGGTGGTGATTTGGTAGCCAAAGAGTTCGAAGTTGGGCGCCATGGGCATGACCGCATACGCCACAAAAATCGGGAAGACCGCTAAGAAGGGACCTAAGCAATGCACGAAATTAGAAACGCCTTCCGGTATGAAATCCTCTTTCATTATGGCTTTGACGGCATCGTTCACTAAGGTGTTAATAATGCCGAGGCCGCCCATGATACGGATAAAGAAAAAGAGGGGCTTTAGAATAAAGATATCAGTTTCGATGTAAGCGGCTGCGCGGTTTGCGCCGATTCGATCTTGAATTAACGCTGAGCCCTTACGCTCAATCCAGGTGCAAAATGCCGCAAGGTGCAGTGCCACTATAAAAAGCACGAAGATAACTTTAACGATGAGTATTACTAGCTCCATGCGGCGGCTCCCTCAGAAGCGCTGGAATTCGCGCCGGGTTTGTAAGTGTTGAGGCATACTCCGCCGTTTTTAATATTGCGTATGGTTAAGCCTGCCAGCGCCGGAGTGTTTCGGAGAAGCTCTAGCGTTAACTCTCTATCATTTTGCGGCTGCGCCAACTTGGCGCCGGCGCGCTCTGACAACCGGCAAAGTATGCGCCAGTCCGGCTCAGAGCCTTCCGGAAAGTCTCTAACTTTGTCGGTGTATTGGAGCCGCATCTTCTGATTTACTAGCAATCCGGATTTTTCGAGGATGCTGCGGGAAGGGAAAGTGACCTTCGCCTCTGAAGCCAAAACTGATTTGGCATCCATAACTAACGCTACGCTTTGATCCAGTTTGGAGATAACATTTTTTAAATCCGGCAGATCGTTTGGGAGGACCGATCGATCCCCGACAAAAAGCGCAGACTTGAATTGGCCGTTTTTCAGATTTGAAATGGCTTCGCGGTAACTCTGCCCGGGAGTACCAGTTTCTAGACCAGCAAACTCTGCACCTCTAAAATTGGCGGCGTAATCGGGGCTGACAAGAATTTTTTCGACTGCGCTCAGTTCCCGTTCAGAGTAAGCCACTACAACCTTATAGTTCTTTACTGCTTTTTCTAGGAACTGTTTTAAGATCCAATATTCCTCAAGCAGAAGATCTGGCGAAGCGAAACAGACAAGCGGTAAGTGCTGTGTCAATTTCTGAGCTTCAGCCAGGGCCTGGTCCCAAGAGGTCTCATGGCCATGCAAACGCGGGGCAGTTAATCTATCTTTTGGAAGAAAGCGCTCAAAGCCGTACCGCCCTTCGTCGCAAAGCCACTCTTTGTTGACATGCGCGTTGTAACGGGCCTTCACCGTTACAATCTCTCCGTCTCGCTCGGCCACTTTGACGTTACATCCGGTTGAACAACCGGGGCAAATTGCATCAGTCTGCTTGGTAAACCAAATTCTAGTGTTGAAGCGCCAATCGCGGTGCGTGAGCGCTCCCACAGGGCATAAATCTACAACCGTACCCGAAAGCGCGTTGTCGAGGGGTTTATCGGGATTTACGGTAATCATGGATCGGTCGCCGCGGTTTATCATGCCGATCTCATGCGTCTCGGTAATTTCGTCGCAAAAGCGCACGCAGCGTGTGCACATAATGCAGCGCTCGCCGTCTAAGATAACGTGGGGGCCAAGCTCTTCGGCTTTGACTTTATGCACCTTCTCTTCCATGAAGCGGCTGGGGTTGGCGTTGTATTCGAAGTGATAATCTTGAAGCTTACAGTGCCCGGCCTGGTCGCAAACAGTGCAGTCCAGCGGATGATTAATCAGAATCATCTCCAAGGTACTTTCCTGTGCGGCCTTTACTTCAGGGCTAGTGTGATGCGTGGAAACTTTCATGCCTTCGGTAACCTGTGCGTGGCAGGCAACTGCGAGCTTTGGCGCACCTTCGACTTTGACTTGGCACATGCGGCAATTGGCGGGCACGGAGAGATCCTGGTGGTAACAATAATAAGGGATGTCTATACTGGCGGCTGCGGCGGCCTTAATAATATTAGAGCCCTTTGTAACGCTTACGCTTTTCCCATCGATCGTGAGCGTCACCATTTCGGGAGCTTTGCCGGAGCCGTTGCCGTTACCACTCATCAGTGCGCCCCTTCATAAACGATATTTAAAAAATCACGGTGCGGAATCTTCCCGGTAGCGGATTCTATGATTCGCTCCTTAAATTCTTCCGAGAATTTTCGGATGATACTGACATATGGCAGCACCATAGTGTCGCCGAAGGCGCAGATGGTGTGCCCGCCAATCTGACTGCATACGTTTTCGATCAGCGCTAAGTCGCCGGGCATCCCCATACCGCGTGAGATGCGGGTGACGATCTTCTCGATCCAATGCCCACCCTCGCGACACGGCGTACACTGCCCGCAAGATTCATGCGAGTAGAATCTGGTAAGATTTAAGAGCGCCTCGACCATGTCGGTGGTGTCATCAAGCACCATGAAACCGGCGCAGCCAAGCGAGGAACCGGCGTTCTTCAAAGAGTCGTAATCCATGGTTAGTCCATCGATCTCGTCGCCACGTAAAACTCCGACAGATGATCCACCGGGAATCAGACATTTTAGTTTTCGTCCGTTCCAGATGCCACCCAGTTCATCTTCTATGAATTGGCGCACAGGGTACCCCATTTCAATCTCGTAGATGCCGGGCTTATTAATATGGCCGGAGGCGGAGACTAGCTTCGTGCCTGCGGAGTTCTTAACGCCGATCTTTGAGTAGGCAGCGCCGCCGTTTTCCATAATCCAGGGTACGTTTGCGAGAGTTTCGACGTTGTTAATAACAGTCGGACAGTTCATAAAGCCTGAAACCGCCGGGAAAGGAGGCTTCATGCGGGGTTGCCCTTTCTTTCCCTCTAAAGAATTTAGTAGCGCGCTTTCTTCGCCGCAGATGTAAGCGCCAGCGCCGCGATGGATCACCATCTCATGATTAAAGCCAGAGCCGAAAATATTCTTACCGAGATACCCCGCAGCATAAGCTTCATCGATAGCTGCTTTGGTACGGGCGTAGGGGTAGCCGTATTCGCCGCGCACGTAAATGCAAGACCAGTTACTTTGAAGCGCCCAGGCTGCAATCAACATGCCCTCAATCAAGAGATGCGGATCGTTTTCCATCAGCAATCGATCTTTGAAGGTGCCCGGCTCACTTTCGTCGGCGTTACAGATTAAGTATACGGGCTTCCCGGAATTGCGCGGAACGAAGCTCCACTTCATCCCCATTGGGAACCCGGCACCGCCGCGACCACGCAGATTTGAACTTTTTACCTCTTCGATCACTTTCAGAGGATCCATAGCCAGCGCTTTTCTTACATTTTTATAGGCGCCCCGGCTCTCTGCACCTTGCAAAGTGTGCTGATTAGGCTCACGAATGTTTTTAAGTAGTATTTGTAAATGCTGTGCCACTGTATCTACTTCAATCTGTTAGCCTAAAACCTGCGATTTTGAGTAGCCCTTTAAGCCCTCGCCTAATTTATCTTCAATCATCGATAAACTTAAGTTAGGTTTATCCTTTTGAATTTGGTCTACGATCTTTAAGAGCTCCGCCGCTGTCAGCTTCTCAAAGAAGCAATCATTTACCTGGCACATCGGAGCAGTTCCACATGAGCCCAAACACTCGACCTCTTCGAAGCTGAACATTCCATCTGGGGTGACTTCCCGGGGCCTTGTGCCAAATTTATGGGCAAGCGCCTCAGAGAGTTTCTTTGAGCCGCGAACCGCACAGGAAAGTGTGCGGCACACCTGAAAATGATATTTGCCCAGGGGCTTTTGGCGATACATGGAATAGAAGCTGATAAGCTCTTGCACGTGCACGGGGGCAAGTCCTGCTTTTTCAGATACCCAAGCCACAGCTCTTTCGTCAAGGCAGCCCAGCTCTTCCTGCACTATATATAGTGCCACCATAGCCGCGGATTGCTTACTTGGATAGAGGGCTTTGACATCCTCAATTCTCTTTTCGGCTTTATCTGAAAGCTTCATCTGTCGCACTCCCCGCCGATCATATTAATCATGCCAAAAATCGGAACGATATCGGCAATAGAGTGCCCCAAAAGCATCTTGCGCATGGCCCCCATATGAATAAAAGATGGCGCGCGCACATGCACTTTATAAGGGTGGCCGGAGCCGTCTGAGACGGTGTAAAATCCGAGCTCGCCATTACCCCCCTCGACCGGCATATAGACATCGCCGACCGGGGGTTTAATGCCGTACATTACCATTTCAAAATGGTTAATCATTCCGTCGATTGAATTGTAAACCTGTTCCTTGGGAACTAGTGTTATGTGGGGATCGTCTACAGAGATGGGGCCGCCGGGCAGATGTTTCAAGGCTTGCTCACAGATGCGCATCGACTGCTCAGCTTCTTGGAACCTCACCAAAAAGCGATCGTAGTTGTCCCCCTTTGAGCCAAGCGGCACGGTGAATTCAAAGTCTTCGTAGCTTGAATAAGGGAAGGCTTTGCGCACGTCGTAATTTAGGCCGGAGGCGCGTCCCATAGGGCCGGTTAGAGAGTAATCAATCGCTTCCTGCTTAGAAACTTTGGCCACGTCGCACATGCGGTCCATGAAGATTCTGTTTCTGGTAAGGAGCCTATCGCAGTCGGAGAGAATCTTGCGAGTTTGTTTAAATGCCTGAGCCATCTTTTCGCCAAAGCCGTCGGGCAGATCGTAACGTAGGCCCCCTACTCTGCCGTAGGAAATTGTGAGGCGTGCCCCGGTGACGTCCTCGATAAGCTCCCAGAGCAGCTCTCTAGCTTCAATCATGTATAACATGACGGTAAAGGCACCGAGTTCCATGGCAGAGGCGCCGAGACAGGTAAGGTGATCTGAAACGCGCGAGATCTCAGACATAATCACGCGAATATATTGGCACCGTCTTGGAACTTCGATTCCTAAAAGCTTTTCGATCGTGAGGCACCAGCCCACGTTGTTGATTATGGGAGAAACATAATTTAGGCGATCAGCGTACGGCATGACTTGGTTGTAGTCGACCGTCTCGCACATTTTTTCGAAGCCGCGGTGCAGATAACCGACTTCGACGTCGGCGTCGATGATGCGTTCCCCGACTAACTCGGCGACCACCCGCACAGTGCCGTGTGTGGCGGGATGGGCCGGTCCGAAGTTTAAGATCATGCTCTCCGAGTGCAGATCGTCTCCCAATTTGTGAGAGCGCATGTGGGTAGTGACGCCGCCAGCGCCGTAATCTACGTTTAGAAGCTCTTTATCGGGAACGGCCGAATAATTAGACTCACTCATCGAGCAGCCTCCCTGTGATGCACTCCTAAATTCTGCTGCGGCTTATCTGTAGTCTCGGTAGATGTTTGCCCGGAAACTTTTCTTGAAATTTGAACCAATTCCGGCCGCAGCATCTTTCGTGCCGTGTTTTCAACTTCAGGTGCTCGGAGTTTTACGCGCGGCTGCTTGGCCTGCACTGGGTAGTCCTTTCGCAGTGGATAACCCTTGAACTCATCATACATAAGTATGCGCCTTAGGTCTGGGTGGTTACGGAATTGGATGCCGTACATATCCCAAACTTCGCGTTCCATAAAATTCGCGCTGGACCAAAGCGGCACTAGGCTTTCGATCTCTGATTCTTGCTCCGGCAGATCGAGTTTCACCCGCAAACGGTGTAGTTTTGTGGTGCTAAGCAGGTGGTAAACAAGCTCGAAACGATGCTCACGAGCGTCCATCCAATCAACAGCGGTGACACTTAGCAAAAGATCGAAATCAAGTTCGGCATCAAGCTTTAAGAGTCTAAATAAATCGATGGCGTTCTGCGGGCTGATGCGAACTACAACGTCGCCGAGACTTAGATCAGCCTCTAAAAGTTGGCTGCCAAGCTTTGCCTTTAATAAGGCTAAAAGCTCCTGATTTCTAACCGGTTCTTTTTCCATAAGGACTACGATTGGGCGCACACTTCCGTGTGTACTGCAAAAACTCCTAATTTGGCACGCAAAACGATACTCGCACTGTTGGTTTTATCGAATGCGCCTCTGCCTTGCAAGCTACTAAGGCGGTTGAGGTTCATGGCTTGCGTTAGAACATAAGAATTATATAGTGCTCCCCCATGATTTCAGAGGAAGAAAAGAGCCTTATCAGCAAGGAAGAGGAAATTCTTAAAACGACGATTGATTCTTTGGCTTCGCAACAAAAGCACGGGTTTGGGCGGCTAGGAGCGGAGAATATACGTGCTCGAACGTTGACGGCTGAGCTAGTGCTCACGAGACGGGCTGAGGACAAGCAGCTTTTGGCGTCGGACGAAGCAGTTTCACATGCCTTAATTGGAAAGAAGAAAGAGGAGCTTAAGAACATCGACCTGCTTCTAAAAAACCCGTATTTCGCGCGTTTTGAGGTGCAAGAGATACCGTCCCGGGGCGGTAGTAGTGTTGGCGAGGCGCGAAAGATTGAGTACAAGCTCGGATTTGTGGCCAATCCGGACTGCCGCATCATGGATTGGCGCAAGGCGCCTATCTCAAAGCTTTATTACGAGTATAAGGAAGGTGACGAATATTTTGAGGAGATCCAGGGGCGAGAGCGTGAGGGCACTATAACGTTAAGGCATGCGCTGGAGATCTCGGCCGGTGCGTTGACCAAAGTTAGTGGCGCCAAGGGAACCTTCGTTAAGAAGGGCGAGGTTTGGGAGAAACGCGGCGAGGCTGGCGGCGATGAACATCAGAGCGGCACTCTGCCACATATCCTTAGCCTTATTACCCCCGAGCAGTTCAAAACCATTTCGGAAGAATCAACCATTCCGTTATTGATTCAGGGCGTAGCGGGCTCGGGCAAGACCACCGTGGCTCTGCATCGCTTGGCGTGGTTGCTGCATGAGGAAAACTCTGCCCTGCTTTCGTCTGAGTGTTTGGTGTTGGTGTTAAGTCAAACATTGAAGCGATACATCACAGGCTTGTTGCCTGCGGTTGGCGCGCCTGAAGTAAAGATTCAAACCTTTGCCGAGTGGGCGGCGGAAACAATTTCGCATTTTATGCCTGCATTCTGCGGTGAAGATGGAAGGCTACAAGTGCTTAATATTGAGCCTCCGCTTGGCGTGCAACGCGTTAAGACCAGCATGGCGCTCCTAAGGATGCTTGAGAGCGAGCGTGACATTGCGGATCCTTACGACCTCTTAATTAGATGCTTGTCAAATTATCGCCAATTAATTGAATTGGATGAAACCAAGCTTTTAGATCGCGAGGTGATCGATGCTGCCCTAAGCCGCACCATCAGCAATCGGGAGCAGGCAACTCTCGAAGCGTGCGATCTGGCGTTTTTCATGCGTGCGCTTGAGCTAAGGGAGAAACAGATATTTCTTCCTGACAAAAAAACTGGGCATCTTGGGCATTTAGTGGCAGACGAAGTTCAGGACATGAGCGCGCTTGAGCTTGCTTGTATTTTCGGGGGAGTCAAAAAATCCGGAAGTGTGACCTTGGTGGGTGACACCTCTCAGGCCCTCTCCGGAAAGCAGTTTGTTGGCTGGGAGAAACTGCGAAGCTATTGGGGGCTTAAGGATTCACTTTCCAGATTTATCACCTTGGATGTTAGTCACCGCTCAACGCAACAGATCATGCGCTTTGCCAACTACGTGCAAGGCAATCAGTCCAAGGCACAAGGCAGGGAGGGTCGCCCGCCGATTCTCTTCAAATGCGCAGGTCATCAAGCAGCCTTAAGTGCCGCCATGAATTGGTTGAACGAAGCCATGAAACGGTATCCAAACGCCCTCACTTGTGTAATTTGCGGGACTTCCCAACAGGCCAAGGAGTTGCATGGGCTCTTGGAACCAACCTTCGGTGCGGCGTTGAGAATCGGCCAGACCGAGGACTTTAGCTTTGAAGAAGGCATTGTGATTGCGCCACTACAGGTGGTGCGGGGCTTAGAGTTTGTAAACGTGCTGATTTGGGAACCGGATTCAAAGTTCTTCCCGGCCGATGAGCACGGGCGGAATTTATTTTACACCGCAGCCACCAGGGCCTCGCAGAATTTGTGTATGGTGGCGAGTAAGGCTTTGAGCGCACTAATGCCAAGAGAGGAGAGTCGCTTGATGCGGGTGGTGGCGTGAGGGGCGCGCGGATTGGTGTATTTGCTTATTATGTATATGCCTCAACCGCGTGATTCGCTACAGGCCACAATACTTACCAATTTGCAGCGCGAAATCCCTAAAAACACACATTTCAGTCGTTATTTTTTCGAAAACCCTGCCCCATTCAATAGTCGCGTATCGATGCACTAACAAATTCCTAAACCCTACCGCTTTCGAAAGTTTCTCAGCCAGCGATTTTTCTATTATTCCCTTTCCGCCAAGCTCCAAGAATAGGCTTCCTGCCGACAAACCACCGAGATCATCAAGGTCTGAGGCAAGATGCGCAGCTATGTCGATACAGTTCTGTACCGCGCGCTCTAGGTTTACCGAAATGATGTCTTGGATATCAAGATCCACGAAAAGTCGGTCAGCCGACTCTGGCATCTTACTCTCAATTCGCGCCACGCAATTTCTTAGATTTTCTAACTTTTGTGCAACTAACTTTCTATCCATGAATAAACCTTTCGCGACGCGCTTTAAGTATCGACTCCCACAACGGAATGTAGTCTAGTCCTTCCATCAAACACCGGGAGATAAGATTACCATACAACTCAGAATTTCGATTAATAAGCGTTACCCTGCAAGAGACGATCTGCTGCAGCAAGACTCCGGATGCTGCCCGAAGATCAATGAGATCGATTTCTTTATTGGTTTTTTGAGATAAGCGCTGCGCCAAGTTAAGACGTTCATCCATGGTGAGCGGATGTTTCATTGCCACTGCTATATCGATATCACTATGCGACGTGGCGCCCCCATTTGCATACGACCCGAAGCAGATCGCCAGTTGAAGATTGGGGATCTCCGTTAGAGTGTTTTTGATTGTTTCCAACAGACTCGACAGTATTTTCTTGGGCATAACTTCAGCCGAACTTAAAATTGGTACGATATCAGAGCATTATATACTACTCTAAAAGAGAGAGGAAGCTTCGCGCGCGGAAGCTCATGTACAAAAATCTCTCGATTTTCGCTCAGAGACCATGCGCAATTTTTCAGCTGCTGTTACGCCAATATCGGGCAGGCGCCACGGATTGAGCCATAATGCGCTTTATCTTTACTGCCGGGGGTGTGGTTCACTTCGCCCTTCTTGTTGATATATAGGCAGCCCAGCTGAGTTGGTTTGAGCTGTTTTACCATGGCGTGCGCCTGGTCTAGTGCTTTGATCCAACGCAGCTTAATCTGCTTTGGATCAACCTCCACACGCAAGGTCTCCTGAGCTAACAGGTCGGGGGTAATCCTGGCATTTCTAGCGATCATTTCTAGAATTAGTTCCGGCGTAAAGCCCGGATCCTTTCCGCAAGCTGCCCAGCAACACGCTCCAAGATGCAGGAGCGTATCGTGAATTGAAAGTATGTCGATTACGTCACGAACCTCGGTGCGCCCCGCCAGGGCGAGGCACTTGTTAATGGCGGCATCTATCTCATGCAGCCGGTAGCCTAGGTCAGGGTCAGGTATAATGGGGAAGAAACGAAAGGCAGAGTCGCTTGTCCATTCAAGCTTCACTCCGTCGTTAGTATCCTTAACAAAGGCTCTGACAAAGTTGGGTGTTTCAATCAGTACTTCAACTTTAAATCCATTACCTTTTAGGGTGTTTATATCGGCAATGGCGCTTAATGTTACGCTCGCAGCAGGATCATGAAAGAGATCGATATCTCTGGAAAACCGCGGCGAATCCGGAGATCTATTTATTACGGTTGCTCCGGCGACATAGCTTTCCGGATTTCGATTTACCGCAAGCAGCGAGAGAACCTTTCGTTGGAATGGTGTTAAGGGCATAGTTTCGATGCCTCCATATAACCGATGCGGCCGCCATAAGTTTTCAGGCCCTTTATAATTTGCGGTAAGTCAGTCGCGGTAATAATTAAGTCCCGTTTCATGTGCCAGAAACATTGCTCATAGTACTTTTCAAAAAGCTGTTGGGCCCGCTCCAGAACCGAATCCGTCTCTTTAGGACTGGCCTCACTAGTCGTCATAGCAGCCACGAAGCGCCGCAGCACTTCATTAATTTTGCGCTGATACCCAGGGCCTGAGCCCTTGAACCAGTCCACAATTTCGCGATCAAGCTTTATAAATACCGGAACCTTAGGGGACTTGTCCTGTTTAAAGATGTCACCGGCAGCCTGGGCCAACTTTAGGTTGGCTTGGGAAATTGATCTTGGCATATATATGATTATATATATGATTCATATTTTGGGTCAAGCACGATTATGGGAGGCTACCTAGCCTGATATATCGGCATCGTTGTATGGCGAAACGCCGTTATTTGACTAAGAATCATGTTGGTTTAGACCGGGAATGAAAGGTGGTATGGCCCCGTTAGGGTGCCCTAAATCGATTATGATTTTAGACGAAGATCTATTAAAGCGCAGACGGGCACAGGGAAAAGCTCCTGACGGTGAGGATTTTGAACCGGAGCACATTGGCGCGATTCCTGAGGAGTCGGATGACCCATTCCGATCTTTTGACGCTTTCGGTCGAGCTGCAAAGCGTCTGTTCGAGGAGCTTGCAGGCAAAGCCCGTGACCCCAATTTAAATCCGAAATTTACTAAGTTTAATTCGGGCGAAACTGAGCGAGCAGAAAGTACTTCGGATGCTGCTCGCACCGCTCCCGACGATAGAGTTGCGGAGGAGTATTTCTTTCTTGTCGGGATGGCCACGGGCGAAAGCGAGAAGCGTCCTCCTTATATTTTGCCGCCACTTAGGGGACCTGAGACGGACGCTGAACCCAGCATCACTCAGAGCGAGGATGAGGAGGATTTACGAAGAGCTCGTCTCAGCACTCGCGAGCCATTGCAGACAACGATCGAAGTCTCGGAGCAGCGTTTACCGCGACCTGATGAGGGCGCGGAAATTTTACAAGCAGATCGGTTTGGACAGATTACAGAGCATGCTGTTGATGACTCCCAGTTCCTACGGGCCTCCCTGTCCGCATCAGACGAACCTCGAATACCAGTAGGAAGGATCGTGCCGCTCTTTTTAGAAGCCGAAGGATCGATCTTAAAGCCCAATGTCGAGCGCGGCCGCGCCCGCATATTAAGTCAGGCTTCGTTGCCCGTAGATGACCATGTCTTGGGCGCACTGGAACAGGCCCAGAGCTTATTGGCACAACTGCCGCCGATTCCAAACCTCGCAGATATTCCAGCTAACCCCGCGGGGATAGCGCAGACGACAGGGCACCCACCGGGCAATCTCCAATCAGGTAATGACTGGAGTGAAGATTTTGGGAGCGTTGATTTTAACTCCCCATCACAACCCGCCCAGGAATTAGAGGCAGCGCGCGCCGCCATGAAATTAGTAGCTGCCTCATCCTTGGCCACGGCCCATGCCGCACGGGGTCCACTCGAAGATCATTCTAGGCGACTCGCCATAGTCGGAGCCGCTTTGGCCGCCGACCCGGAAGAGCTTGACTCTGCGCCCTTTTTAGACGGCGTGAGACGGGCACAGGCTGCTGTGGCGGAAAGGGTCAGACTGCTGAATCTGAACGAGCACGAGCTTGCTCTCAGAGCGGCTTAGATTGCAGGTGTGATTCAGAGAGGGCTGCTCCTGGTCTCAAGAGATACAACTCTTAGCGGCATACCCCGCTTGGAAGATAGGAACGTGAATCCTTCTGAACGTCACCGATCTCTCGAAACTCCCTCGTCGACCGCAACCAACCTGCCATCATTAACCTTATAAAGCCGCATGGACTGATTCACGCTTCTGGCCGGTCCGAAATATACACGCATGCGGTCTGCGATGGATCCGGTTTTGTTGGATTCAACGGCGGCTGCCACATACATTAAGCCCTGATAGCCCAGTGCAACTATGCTTGCGTCCCAAGCCTCCTCTCCATATAGCTCTCGGTATCTTGTGAGAATCGGTGACTCGGCTGGCGGTAGCCAAGGTACGTAAACTCTAAGCCGCCTTGGATGTAACCACTCGATAGTCGTACCCTAAAGACACTAGAATATTGAAGATCACATCGAAAGTGATATTAGCAGTTCCAATTCCTGACTCAATCTGAGCAATTCTTGCCTGACTTACCCCAAGTTTTCTTGCGACCATGACTTGCGAAATCTTCTTGGCTTTTCGAATCTTTTTAATCATGCCGATTAGACGCTGTTTCTCCCTAATCTCGGATATATCGGCACCAAGCGACTTTGCTAATTGTTCCACTGTAACTTCTTTCCAAGGCATACTATATCTCTCGAATTCGTTTTAAAATTAATTTCATTTCTTTCTGTGGGATCTCCTGCGTCTTTTTCCGAAAAGCATGGATCAAATAAATTGCCTCTGCACGCTTGATAAAATAAATAACTCGAACTTGCCCACCCTTGTCCCCGAATCGTAGCTCATGCAGTCCACGCGCTATATTTGAAAGGTTACGACTCAATGGCATACTAAGATTTTGCCCAGATTCAAGAAGAGCGACAGCGTCTGCGACTTCAAGTTGTGTGGCCGCTGGCAACTCCAATAGAAATTCTTCAACTGGACTTCGTCCACTTGATTTCTTGAAATATCGAACCTTCACTTTAAAAATATAAGCTTCAACTTATAATAAGTCAAGGCTTATTATATGGACGGGAGACGTCCTATAACATGGCGACCCGGGCCCAGATAATCAGCCAAACCTCACAGGCGCTAAGCCGACGAAATATTGCAAACAACCCCAAAGGCTGCTAAAAAGAGCTGTATGTGTGCAAATATATACAAGCTATTTAAGCATTTAACACCAAAAGCCATCCCGGCACTTTTCATTCTCTGCGCGATTTTTAGCTCAGCCTCTGCCGGATTTGCCTGCCCGAAGATCTCTGACATGCCTGACTTCAACTGCGATCAGACTGTGCATTTTGTCTTGCTCGGGGACAGCCTGGCCTATGGCTTTGGGGATACCAAAAACGGTGACCAAGGCGGATACGCTTTGCGCGCTCAGGCTAAATTTCCAAACCTGACTATTTCTAATCTGGGCGAGCCCGGGCTTCGTACCCTTCAGCTCATTTTGAAGATTCAGCGCGCCTTTAAGAGGAATTCGCATTCTCCGTTCAAAGAGGCACTTTTAAGCGCTGATGTTGTTTTTCTGGATCTAGGGCGCAACGACCGCTGGTTATTCGGAGAGCCGTTAGAAGCTTATAGAAATCTAAAACGTATCGCTTCCATGATCAAAAGCAGCGTGCAGAAAGCCGGCGGCGTTTCTCCTTTGGTCGTGAAAGCTGTGCTAATGTTACCTAATCGCGGCTCGCAGGGACCTTGGGTGGCGGCTTTGAATGATCTGATAAAGGCCTCAAATTCTCTGAACTTCCCGGCAGATCTTCGTTTCGATACGGTCAGCAAGCGCTTATTATCTTTTGATCAAATTCACCCAACCTCTAAAGGTTACGCCGCCCTCGCAAGCGTGTTTATCAAATATATTAAGAAGAGTTTGCCAGGAAAAATTACTGCCTTGCGTCCTGACTTAGATTCAGACGGAGTTTACGATCTCTTCGAGACATCCAAATATTTTACCGACCCTACTCTTTTGGATAGTGATGGGGACGGAGTGAGCGATGGCGATGAGCTTTTTGTGTTTAATTCAGATCCTTTAAGCGTGTCTTAACAACCTCAGAGCCCTTGGACCGGACTGCCTTCAGGTTAACACCTCATGTCCGCTATCTGTAACCAAGACCGTGTGCTCCCACTGCGCCGATAATTTTCCATCAGCAGTTCGTACGGTCCAACTATCAACTTTCGACAAAACCGTCTTGTGGGTTCCTGCGTTGATCATCGGTTCCACAGTAAAGGTCATGCCGGGTTTCATTTTTTCAGCGGTGCCTCGTCTGCCCACATGAATTACTTGCGGGGGCTCATGAAAATTTCTACCTAACCCATGGCCCGTATACTCCCGCACGATTCCATACCCCTTCCCTAAGCCCTCAATAAATTCCGATATGGCCGCCCCGATATCCCCAATATGTTTGCCAGGACTGACTTCACCGATGCCAACGTGCAGTGCTTGCAAAGTATCATCAACTAGCTCCTGCGCCTCTTTTGAGCAGGCTTCCCGCCCACCCACAAAATACATGCGGCTTGAATCCCCATGGAAGCCGTTCTTAATAGATGTCACATCAACATTAATAATGTCACCGGCCTTCAAAATCACATAAGGACTCGGCACTCCGTGGCAGATAACATCATTAACGGAGGTGCAAACTGATTTTGGATACCCTCTATAGTTCAAAGTGGCAGGCGTTGCGCCATGCTCAAGGGTTAAGCGATGCACCATTGTGTTGATCTCTTCTGTGCTGACACCCGGTTTTACGAAATTTTGCATAGCATCGAGAATGGCAGAGGTAACGCGACAGGCCTCTCGCATCAACGCGATTTCTTCTTCGGTTTTTATCGGGATTTTAACCATTCGCTCCAACTATACGCCTCAAGTGACAGCCATTTCACACACAGCACAGTTTCACAGCACAGTTTCAAATTGTAGCTGGCAGGCGCGAAGTGTGTCAATTGACCCGACTCAATGCTATCCTCGCTCACCTATGTTTCAATCGCCCTTTCCACTTGAGGTAGCCTTCGAATGCGTGAAAGTTGAGTTGGCCGACAAACGACTCGCCCAACCGGCTCACTCCACAGCTCCGTCCAGTGGAAAACGAGCCCGGGAATATCAAGCTGGCCGGAAAGCCGCTAAACTTGCATTGACTAAGCTCGGGCAGGCTTTCGCTACCGATCTCACTAGTGCACCCGATGGCGCGCCACTTTGGCCAAATGGGATATGTGGTTCAATCTCACATTCAAAAGGCTTGGCTGTGGCTGCGGCAACTTATCAACAAAACTATCTCTCGCTTGGACTGGATCTGCAGGAACTTCGAGCGCTGCGCATGCCACTCGCGTTTGCTGAAAGGATCTGCACCAAAAACGAACTTGCGAATCTAAGTCATCTCGGAAAATTGCTCGATGAACAACTACTAAGAATTTTCTCGGTCAAGGAAGCCCTTTATAAAGCTTTATCCAAATACAGCGCCAAGCGGCTCTTATTTAAAGATGCAGAAGTATGCTTTAATGGCGCCGCTGTGCACGCGGAAGTTCTGGGCTTCAACGACCCTATTTCGGTCCGGCAGATTCGATCACAGGGATTTATTCTCTCCGGGGTACTTCTGAAGCAGTTGGCCAACTCGGCGCAATGTGATAACTAAAGCATATGTCATTAGGCACAAAAGTTAACCTCAGCGCTCCCGAGTATATTGAAAATGCGCGCGCTTTTAATAAGCATATTGAAGCGCTTAACCTTCATTTAAAAAGTGCGCTTGCGCCACTCGATGACGATCAGATTGCGCGACACAAAGAGCGCGGAAAACTGCACGCACGTGAACGGGTCGATCGCCTACTGGATCCAGGCTCGCCCTTTTTAGAGATCGGAGCGCTCGCTGGCTTAAATGTGTACGAGGGCGTGCGTGCTGGGGCTGGCATGATCTGTGGCATCGGCCGTATTTCTGGCCGGGAGTGCATGCTGGTTGCAAATGACGCTACTGTTAAAGGTGGCTCGTACTTCCCGTTAACTGTTAAGAAGCATCTGCGCGCTCAGGAGATCGCTCTGGAAAATCGACTTGCTTGCCTCTATCTGGTCGATTCCGGCGGCGCTTATTTGCCAATGCAAGATCAAGTCTTCCCCGACAGAGAACATTTCGGTCGCATATTTTACAATCAGGCCCGCATGAGTGCGGCAGGCATTCCTCAAATTGCTGTTGTTATGGGATCATGTACAGCGGGCGGAGCATATGTGCCAGCCATGAGCGATGAAGCTATTATTGTGCGCAATCAAGGAACTATCTTTCTTGGTGGTCCGCCCTTGGTAAAGGCTGCCACCGGTGAAGAGATTTCGGCAGAGGAGCTTGGCGGCGGCGATGTTCACACAAAGCTTAGCGGCGTAGCCGATCATTTGGCGGAAGATGATCTGGATGCCATTCGAATTGCTAGAAGAATCGTGAGCACGCTTGGAGTTCACAAAAAGGCTGCTCTCGACCAGCTAACTAGCCGCCCGCCCCTCTATCCCGCCCAAGAGATTTACGGATTGGTACCTTCCGACCACAAGAAATACTTCCCGATTCGAGAGATTCTAGCGCGCATTCTTGATGCTAGCGAGCTGGATGAGTTTAAGCAAAATTATGGCACGACCATGATCTGCGGCTTTGCGCGCATCAATGGCTATCTCGTTGGAATCTTGGCAAACGACGGAATCCTGTTCTCTGAGAGCGCCTTAAAGGCCACCCACTTCATTCAACTCTGCAACCAACGCAATATCCCCTTGGTATTTTTTCAAAACATCACTGGCTTTATGGTTGGCAAAGATTATGAACGACGCGGTATAGCCAAAGATGGCGCCAAACTCGTAACCGCAGTGTCATGCTCTCGGGTTCCAAAATTCACCGTTGTAATGGGCGGATCTTTTGGTGCCGGTAACTATGGTATGTGTGGCCGTGCTTACCAACCTCGATTTCTTTTCATGTGGCCAAACGCTCGCATCTCAGTCATGGGTCCAGAACAAGCCGCACAGGTATTAACACAGGTGCGTGTCGATTCTTCAGCTTCGCGCGGCAAGAAAATCCCCGAGGCCGAGATTAATAAATACCGGGATGATATTTTGGCCCAATACAACTCTCAAGCTAGCGCTTTCTATGCAACCGCTCGGGTCTGGGATGACGGAATTATAGATCCGGTGCAAACCCGCACGGCGCTGGCGCTCTCGATCGCCGCAAGCGCCAACTCGGATTGGACCGATGCGCACAGTTCCTCAGGGGATAGGGCCCCAGGGAGCGCCATGCAGAATCGTCCCCATTACGGAGTTTTTCGCACCTAATGTTTAATAAAGTATTGGTCGCTAACCGGGGCGAGATTGCGCTTCGGATCATTAGAAGCTGTAAGAAGCTTGGGATAAGATCTGTAGCCGTTTACTCTGAAGCCGATGCTAGGAGTCTGCATGTAAAGACTGCGGACGAGGCTTACTTGCTTGGTCCCTCAGAAGCCAAGGACTCTTACCTTAATATCGCCAAGATAATTGAAATCGCATCGGCTCATCAGGTTGCGGCCATACATCCGGGCTACGGATTTCTGGCGGAAAATGCCGAGTTTGCCGAGGCCTGCAAAAGTGCTGGCATAATATTTATCGGCCCGACTCCAGAAACCATCCGATTAATGGGAGATAAGTTACAGGCTAAAAAACTCGCTCATGAGTTAAAGATTAGACTCGTTCCTGGGATCACCTTAGAAAGCGCCGGAATGGAGATTGCAACTTCTCAAGCCAAACTTAAATCATTTGCCCAAGAAGCCGGCTATCCACTGATTCTTAAAGCCGCTGCAGGCGGAGGCGGACGCGGAATGCGGCGAATTTTTAACGAGGCTGACATTGAGCATTCTCTATTGGGTGCCTCCAGAGAGGCTCAAGCTTTCTTTTCAGATGGTCGCATCTTTGTAGAAAAACTAGTTCAGAAAGCGCGCCACATTGAGGTGCAGATTTTTGGAGATAAATTTGGCGCTGTGCGCCATCTTTATGACCGCGATTGCAGCATGCAACGCAACCATCAAAAGGTGCTTGAAGAAGCTCCGGCTCCGAACATCAGCGATAAGACACGCGCGAATCTTTACAAGGCCGCTCTCAGTTTAGCCAAAGCTTCGAAATATGAAGGCGCAGGCACAGTTGAGTTCCTACTAGATGCCGACGAAAATTTTTACTTTCTGGAAGTTAATAGCCGCCTTCAAGTTGAACACCCTGTAACGGAAGAGCTCACCGGCCTCGATCTTGTAGAGCTGCAACTGAAAATAGCGGCGGGCGAGAAACTTGAGAACTTGATTCCGGAGCTGCCAACTAATCCAGGCAAAACCTCAGCCATCGAACTCAGAGTATGCTCTGAATCACCCCACCAGGATTTTGTAGCCTCGACCGGAACGATTTCGTGCCTGAAGTTCCCTTCTTTATCAGGAGTGCGCCTGGAAAGCGGTGTGGAGGCAGAGGATACAGTCACTCACTATTACGATTCCTTGTTAGCAAAGATCGTGGTGCGCGCTGACTCGCGCAAGGAGGCGATTGAGTTGGCACGGCAGGCTCTTAATCAGACCACTATCTTCGGTGTTTCGACGAACCTCTCTTTATTACACTTATTGCTGGAAGATTCGGCCTTTGCCAACGCTGCTCATAATACAGACCGCTTACCTGAGATTCTTCAGGGCGGAAAAGCCTTTCAGAGCCAGATAGCTTGCGCGGCTTTTGCTCTTGCGGTTTGGAATATGCACCCGGAATTCAATAACCCCTGGGCCAGCGCCTTCGGTTTTCGCTTAGATGGTAAGAGAAAGCATTCCTCTTCGTTTGAATTTAAATTGGGTGATTTGCAAATTGAAGGTGTAGTCGAGTTCGACGATAGCCTAATTTGCGCCCAAGTATTGGATCAAAACTTTCGAACAGAAATTGCCGCCAATTTCCGAAACGGGACAATTGAGATCAACGGTAAAAAAGTTAAAATTGACGTGGCCTCGTACGCATTCCACGCCTGGATCTCGACCGATCAGGGATGCTTTAAGTTTGATTATCCTACCAGACGACTAAGAGAACATCAGTCCGACATGGGCTCGCATTCAAACGAGATCGTTTCCGCACTGCCCGGCAAAGTGATCGCGTTAAAGGTTGAAACGGGCTCCAGCATCTCAGCCGGAGATGCCTTGGTCGTAATAGAGTCCATGAAGATGGAACATATCCTGAAAGCGCCCGCGGACGGGATGGTCGACGAACTATGCTGCACCCCTGGCCAGGTAATCGAGGCGGGGCAGATTTTGGCGAAACTCAAGTTTTCATGAGGCTCCACAACACTCCGGATTATTCGGGGGCCCCGCTGCGCATGGTCTCCGAGCTAAAGCGCGCCCCACCTGCTCGCACCGGCTGCTGCCTATCGGCCTAAGAATTTGTGCCGCTACGTGGCACCGGCCGACGAGTCGTCGGCGCTCCATAATATCCCTACTCTGCGCCGCGTTTGTAATTTACCCGGGGTTTTTAAGCAGCTACCAAAATACAACATAAGTATTTAATATTACTCTCTTTATTACCTATTGAGCTGTGCCTCCAAACCTCCGAAATATCTAAGTGACGGGAACTGCTAAGGATCTCCCACACAAAGGACTAAAATTGCTGCGCATTTTTTTGCGACGACGATGCTGAAACGATTCGCAAAGACACTCCCATTCTTGATTCTAATCACTGGCTCAGTGGTTTCTCTCGAGATCTATCGCCAACAGCTTCAAGATGTGGTTGATGATGTCAGTTACAATTTAGAATTGGAGTCGCTCCAGACCGTAAAGGCCTTAGACGAGAAGCTTGGGGTGTACGAGGCGGCGCTGAGAGGCAGCGCGGGGTTCTATACGGCCTCCGGCGACGTAAGCTTAGCAAGTTGGCAAAGTTATGTGGGCTCCCTAGATATCTTTACACAGTATCCGGGTGTAATGGGGATGGGGATAGTAAAGCCAGTCAACGTACAGGACTTGGAGGCTTTCGTCGCAGCTCAGAGTCTCGCTAGCTCTCAAAGCTTCGCGATCAGAGACTTTCCGGCCCAAATACTGGGTGCACATGCCGCTCCTGCTGAAGATTCCAAACTAAAATATATCGTAACTTATCTCTGGCCCGAGGATTTGAGTGCAAAGGTTGCCGGGCTTGATATAGGCAGCGAACAACAGCGACGACTGGCTGCTGAATCGGCACGAGATACAGGTAAGGCTGTGATGACGCCCAAAATCCAGATCTGGCAGGGCGACAACTCGGCCGCTGGTTCGCTCTTACTGCTCCCTATTTACAAAACGCGACAGATGTTAGACAGCACCGAAGCTCGGCGGGCGGCCTTCGAAGCTTGGGCGTTGATGCCACTGACATACAATGAATTCTTCAGGGATTTGCCGAGACTTCGAAAGTTTCACGCTCTTGATATTTTTCAAAACATCACGCCCGCTTCGGACTCATTGGTGTTCGCCGCTGAGCCAGTGAGGGCACCGGGAACGCAGGCCTATTCCAAAATCACACGAATCAATTTAGCGGGTGTTCCTTTTACCTTGGCCTGGCAAGATACTCTCCCAAAAGGCTCGGCCATGTCGCATGAGGCGCTTATACTGGCGCTTTCTTTGGCCACAACTTTCCTTTTCACTGGTCTAACCTATCTCTTATCAGCGCTTGAACGCCGTGCTCAAAAAATCGCCAGTGATCAGCTAACTTCCACCAGAGCAAAAGATTCCGAACTGAAAGCCGTTAATGACTCGGCCCCAGTTGGAATATTCAGAACGGATACTAAGGGCGAGCTACTCTATGTTAATCGACGCTTCGAAGAGATCGCTCAAACGGAAGTAAACGCTTGTGTGGGGTTTGAATGGCTTGGACTTATTAACGCAGAAGCACGAGAGCGCATACAATCAGAATGGCGCGCAAGTCTTCGGGCCAAGATCGCCTTTAGCACAGAGCTTCACTTTCGGGACAGAGACGGTCACTTACGACATGCAAGCCTAAAGGCGCAACCTGTTTACAACGGAACAGAGTATCTGGGCTATGCGGGGACTTTGGAAGACACGACTGAAAAAGTCTGGGGCGAAAAGCAAGCAGCGGTCCAGGTCGCCATCACCGATGCGCTGAGTCAGGCTTTCAGCCTTGATGAAGTCAGCTCGTTTATTTTGAAAGAACTGTGCGAGAAATTCGATTGGGATGCGGGAGCGATCTGGCTGGTGGATAAAAAATCGACCAAGCTTAGATGCATCGAGGTTTGGCACAATCCCGATAGAGCGCTCGGGGCCTTTGCTCAAAATTCTTTAAACCTACAAGTTAGTGAGGGCGAGGGACTACCCGGACAGGTATGGCAACGTGGCACAGTACTATGGCACTCCGATCTTAGCACTCAAACTAATCTCGCCAGGGTGGATGCCATTCGAGATAATAATCTTCGCACGCTCTTGGCGATGCCGATACTCTCAGGCGGGCACACACGCGGCGTGCTTGAGTTTTTCAAAGCTCAGTCGCTAAAACCAAATCGAGACCTAATTAGCTTTTTAAATACTCTAACAACGCAGATTAGTCAGCTGCTGGAGCGCAAGGAAGCAGAGGAACGCGTACGCGTTAGCGAAGAACGCTTGCAGGGCTTATTAGATAATTGTTCACAGTTCATTTTTATTAAAGACCTAAACGGGCGATATCTAATCGCCAACAAGGCCTTTGAAAAAACATTACAGGTCGCTGCAGGGAGCCTCATTGGAAAGTCAGACTACGAAGTATTTCCAAAAGAGATTGTCGAAGCATTTCGAGCGAATGACGCCAAGGTGTTGGCCAAGAACCAAAGTCTAGAATTCGAGGAAGAGCTTCTTGTTGATGGCCAAGAAAAGACCTATCTCACCACCAAGTTTCCTTTGCGCGATAGTGATACAGCACCCTATGCAATTTGCGGCATTGCTACCGACATAACGGATAGGAAGTCCGCCGAAGATGCCCTGCGGGTTGTACTTCAATCAGTAACGGCCAAGGCCGATGAAACCCTATTTTGCACTTTAGCCGAGCAGGTGGCTCGTTCCTTACAAGTCGAATACGTGAGCATCTCAAAGATACTCCCCGACAAACCGGGTTGGATTCAGAGCCTGACTTTTTATGCTAACGGGGCACTGCTGAGCAGCAGCGAACATCCCCTTGCCGGCACTCCCTGCGAAGACGTGATCGAGCGAGGTCCACTTCTTCACTCGCAGGATGTAGCAGACATGTATCCGGATTTTCCGTACCTTAAAGCCATGGGCGCGTATAGTTACTTTGGGTCTGCTCTCTTAGACTCCGCCGGAAACATCATAGGGATTCTAGCGATCATACATACAGAAGCGTTGACGTTAGATAAGCACCGCGAGTCTCTAATCCAGATCTTTGCGGCACGCGCCTCTGTTGAACTTGAGCGTCAGGGTTATCAGGAAGAGCTTATTCACGCTAAAAATATCGCCGAGAATATCGCCCGCCTCAAGTCTGAATTTCTGGCCAATATGAGTCACGAGATCCGCACTCCCATGAATGGCATAATCGGCATGACTAATCTTGCGCTTGAAACTGAGCTTGACCAGGAGCAAAAGGGATATTTGGAGGTCGTTAAAGATTCGGCTAATGCGCTTCTTACGATCATTAATGATATCTTAGACTTTTCCAAAATAGAAGCGGGCAAATTCACGATCGAGGCCCATCCCTTTGAGTTGAGGAATTTTATCTCCAAAGAGCTGACCCTGCTTTCGGCAAGAGCGACGGAAAAGAAAGTTAAAGTGAGTTTCTCTATTCAAAATGAAATCCCCAAAACATTAGTGGGCGATCAAGTTAGAATTGGGCAACTGCTCATGAATCTTATCGGGAATGCGATCAAATTCACTTCCCCCTCCGGAGATGTGCATTTAAGAGTTGAAATAGACAGTTGGAATGCCTTGCGCGATCGTTGTTGGCTTCATTTTGTAGTGCGAGATACCGGCATTGGTATCGAGACAGAGAAACTGGAACATATTTTTGAGGCCTTCTCGCAGGCCGACGCGTCGACTACCCGACAGTACGGGGGAACGGGGCTAGGGCTCTCCATTAGCAAGAAACTTGTGGAACTCATGAACGGCAGAATCTGGGCCGACAGCAAAGTCGGAGAAGGTTCGGAGTTTCACTTCTTAATTGAATTCGCCGTGGCCGCAGAGGGCGCTATAAAAAGTGCCGCGCCTGCTGCTAGGCACGTCATGGCTGCTCCACAGTACGGTCTATCGGTACTAGTGGTTGAAGATAACATAGTGAATCAGAAGCTAACCAAAAAGCTGTTGGAAAAGCGCGGCTGTTCGGTCATTATCGCGAACAATGGGAAGGAAGCGCTTGATTTAATCAAAGCTAAGCCAGATTCATCATATGATCTGATTTTTATGGACTGCCAGATGCCGGTCATGGGCGGATTTGAAACCACCGAACATATTCGAAAATTACAGGGGCGTATTGGTGATATTCCGATCGTAGCCATGACTGCACATGCTATGACTGGAGACCGGGAGCGCTGCCTTAGCGCCGGCATGAACGATTATATTTCAAAGCCCCTGGAGGTTACCTGCCTAAACGAGATCTTGGAGCGATGGGGTACCTCGCATAAGAAGATCTAGCTGCTGCTTCAATGCGCTGGCCAAGGGGGACTCGATTCCCGCGATTTGAGCACGCTCAATAAAAGCGTCTAACATAAATGGAAGCTCAGTGCGTTTGCCATTTCTCAGATCGCATAAAGTTGAATTGAAATTCTCTCCGTGGTCCTTAATAGACTGAAATATATAATCGTTAGACCAGCTATCCAGGTTAATTCCCTGGGCTCTAGCGACATTTCGGATCTCCTGCAATAGATGCAAAGCTCTCTGATGCACTCCGGGGTCCTCTATCAAAATCTTGTTAGGAGCGTTTGCAAGTGTCGCCAAAGTGTTCACCAGCAAATTGACCATAAGCTTGCGCCATTCGCAATGCTTCACCGATTCGCAAAGTTCAACCAAGAAACCGTAACGTCCAAGTTCTTCGGCCCAGGTAGAAAGCTCCAACTGGAGATGGGCAGCGCCCGCCAGCAGAACCCGAGCCTCACCGTGTTGCGAGACTCTTCCTTGTTTATCGAGGCTGACTCCGAAATTTAGGAGCAACCTGTAAAATTTGAGCGTTGGGCAGATTGACACAGCTCTGTCGTAAATTCCGAGCCCGTTCGAAATCAGAAACAAATCATGTGAGGGATTTAGATGATTTCGAATACCCTGCAGCACGGACTCTACGTCGTAGCCCTTTACGCATAACCAGATCGAACTATTGGCACCAACTTCTTTTAGAGTGCCACCCCGCACAAGTGTTTGAACCTCAAGATTTTGTGCTTGCAGAATTTGGGCAACAAATTTGCCGACCGGACCTGCACCAACCACCAAAGCATTCATTGCCCACCATGCATAATCTGTAAGGATTCCTGGAGGGCGGAAAGCTGCTCAGCCCAGTAACGATCTGAACCGAAATCAAGAAACATTCTTGGAAAGATCGGATCTTCCCAGCGCCTTGCAATCCAGGCGCTAAAGCGCAACATGCGGCTGGCTCTGAGCGGTTCGATGAGTCGCAAGGACTCTCTATCGAATCTACGAAGCTGCTCGTAACCGCTCAAAAACACTTCCCGCCTGCGGGCGGCATCCTCATCGCGCGAGGGCAAAATCAACCAGAGATCTTGCACAACCGGTCCGAGCAAACTGTCATCAAAATCCATTAAAGTGAGCTGATTATCGTTCCACAAAACGTTTCCCAGATGCAGGTCAGCATGCACGCGCTGCATTGTTAGGCCCTGCATCCAGGAATCCATAACGATTAGAATTTGCTCCATCACCTGTTTCAATGGCAAGCCGTAGCGCTCGCCTAAACACTTATGCGAGAGCAGATATTCCAAGTCCTGCCGCACGTCCATAACGGACAAAGACCTTCTAGCCTTAAATGAATTCGAGGCACCACACATATGGAGCCTGGCAGCCGTGCGCCCCAGAATTTCGAGCTGTGTATCGGTTAGCTCATCTAAATGGCGCCCTCCAACTTTGGGCGAGACGTTAAAGTATATGCCGGATGGTTCACCAGACGATGATTCAATGACCTGTAATGTCTTACCTTCCTTATTGGCAAGCGGAACCACCACCGGCAGGTCTTTTTCAAATAATTCACCCAAAAAAGCATGTTCTTCTAAAATTTGGGCTTGGCTCCAACGCCCAGGACGATAGAATTTGGCAACCTTAAACCTATCGTAACGCGAGCGCACCTCTGCTTCTGGAATCTCTATCTCTACCTCGTAAACACGGTTTTCCAAGCTGTTTAACGCCAATACCCGACCGGTGCATCGAAAACCGTAGCTTTCAACCGCCCGCAGCACTTTTTCAGGCGTTAAGTCGTAAAAAAACCTTGTTTCTCCCGGTATTTCGCTCATACGAGAATTCTTACACATTCTCACCTATAAGCAACACTGACTCGCATTGAACCTAGAAAGAGCAGTTGAATAATAACGGGGTTTCGTCGTCACAGCTCTGCGCTGCAATTTTACTCTTTTTCGCGAGATAAAGTTGTATTAGCGTGAGCGCGAGCTGATAGGGCATGAATATTTCATGCTCGATCGCCTCGCTTCAAAAGTTGAATGTTTATTGGAGATACAATGAAAAAAATCATCGCGGTAGCCTTGAGCGTATTAGCCTGTTCAAATATGGCGTTTGCTAACGACCCTCATGCTGGGAATATGGCCACCAAGGAATACTCTTTCAAGAACCACTGTGTAATGGGAATCACGATGGGCAAGGAAGTTCCCTGCGATCCTTCATTTAGCGAAGCTACTACCTGGACCGATCCGGCCACTTCCATGCATTACTGTTTCAGTACACCTGAAATGAAAACTGCTTTTGCAACCTCTATTAAGGACAATCTATCCAAGGCTAACAATGAATGGGCTAAGATTCATACCCATGATAGCCATGCAGCTAACACCAACACGGGTCATAGCTCGACTCACTAACAGGCTTCTGGACATATATCCTGAATACTAAGAAGATGGGGCTCAACAGAGCCCCATCTTTGTATGTGCGTATGCTGACAGCCGATCCAAATAATTTATATATTCACACATTAGATCCATTCGCCATACAACTCACAGAGAGCTTTGGTATTCGATGGTACGGCCTTGCATACCTGACAGGATTTCTCGCCACGTATTATCTTATTCAATGGTTCTCAAAAAAGGGCTTAAGTTCGCTGACAAACGAATTGGCGGGTGATTTCGTTTTCGCGGCAGCCATCGGAACTATAATAGGCGGCCGACTCGGTTACTGTTTGCTATATAGTCCCGATCTGTTTCTTAGTTTTACAAATACCCCGCCCTTCTGGGGCGTTTTTGCAATTAATCAGGGTGGCATGGCGAGCCACGGTGGCATTCTTGGGATTTTCATCACGTGTATATTGTTTGGAAGAAAACGTAATATTTCGGCGTTGCACCTGGCCGATTTATCGGCGCTCGGCGGAACCATCGGCATCTTCTTTGGTAGAATTGCGAATTTCATTAACGGTGAATTAGTTGGGCGCGCCTGTGTTTCGCTGCATGCTTGGTGCGTTAAGTTCCCGTCCGATATCCTGCTTTGGCCAGCGCAAGAGCCAAATCGCCTTGCTGGGCTGGCGCCCCTGGTCTTAGACCAGGGCCTTTCCAACACTAAATGGTCAGAGCTAATGGCGGCGCTGCCCGGGAGTTCCGGGGCCTGGGAGAAGGTTGAGTCGGCCTTGCAGCATATAATCTTGTCTATTCAGCACGGCAACGCCCAGCTAGTCGAAGCAATCGCTCCGTTGCTTACGGCGCGGCACCCCTCCCAATTATACGAAGCCATGCTTGAAGGTTTGTTAATGTTCATCTTGCTAATGCCATTGATGCTTAGAAAAGCGCGTTACGGAATGGTTTGCGCGTGGTTTTTTATTTTTTATTCGCTAGTTCGAATCCTAGGCGAAGCATTTCGTATGCCCGACGCGCAACTCGGCTTCCAGCTCTGGGGACTCACGCGAGGACAGTGGTTAAGCTTCGGGCTATTGGGATTTGGAATAGTATTTTTGATATACGTACGCAACCAGCATTACGGCGAGGATACTCAATCCTAACTGCAGTAAACAATTACCAATACCTGAACCACAACTACTCGCAGCAACATAGTGAACGGATAAACGGTTGAGTACGCGATCGAAGGTTCGTCAGAGCCGGTAAGCGAGGTGGCAAATGCTAAGGCGGGCGGATCGGTCATGCTGCCCGCTAACAATCCACAAAGATTGAGATAGTTCAATCTATATATCAACCGCCCAATAATCCCAACTATCAACAAAGGCACCAAAGTTATCACGGCGCCACACAGCATCCAGTACAACCCCTGGCCATGTACCAAGACTTGGACGAATTGATCCCCGGCTTTAAGCCCTACGCAAGACAGGAACAGCACGATGCCTAGTTCACGCATCATAAAGTTGGCGCTTGCCGGCATATGCCACACCAGCGGGCCAATATTTCCGATTCTGCTGAGCACGATGGCTGCAATTAATGGTCCGCCCGCCAACCCCAAGCGTACAGCCGATGGAATACCGGGAATGTGAATAGGGTATGTGCCAATAGCGACCCCCATAACAATTCCTAAAAAGATCGGGATTAACCTAGGATAATTTAGCTGTTTGAAAGAATTTCCAAGCTTGGCTGCCGCGGCTTTAATGCCGCCCTCTTCGCCCACCAGCCGTATAGTGTCACCGAATTGAAGTCTAACACCTGGGCTAAGCGGCAGCTGTACGTCCGCTCTACGGACACGCGTGGCGGTTACGCCGAAGGTCTCATTCAGGTCAAGCTCGTCGATAGTCTTGGCCAACGGCCAACTCTCAGAGATCAAGACGTCCTTGTAAACCATGTCGCTCTCGACCTTGCGCAGATCAAACTCTGCGCGCGCGCCGATAATTAGCAAGAGTTGATCTAACTTTTCTCTAGGTCCGACAGCTAAAATTATATCTCCAACGCCAAGCGTGTGGTCCGGTCGCGCCAACTCGGGGTCGCCCCCAGGGCGCATGATTCGAGAGATCACAACTCCAGACTCGCTCAGTGTAGGAACTTGATCTAAGCGCAATCCGGCCAGATTAGGGTTACGAACCTCAAGACTCTGGTGGGAAACATGCACCTGGGCGCGTTTATTCAAATTCTCTATTTCATCCACTTCAGATTTTAAATTGACTCTAAGAATCAAGCGCAAGAGAATCATAGCAATGATTATGCCGGCTACCCCGAAGGGATAGGCCACTGCGTAACCAAGACCTGGCAGCTTCATATCCGCCGAAGAGATTCCGGCTATGTCTTGAAGCGCCTGCTGCGCTGCCGCTAAACTCGGCGTGTTCGTCGTTGCTCCGGCCAACACGCCCACGGCCATCGGGAAACTGGAGACGCCCCCGGCGTTCAGAGCCAAGAGCACAGTCAACAGGGCCCCCAATAACACAGTGGCACTGGCGAGAATGTTTAAAGGCAACCCTTGGCGACGCAACGAACTAAAAAATCCCGGCCCGACCTGCATTCCAATCGTATAAACGAACAATATCAACCCAAATTCACGCGCGAATTCGAGCACTGCGGGATCAATATGGAAGCCGAAATGTCCAAAGGCGATACCGCTAAAGAGCACGCCAGCTATGCCAAGAGAAACGCCCCACACCCGAACAGAGCCTAAAGCTAAGCCTGCGGCCGCCACTAACCCGATCACTACGATCGCCTGGGACACTGTCTGCCCGCTTAATGCCTCTCCGAACCACATTGTAGTAACCAGTAAACCTTTATGGAATAAAACCTATTGCAGATCGTCTAGCGGATCCGCCAATGGATCTGCCGATTCCTGCGTCTTTTGCACAGACCTTCCTTTTACAAGGCCTTCACGATACTGAGTGTACGCTCCTTGCGTAAATAAATAGTAATCTACGGCACTTTCTTTGGCCGCCTTAACGGTATCAAGCATATCGGCACGCTGATCAACTAAGTCAAGCGCCTTGGCTCCGATTGATACTCCCCAAGCCTGGTTATCAGTAAGATCAAAGATTGAGCCCACATAGTAAATCGGGCTCAGAGCCGCATCGGCCACACGACCAACGGCATCTCTGACGTTGCTTGGTCCCAGAAATGGAATCACAATATAGGCTCCTGCCGGAACGCCGTTGCGCTGCAACATTAGGCCGAAATCTTGCTCGTCAATGGGCAATCCCATATCAGTTGCAACGTCGAACAATCCAGCTATGCCAACAGTGGAGTTGATTAAGAATCGTCCAGATTGCTTAAAGGCGTCACTAACCTCGCCTTGAAAGAGATTACTCACAAATACCGATGGAAATCGCAGGTTATTAAAGAAATTGCCGATCGAATCCTGCACACGATCAGGCAGGACCTTATCGTATCCCCTGGCAACCGGCTCAAGCACATGCACGTCTAAGCGATCGTTAAACCAAAAAATTCCGCGATTTACCGGTTCGATCGGGTCCGACACCTCAATTTTTTCATCGCTACTCTTGACACTGTCCTCAGCCAACAAAGTCAGCGGGGCCAAGGTTAAAAAGAGCAGTAATATTAAATGTTTTTTTCTCATATGCGCCTAAAAGTGTTATCGATCGGCGATAGTCGGATCGCTTCCCACACGTATCTCACGGCCATCGTAAATACCATCGCGATCGCTATCCTGAATCGCTGGATTCGTCTTAAAAATAAATTCAAGATCATCGGACAACCCGTCTCCATCCGTATCTACGAACTTATCAGAACTGCCAAACTGGTTCTCGATACTATCGGGTAAATTGTCGCGGTCTTTGTCCACAAACTTAGAATTCTGATCCAACGGATCGCTTCCTCCCAACACTTCCAAACCATCCGAGATCCCATCACCATCAGAATCGGCAAGATTTGCTGAAGTTCCAAGCTGTATTTCCTCATTATTAGTTAGTCGATCAAGATCCTCATCGGACCCTCTAAAGCGATCGACTAATCGAGAAAGCCCGGCCAAGCTTGGCATGCTCAGTTGATCTGCGGGATCACTGCCGTGATTGACCTCGTAACTATCGGTAAATCCATCGCCGTCGGTATCCTGCTCCTGAGACTTTTCTCCAGCTTTACCGAGCCAGTCACCGTTAGCCAGATCAGGCTGCGAACTTCCGGCCTTCTCGAGCTCCATGAGCGCGCTCTTTAGACCGAGAGACTTTTCTGCTGAGGCGCTCGGAAGTACGGCGGCACCAACAGCTACCGTGGCCGTAGGAGAAGCACTAATACTCGCGGCTGGCGACGGACTGCCAACCACAACCGTCTGCGTTCCCGATATCGCGGTTCTGCTGGGCGTTGCGGTAAGAGAATCTGGGGTGGTGGTAATAGTCCCGGTGGCAGTAGGAGTGCCAGTCTCAACTACGGTAACCTGGTCGAGAAAAGAATAACTTTTTTGACAGTAGTTTACCCCTGTCAGCGCAAGTCCTAAAAAAATGCAAGCTATGCCTGTGCAGAGCTGCGCAAATGCTGGTCTATCCGTCATAGTGAAAGATAATATTGTAAACTGCGAGTTACCAAAACCCATGAACCTAGTGACAGCTACTTATTTCTTGGAGGCGTCTATTCAAGGAGCAAATTTGGCAGAAATTAAAACAACGTTACCTATGTTGTTGAGGGTAAAAATCCAGTATACATAGATCACCCATCAAATTTTTTAGGAGTTTTTATGACGCATGAACTGCCCCCACTTCCTTACGATTACGAAGCGCTCGAGCCCCATATTGACGGCCAAACCATGCGGCTTCACCACGACAAGCACCATCTTGCTTACGTAAACGGCCTCAACAAGGCTGAAGAGATGTTGGCCAAGGCCCGCGAAACCAACGACTTTTCGCTCGTCAAACATTGGGAACGTGAAGCTGCATTTCACGGGGCTGGTCATTTTTTGCACTGTATTTTTTGGGAGAACATGGGTCCAAATTGTGGTGGTGAACCAACTGGAAAGCTCGCAGATGGTATCAATGCTAGATTTGGCACTTTCAAATCCTTCATGACGCACTTCAAGGCTGCTGGCGCCGCTGTTGAGGGGTCCGGTTGGGTATTGCTCGTGAAGAATAACATGACCAAGGCTTTGGATATCTTAACAGCCGAGAAACATCAGGATCTGACCCAATGGGTGGTTACGCCACTCTTGGTTTGCGATGTTTGGGAGCATGCCTATTATTTAAAATATCAGAACAATAGAGGCGCATACCTGGATGCCTTTCAGAATGTGATTAACTGGAAAGACGTGGCACAGCGACTTGGTTGATCAATTTTGGCTAAGCCAGTTTGGAATGCGTGCTAGGCTCAATTTCCCGCACTTCCACCGTCAGGCGGCATCGCAAAGTTGCGAGACTCTCTGCGAAGGCCGTGCGCAGATACGTCAGCATAGCAGCGCTTAAGTTCTGCCGGATTTCCGTCTCTCTACCTGCTAACATAGCGATGCCAAGGTGGATAAAGGCGTTTGATTGAGACCCGTCGCCGATATAATAATTTTGGTGCACGATAACACGGCTTTTTAGGTCTTTGAGATCAAAGGGGGCGTGTTGCAGTGCCAGGTCGTGTAAGCCTCGAAAAAAGCCCTCACCCGGACGCTCCAGCACGTTTTCAGATATTTCAAGCACTAGGTGTGGCACGCCCGGTACTTTACAGGTTCTTGACCTCGGCTTCAACTTTTGGCCAAGAAGCATCGGGGCGACATTTGGCGGCCAGGTTGCAGCTAAACCCCTAATATTGACTGGAAATTACGCCAAAAACGTACCCCACACTATCCACTTAACTTTTTTAAGGGACATTCCGACAGGTTCTCCGTAAAGTTATGCTTATTCATTCCAAAGGAGATTTAAATGAAAAGAGTCATAAAGAAACTGACATGCTGTGCGTTCGTATTCGCTGCTTGCGTGTCGACACCCTTATTCGCCGATGATGCCGCAGTCGCTGCGGGCGCGACGGATGAGAAGCCCTGGTCTGTGGACATGAGCGTTGCCTTAGTTTCCGATTATATGTTTCGTGGACAGGATTTGTATGATGGTTCGGCCATCCAGCCCTATGTGGGAGGAAGCTATGATACCGGCTACGGAAAGCTTGGCGCTTTTGGCTGGATGCATATCTCCGCTGACGGCAGCACTAATGTCCAGGATTTTACAGAACTAGATCTCGGAATAAATTATGAGGTAGATTTCAAACCGTTAACATTTGGCGTTGGAAATCTTTGGTATACATACCCAAATGATAACGATGGCATCAAGGATACTGCCGAAGTTTTCTTTAGTGTGGCCCTTGATGACAGCGAGCTCAATGATTTTTATACATTGAGCCCAAAATTTACATTCTATAACGACTACAAAGAGATCGATTATGAATATTATGAACTCACTTTGAGCCATGAATATTCAGGTGGAAGTTTTGGTGATGATGCCACGCTGACACCCTACGTAACCTTCGGCTTTGCCTCAAACGGCGAAAAAGTTTACGCAGAGAACGGCCTTGAGCAAGTTACGGAAGGCTTGAGTCTTGCGCTACCACTAGGCGAGATGACAGTTACACCTAACCTAAATTACACCCATGGCATAGATGACCTAGCCAGGGATCAATTCTGGTTTGGAGTGACTCTGGGCTACAGTCTCTAAGCGGCCCGATTAAATCCGCCCGCTAAATGCAGCGATGCTTTAGCGGGCGGGTCTTTGCACAATATCCACAAAATATCCGCACAGCTCCCACCCTTATTGAAATAGTTTACGCGCATATCGCAGAGCTTCCTTGAGACGCAAGATATCTTCAAGGTCTGAATAAACACCGAAACTAATTCGAGCCGAGGATTGCAGACCAAGTTTATGAAGCGTTGGCATGGCACAGTGGTGCCCGCCTCTAAATTGCACATTGAACTGGTCGGCTACACTTGAAAGATCGTGAGGATGCACACCCTCTAGATTAAAAGAAATTATCGAGGCCTGCGCCCCGCCCACATTAGCAGGACCATATAATTTCACCCCAGGCTCAGACTTCATGATTTCCCAGGTTTTGTTAAACAGCGCAGACTCGTGTTCTTGCAAACGGGTCCGGCCCACTTGCTCGACAAATCCGATCGCCTCTGCCAACGCTATCACTTCTGCTATGGCAGGAGTGCCAGCTTCAAACTTCTGGGGAATCGCGGCGTAGGTCGAACCCCGCGTAGTCACGCTCTGGATCATGTCTCCCCCACCCTGAAACGGTTGCATTAGTTCAAGCCATCGGGCTTTACCATACAGCACGCCCACGCCCGTGGGGCCGTATAATTTATGCCCAGATAACGCTAAGAAGTCACAGTCAAGATCGACCACATTAATTGGTGTGTGCACCACAGACTGGGCCGCGTCCACAAGAACTACTGTGCCAACTTCATGAGCGACTGCGGTAAGCTCTTTTATGGGAACCACGCTACCCAAAGAGTTTGCAACTTGTGTAATAGCTAAGAGTTTCGGTTTTAGGGTTTTAAGCTTCTGTTTTGCATCCTCTACCGACAAAGCTCCATTAGAATCGATCTCAATCCACTCAATCGAAAGTTGTTTGCGCTCGGCCAAAAGTTGCCACGGCACGATATTACTGTGATGTTCCAGTAAACTAAGTAAGATGACGTCGCCGGCCTTGAAGTAATTCTCAAAAGCATATGCAACTAAATTGATGGCTTCGGTGGTGCCGCGAGTGAAAATTATTTCACGGGAACTCCCTGCCCCGATAAAACCTGCGACTAGATCACGGGTATGCTCATAGCCTTCCGTCGCTTTAGCGCTGAGCTTATAAGCGCCTCTGTGAATATTGGCATGCTCAAAAGAAAGGTAATCGCGCAATCGATCGATCACCGCCGCTGGCTTTTGACTAGATGCGGCTGTGTCTAGATATGCAAGCGGTGCCTCCGCTGTATATTTTGAGTAGATCGGAAAATGCCCGCGGATATTCTTTCCAGGTTGTAATGCGCCCTCTTTCATTGCGCGCATAGCTTATTACATGCTCTCGATTAGTACAACGCGGCCCTCATCTATAGCACTTGCTCGTTTGCATGAGATAGCGGTACTTTTCGTGCATGAGAACTTCAGCCTCATCAAGACCCACTGCTTGGGGGTGGCTCATCGCCCTAGCAAGCTTAATTTTGGGGATCATTTTGGTGGTGGGCATTTCGTTTTGCGCTTCGGATATTTATCGCACGATGCTTGTAAAGCGCGTGACATCATTGATCGACGCTGGACGCTTTAGTCAAGCGGAGACGGAGCTGGCGAATTATTTTTCTCCCCCTTGGTTCTTAAGCTCTTTACGTGGTCGCTCTTTATCCCTAGCTACAAATGCGCGCGATGATTCGCTCTCATTGCTGCGCAGCGTGGCCGCCGTTTATCGAAACGACATTAACAGTGCCCTTGGCTTTATCCCTAACGCTCAAAATGAAAAGTATCAAGAATTTCGAGTACTCTTGAGCGAACTTGATCACACACGCGATGAGTTGCAAAACACGCGCTCCGAGCTTTTTAGGCTACGAGGTTGGTTAGATAATTTTCCAACACAGTATGACTCTATCGCAAAAGCATTTGGAGAGCTCTTTTCGCTGACCCCGGTGAGATACGAAGGTGAATCCAGATCGCTCCCTATATATGAATCTGGAGTGCTGCAGGGGTTACCCCAGCTTGCTAACCTAAGCGACGATATACCTGATTTCCCTGCGCTGGCCGGCGCACTTCAAGCGGCAGGGGGACAGGTGACATTGGAAGCCGCCGATCAGCATGAAGCTTTTCTTAGGCGAGTTGATGAACTGAGAACAACGCTAGCGGGGGCTCAAGAAGAGCGAGAAGATACCTTCAAAAGAATAGCGGAGCTGGAGGCCTTGGAACGCGCAGGCGCCGCCCAGAGGGTTTCCTTTGAACGAGAGCTAAAAATTAACGCACGTGCCTTTGTTAACGATTCGCTGCGCTTGGCCTGGGATTTGTTTTGATTCTAAACAGCTAGCTAATTACCTTATTAGAGCAAAGCATTTAGTGACCGCCATTTTCAGGCGCGGCTTTAACCCAAAAACACCCCCAAAATAAGCGAAAAAAATAATCCTGCATTTTTTTCTTGCCTTACGGGTTTTCAAGCGCTAGAATGCTCGTTCTTCGCTGAAAGATAGAGAGTTTTTGTTTGTTATTTGACGTTTTGAGTCGAAGTTGTTAGTCGGAAAACTGTTAGGACCTTTGGCTGGGTGTAGGCTGAGTGGAAGCTGCCTGGAAGCTGAGTGTAGTTTGTTCACCAACAAGTAAGGTCACTGCCTATTATTATTTAGTGTTCTGAGAGCATTTTCGCCGGAGGGCATTTTTGAACGGGCGACAAGACCCAGTTCAAAATAGGGTTGTGTTGTTTGCGAAGTAAGTCTTGTCGGCGAACGATTACTAACCGGTAGCTAAACCGCGAAGTGTAGCTACATAACTGAAACTATTAACTTATTTACATTTGAGGTGTTTAAATGAAATTTTGGTCTAATTCTGAAATTCCGCCCTACGGCCCATTTGTACCAGAAAAGCGACTTCTTGCAGCGGTTTTGCAGCGTGCGATCACAGATTTTCTTAGCGGTGACGGGGAACTAGCCGAAGGCGCCAAGGCTTGGCTCTTAGAAGAAGAATCTTCCGATGCTCCGCTTACATTCAGCTTCATCTGTGAAGCTCTCGATTTAGACAAGCCTGGCTTAACAAAGGCCATTCTTCGTCAATGCCAGCAGGACCGATCTCAAGCTGGCCAACTTCATGATGGCCAACTTCAACATGCCGGACAAAGTCACAATCAAGGTGACCAATACTTGCAACAAGCTGCGGTTTAGTTTGTAAAACTTACCGAAATATCACGGCGAGACACACAGCAAGGCATGCAGCAGCGCCCTCCGGGGCGCTGCTGCTAGATTTAATCACTTGCAATCTTTTGCGACGCCAACAGCTTGCTTTTTTTGGCTTTGCCCCTTCCGCGCACCCTGGTATATAATACTAAGTAAGAGTAATTATTGTATTAACCCAGATGGATTCATCGGCTAGCAGAGGAAATGACCCTAAACGTTGGGAAGCGTTATTGGCGTTGCTAGACGAAAAACTTCAGCTAGGATTGCTCGGATATATTTCAAGAGTTGCCTCATATCACTTTGAAAACGAATTGCTTTTTATCGAGCCAGGTAATGAGGAAGATGCCGCCTATTTGAAACGTGATGCGGTATTACGTCAACTTGAGCTTTTTGCTCAGGAAGCAGCCAAGATAGAGAAGGTCAAAATTAAGACTAATACCCCCTAAGGGGGTAAAAAATGACCTAACTTCGAGACACGTTTATCTTACTATTTTATCTCACGATGGGGCTGCGTGCCTTCCCCACCCTTCCCCGTGTAATTTAATAAAAATTTTGAGTATATTGATAAGATTATGAAAAGCTCAGAACTACCAAAAGACGATCTCTATAAAATAAGACACTCGCTGGCGCATGTTATGGCGCAGGCTGTGCTAAAAATTCGCCCGCACGCCAAACTCGCATTCGGGCCTCCGATTGATACTGGGTGTTACTATGATTTTCTTTTTGATCAGCCACTTACCAGTAATGACTTCGTCACTATCGAAAATAACATGCGCGCCATCATCAAGGAGAAACAAGAATTCATCGGCTCCTCACGCCCAGTGAAAGAGGCCTGCGATTTTTTGAGGGCGCAAAATGAGAACTTCAAGCTCGAATATTGCGAAGAGCTAATTAGTAAGGGGGAAACTACGATCGGATTTTACAAGAACGGCCCTTTTGAAGATATGTGCGCCGGTCCCCACCTCAAACACACGGGCGAAATTCCGAGGGATTGTTTCAAAATAGACTCATTGGCGGGTGCCTATTGGCGCGGCGATGAGAACAATCCCCAGCTGACCCGCATCTACTGCTTAGCTTTTTCAACTAAGGCCGAACTTGACCAATACATTGAGAATCGCAAATTGGCCATGGAACGGGATCACAGAAAGCTCGGCAAAGAATTAGAGCTCTTCATGTTCTCGGATCAAGTTGGACCTGGACTTCCACTTTGGATGCCAAACGGGACCGTCATCCGGGAGGCGCTTGAAGCGTTAGCCAAAGAGACGGAGCAACGTTACGCATATCAGCGCGTTGCCACACCGCACCTGGCAAAAGAGGAATTGTACCTAACCTCAGGACATCTGCCATTTTACAAAGACTCGATGTTTCCGCCCATGCAGTTGGAGGGCGAGTCGAACTATTACCTTAAGGCTATGAACTGCCCGCATCACCATATGATTTACGGGCACCGGCCTCGAAGTTACCGGGAACTGCCGTTGCGCTTAGCCGAGTACGGCAACTGTTACCGGTTCGAAGCTTCCGGAACTCTGGCGGGTTTATTGCGCGTGCGTTCCTTGGCCATGAATGACGCCCATATTTATTGCACGATCGAGCAGCTTAAAGCGGAGTTGAAAAACACCTTTAAGATGACCATTGATTATTACGAGATGTTTCGTTTTAAGAATGTGCGTGTGCGCGTATCCACTCATGACCCACTTAACAAAGAGAAATTTGTCGACAACCCCGAGCTTTGGAAATTCTCGGAAGAAGTCGTGGAAGAGGTCGCCAAAGAGATGGGCGTTGAATATTTTGTCGGACAAGGCGAGGCTGCCTTTTACGGACCCAAGATCGACTTTCAAGCTTCGACCATGCTTGGTCGGGAAGAAAGCATCAGCACCACTCAGCTAGATTTTGCGAGCCCAATTCGGTTCGGGTTAGCTTATACCGCTGAAGATGGTAAAGAGCATAAACCTTACATCGTGCATCGAGCGCCGCTTGGAACACACGAACGCTTTTTGGCGTTTTTGATTGAGCATTTTGGTGGGGCCTTTCCGACCTGGATGTCGCCCAAGCAACTAAGAATAATCCCCGTGGGTGAAAAGTTTAACGAGGCCGCGCACAACCTAGCGCAACGCTTGCGTGACAAGTTGATACGCGTCGATCTAGACGATTCGGATAATTCCTTTAATAAGAAAATTCGCGAAGCCGTAACGCACAAGATCCCAAATATGGCGATCTTAGGTGGCCGTGAGGTAGAAAACGGCACGGTAACACTGCGACGCTACGCCGTGCCCGAACAAGTTACTATGACTCAGGACGAACTGCTGGCGAGGCTGCTGATGTTAAACGAAAAGCGCATAATGGATAACTTCCCCGATATGGTTATTCCGGACAAGCTTTAGCTAGTAGGATCAAATGGCAACCAACGGCTACAAGTGCCCCAACTGTAACACCAGCTTTTTGGAGAAGAGCAAAGATTTCCCGTTTTGCTCCGCACGCTGCCGGCTGATAGACTTGGGCGCCTGGGCCAAGGAGCAGTATCGCATTAAGGGGCCTGAGGTTACGGAGCCGGAATCCGGCTCTACCGCGAACGAGGAGAGCGATGATGTGGGAACGATTAAGTAGCTTGCGATATTCGATACCAGATTAGTCTCAAAATATCTTAGCCCCATAAGCTCCTACAATTACTACATTAAAGTTTGCATTTTGCCTGCGCCCTTCGGTCTTCTGCCCCCATCTAAACCATCATGACTACAAATTTTTGGGAAAATCGAAGTGTTGTTGTCACTGGCGGAGCGGGATTCTTGGGGAGCTTCGTGGTGCAGAAATTAAAAGCCCTGGGCGCCAGGAACATCTTTGTTCCGCGTAGCCATGAGTTCGATCTCACCGATCTGGACGCCATTAGGCGCCTTTACGATCAGACTTCTCCGGATATCGTTATACATTTGGCGGCCGTCGTGGGGGGCATCGGGGCCAACCGCATGAACCCGGGGAAATTCTATTACGACAACGCTGCCATGGGCTTACATCTGATAGAGGAGGCTCGCCTCCGCCAGGTCGAAAAGTTTGTGGCGGTGGGCACAATCTGCGCTTATCCAAAATTCACACCCGTGCCTTTTAAAGAAGCTGACCTTTGGTACGGCTATCCGGAAGAGACCAACGCCCCCTACGGACTCGCAAAAAAAATGATGTTGGTACAACTGCAAGCGTACAAGCAGCAGTATGACTTTAATGGGATCTTTCTGTTGCCCGTAAATCTTTACGGGCCCGGCGACAATTTCGACCTTCAAAGCTCACATGTAATTCCGGCACTAATCAGGAAATGCGTCGAGGCTCGCCAACGGGGGGATAAGACTCTGCCGGTGTGGGGTACTGGAGCCGCAAGTCGGGAATTTTTGTATGTAGAAGATGCAGCCGATGCGGTCGTGTTGGCAGCAGAAAAATATAACAAACAAGAGCCCGTAAATATCGGTGCCGGTATGGAGATTACCATTCGTGATCTAGTAACTAAAATCTGTAAATTCACAGGCTTTGAGGGCGAAGTGTTATGGGATTCCTCTCAACCCGACGGCCAACCCCGTCGCTGCTTGGATGTATCTCGCGCGGCAGAAGAATTCGGCTTTCGAGCACATACAAGTTTCG
>CAZVWV010000003.1:0-57434 GCA_964631745.1 uncultured Bdellovibrionales bacterium
CGCAACAATTCGAGAAGGCTTCGAAAAATCGAAGTTAAAATCGGATACTTAAGTCAGTTGGCTAAGTGGCATTGGCCGAGTCGACGGCGCTACTTAATATTCCTGCTTCGCGTTTACCTGGTGTGGCGTAGCAGAGAAGGGAACCTTTTTTGGCGGCTGGCCGTAAGGTTCCTATTTTGACTCCCGCGCCCAAGACGGCAATTATTGCTTATTGACCATAAAGATAAAATATTGTCACTAGACAATAATCAGGTAATATGGTCTAATGCCTATATTGCCTAACCGTTACCATCTTGCTTAGAAAAAGGACCCTATGAAAAACGCCAGCATCTCTTCGCCCAGCGCTTTAGGGCAAGCCATTCGGATTGCAAGAACGGAACGGGAGTTAACCCAAAAAGAGATGGGCGCCAAAGTTGGCGTGGACCAGTCCACGGTATCTGGCGTGGAGAATGGTAACGCGGGAACGCGCCTAGATACTCTGTTTCATTTGCTGGCGGCGCTCGATCTTGAGATAAGCTTGTGCTCACGCAAAGCTAAGCCGACTGCGAAAAATAGAGAAGAGTGGTAAAGATGGCTCAATCCAAAAAAACTCGGGAGCTGTTCGTTTTCATGAATGGCTATCGTGTGGGCACACTACTAAAGATGCCCAGCGGTTCTCTCTCTTTTGTCTACCACAAGGATTGGCTTAGCTCGGAGATAAGTCGCCCCATCTCGCTTTGCATGCCGCTTTCTACCAAGCGATTTTCGGGTGATTCTGTATACAATTTCTTCGATAACCTATTGCCCGATAGCGCCACGATTAGAAATAGAATTCAGCAGCGCTTTAAAGCAAAAACAAATCGTTGCTTTGATCTACTAAGCTATATCGGAAGGGACTGCGTGGGAGCCCTGCAAATTTCACCGCATCAGGAGGCGCCCAACGTAAAAAAGATCCGCAGCACCTGTCTAAAGGATAACGAGGTAGCGCAGTTACTTCGAGGTTACAGGACCGCCCCGCTTGGAATGCAAGAGGATGATGAGGATTTTCGAATCTCGATTGCCGGGGCACAGGAGAAAACCGCACTGCTGCGTATTCGTAAAAGATGGCACCGTCCGATCGGCAGCACTCCCACTAGCCATATTTTTAAACTTCCAATCGGGAAGCTTGAACATCATGGGATAGATCTCAGTCAAAGCGTTGAGAACGAATGGCTTTGCCACCTGATTCTTAAGGAGTTTGGATTGCCTGTGGCCGCCTCAGAGATGGCAAGTTTTGAGGACCAGAAAGTACTAATCGTTGAACGCTTTGACCGTGTCTGGGCGGCGAAACATTCCTGGCTGATTAGACTTCCCCAAGAAGACCTGTGCCAAGCGCTCAAAGTCCCATCCAGTCTCAAATACGAGTCAGACGGTGGGCCTGGAATTGAATCAATAATGCGATTGCTAGTGGGATCCTCGAATAGCTTGGCAGACAGAAAACGATTTTTAACCACACAGTTCCTTTTCTGGCTATTGGCTGCCATTGATGGGCACGCCAAGAATTTTAGTATTTTTTTGGAAACCGGCGGACGTTATCACCTTACACCGCTATACGATGTGATCTCAGCCTATCCATTAGTAACTAATGGCGATATAGCGCAACAAAAATTGAAGATGGCTATGGCACTCTTAGGAAAGAATAACCACTACCGTTGGTCGGAGATTTTGCTTAGGCACTGGATCGATACCGCCAAGCGCTGCCGTTTCCCAAAGAAAGAGATGCTAGCAATTATCGATCAAACCTTATCGAACGTAGAGCCTGTGATTCAACGTGTATCAAAACAGATTCCCCGCAAATTTCCCGAACCAATCGTGGCATCGATCTTTGAAGGGATGCGCGGCGCTAAGAAGCGCTTTCGGGCGTTGGCTGTATCGGCTTCAAAAACCCGGGCGAAGTGAAAGCGCTGAGCGACAATATTAGGAGCGCAGGCGACCTCGCCTGCCGATCTTTGTAGTGGCAAGGCTCTTTAGGGCGCAGCCACCAGCCTACTTGCCGTCCCCCAGTCCTAGCGGAAATATATGACTCCACTAAAGTAGAGTGTTATCTACTTTACTCTCTACCAAAGTAGAGTATTATATACTTTATATGAATCAGCTAAGACGCATCGAAAATCAAATAGTGGGCGACCTTAAAGAGAAAATGGTCTGGCTTGCGGGCCCGAGGCAAACCGGGAAAACAACTATTGCTAAGAGGTTGTGCGCTAGTTTCAAGGGGGAATATCTCAGTTGGGATATCGCTTCTAATCGACGAAGACTTAAAGAGGAAAAATTCTCGAACGAGTTTGATTTGTGGGTATTTGATGAAATTCATAAATTTAAACGATGGCGGAATTGGATTAAAGGTGTTTATGACGAGCATCACGATTCACATTCGATTCTAGTGACGGGTAGTGCCAGACTTGAGACTCTTTCGCGAGGAGGCGATTCCTTGCAGGGGCGTTATTTTTTACATCGGCTTCATCCATTCACCTTAAGTGAGTTACTTGGACTGTCTCGCTCAAGCCCTGAGAGTTGGCTTGACGAGCTTCCGGAATTGACCACGCCTTGGACAAAGCAAATGGCTGAAGCTACACAACAGCTTATGGAGCTAGGGGGATTTCCAGAACCGCTTTTTTCTGCTTCCTCGCGCAAAGCAAAACGTTGGCGCATGGGCTACGCGTCTCGGCTGGTAAGGGAGGAGCTTAGGGACCTTTATCAATTTCAGAATCTTGACCTGATTGAAACGCTATACGAACGATTGGCCGAGACGGTGGGAGCCCCGCTCTCAATTAAGCCGTTCGCGCGAGATCTTGAAGTTGCTTTTGAGACTGTAAAGTCTTGGATTGTGGCCTTTGAGCAACTTTACGCCTGTTTTCGTGTGGCACCATATGGTCCGCCAAAAATCAAAGCTACTAAGAGAGATCATAAGCTCTATCTTTGGGATTGGGCGCGCGTCGAAACTGCCGGATTTAGGCTAGAAAACTTGGTTGCCTCCCATCTGCTTAGGTTTAGCCACTGGTGTGAGGATTTATTGGGTGAAAGAGTTGAACTTCGATATTTTAGAGATGTCGACGGACACGAGGTCGATTTTATTTTACTCAGAAAGAGAGCCCCTTGGATTGCAATTGAGGTTAAATCAAGTGAGCAGAAACTAGATTCGAACCTAAAGTACTTTTTGGAACGGGTCAAATGTCCGTTTGCCTTTCAATTACAGCTCAAGAGTAGAGATGATTACGGCCATACGGACATAAACGGGTGTAAAATAAGATGCGTTCCAGTCGAAAAATTTTTGGCGGCGTTGCCTTAACTTACTAAGCTCAACAAGTCCGCTTTCATTGGCGCTCTGCTTCTCTCCATCCTTAAAGTGAGCGAATCCCCTGAATATTTGTATCTGCTCGATAAGTGTGGGCAATTTCAGTCCGCCTTCGCTCACCACCACGATTGTCGGCAATGGTTTCAATGAGCTACGGCGAGAGGAAAGTACCTACTCATTAACTCCGGGTAACGCCGGGTGGGAATTGGCCCACTCCGTGTATCGCCGTGATCTCAGTGGTGAAAATATTAAGAATTTTTTACCACTGAGGTCACGGAGATACACGGAACAAAAAACTACCCTGAGTTTATGAGCAATTACGAGAGGAAATTGCTCACTTAAGGGCTTTGCCTCCATTTTTGAGCAATCACGAATATTTACCTACCTCGATAGGTAAAAACCACCTCTTTTACATATAAAAACAGGGGTTTATGGATCGGGGGCAACCCTAAACCCTTAATAATCAAGAATTTACCGGGTTTGGCCGATTTTTCTATATCGACTATATCGGCAATTATGTCTGGCCTCATTCTTGCCCTTTATGACCAACGCACTATGACAAATGTAACCTATCGAATTCTTATCGTAGAAGACGTGGACTCCCTGCGTGAGGTCCTAAAGACCGTGCTTGAGCATGAAGGCTTTGCGGTTGACGCTTATGCCTCGGCCGAAGAGGCGCTGGTAGGTCTAACCGGTAAACAGTTCGACTGCATCTTGGCTGACTTTAAGTTGCCGGGTAAAAACGGAATTGAGTTGCTGAAAGCCGTGCGCGAGATATCTGCCGGTGTGCCTTTCATAATCATGACTGCCTTTGGTTCGGTTGAGATTGCAGTCGAGGCCATGAAGCATGGAGCTAATGATTTTATCACCAAGCCTTTTGAGCCCGCTATGCTCTCTTCCATGCTGAAACAAGTTATTGAACATAAACGTATCATCGATAGAGGCTTAGGGCATCGTACCAGGAGAGATCGTACTTTTCTTACGAATAGCGCCAGTGCAGAACGGCTGTTGCACCAGGCTCGGAAAGTCGCACGTGTTGATACTTCGGTTTTAATTCTGGGCGAAAGTGGCACGGGCAAGGAGCTAATAGCGCGATTTATTCACGAACAAAGCCCCCGCAGCGCTAAACCTTTTGTTGCCATAAATTGTGCTGCCATGCCCGCCGATCTTTTAGAGAGCGAATTTTTTGGATATGAGGCCGGAGCCTTTACGGGCGCAACCCAGACAAGGCTCGGCATCCTGGAGATCGCTTCCGAGGGCACCATTTTTCTGGATGAAGTCGGTGACATGCCTTTCAATTTGCAGGTTAAACTCCTTCGCGCCTTGCAGGAAGGGGAGATTAAACGCGTCGGTGGAAACAAGATTATTAAAGTCTCACCTCGAATTTTGGCTGCAACCAATCATAATGTTGAGGAGGCTTTAGAGAAGGGATTGTTACGCGAGGATTTTTACTACCGCATTGCGGTGGTTACGCTGACCGTGCCTCCTCTTAGAGAGCGCATGGAAGATATCGAGATGCTTTCCAAGTATTTTATTGAGTACTTCTGTTGCGCCACTGGGAAGAAGGCGCTCGAAGTCGAGAAGAGCACAATGGAAGCCATTAGAGGATACGCCTGGCCCGGAAATATTAGGGAGCTCGAAAACGTAATCGAGCGTGCGGTCATCCTGGCCGATGAAAAGATTTTTCCCGAACATTTAGGGATTACATTAGAGCGCAGCATTAATTCAATGGGCGAAGCCTCGGTTTCCTTGTCGGAGATCTCCGCACAAGCCTCACGCAAGGCGGAAATAGATATAATTCGACGAATTCTTGGGCAGACCTTGGGGAATAAATCTAAAGCGGCTCAGATTCTTGGCGTGAGCTATAAGACCCTGTTAAATAAAGTTAAAGAATATCACCTTGCCTGAGGTTCTCAGGCAAGGCACCGAAAATCAATTCCCATAGTTTGTCCGGCTGGCTTGATAGAATCAGAGCTTTTCCAGCCACCTGGAAATCGTCAGAAAGCGCCAGCAGGCGCTCTTTGTGTTCTTGTTTATTGAGTTTGTCAGTCTTAGTTAGCACCACCTGTAGATTTTTCTCTACTCGATTTGCCAATTCCAACACTGAAATTTCATCTTGGGCGGGAGCGCGCCTACAATCTTGCAAAAGCAAGATTGTTTTTAGCTGTTTGCGTTCCAAAATATAATCGACGATCATTTTGCTAAATTTTTGGCGGTCTTCTTTAGAGAGTTTTGCGTAACCGAATCCGGGAAGATCTACGAAATGAAAGGTCCTAGTGCGATTGGAGCAATCATCAGCGGCTATCTTATAAACGTTAAAGGTGCGGGTTTTCCCTGGCGTTGAGCTTGAATGCGCTAAGGATTTTCTGCTTACCAGTTTGTTTATGAGGGTGGATTTGCCCACATTTGAACGACCGATAAAAGCCACCTCAGGGAAATCATGCTCAGGCAAATCTTGGGGTTCGGTCCAGGAGCCTAAGAAGTCGGCGACTCTTATCTTAGTCATTCGTATCGACCGAATTGGGGCTAGAATCGAGCGCGCGTGAAATCTTTCTATCGATAACGAAGAGATAGATGCAGATCATAAGCCACAATACGGCGTAACCCCAAAATAGACTTGGAAAGGTGTTTGGAACTACTTCAAGTGTCTCGGGGTTCATATTCTATTATTCCTTTTAACCTAGAAAGAGCAGTTGAATCTACTACGGTTGCGAATATGTCTGAATCTCTTGAAGTTTTCTAGTTTCAAGCAATCCAATCTTATACCTTAACCAAATCAATTGAAACTGGAATATGATCATGGCGGCCATACCCACGAACATAGCTTCATAGAAGAGAGGATCGCGTAGTCCGCGATTGCCGACTACTTGAGGATGGAGCTGCGCCATGCTGGGCAGTAGTTGGATGGAAAAGACCACAATCGGAACTGTAATTGCGCCCAAAATGCCAAGAACGGCGCAGTGCTCCGGAAGTTTGGTCTTATCTCCAAACACGCGCAACAGAATTAGCCCCAAGAATATGAGAAGCAAAATCAAAAATGTTACAAGCCGCGGCTCCCATCTAAACCAGGTATTCCAGGCGGCATGACCCCAGATCATGCCGCTGCTCATAACCATTGCGGCAAAGAGAAAGGCCACCTCAGAGGCTGCCTGCATTAGAATGTCAAAGCGCGCATCCCGCAGAGCGAGATAGCCCAAGCTGCCTATCAGTATCACGGCCGCCGCACAATAACAGGCCATAGCGGCGCCCACATGAAAGTAGAAAATTCGCTGTACTGGGCCCATCAGGCGCTCATTTGGCACTACCATAAATACCAGATAGATCTCGTAAAGCATCAAGAAACCCGAAACGATCGTGAGTGTGCTAAAGCCGTATCTAGTTAAATAGTTCTGTTTCAAGAGTGCCTCAACCCTTTAAGCAATGCTCGAATAGCCATGCGCCCAAGGTCAAATATAAGAGGTCCAGTCCAACAAGTAAACCGAGCCAGATCGAGTCGAATAGGGAGCCACCCTCATAAATGCTAATGAAGCTTAACTCGCTGCCTGCAAAGAAAAGCGGGAGAGAAAGCGGCAGTAGGAGTAGGGGTAGCAGGAGCCCTTTAAGCTGGCTATTGACGCTGATGGCCGCCAGCAAAGTAGCCAAGCAGGTGAAGCCAAAAATGGTAGCGCACGAAATTACGAAAAACGCCAAAAAGGCTGCGCTGATATCGACATCCAGAAAGGCCGCTAAGGCGAAGGCAGAAAAGAAATGTCCGCAGATTAAGATTAAGAAGTTCGAAAGTAACTTGGCCAGGAAGATAGCAGGCGATGATATCCCGGTCAGTAAAACGCCCTCATAAGCGGCGTTTTCCATCTCGTATTCATAGCTTCGGGAGCTTGCGAGCGTGCCACAAAGGATTGAAATTAACCAAAGCAGTGGAATATAAATTTTTGTTACGGTTGGCATCGGTAAGAATAAATTATTGATGCCAAGCGATACCGTCAGAGCCAGCAGTAAAGAGAGACTAATTAACAAGGTAAGGCTCTCTTTGCGCCGCAGTTCAAGAGCCAAGTCTTTTTTAAACAGCACCCAGAAGGCCTTCATCGGTTTCTTCCTGAATATAGCTGGGCTATGGAGTGAGGGTCTCCGGAGAGTTCGCTGTCGTTTGCAATCTTGCCGTTTTCGAGGAGCACCACTCGGGTGCAGATCGGAAGAAAGCGGGCTAGGTCATGCGTGGCGATAAGGACCCCGCAATTTTTCAACTCTGAGAGCTCCCTCACCAAAATGGAAAAAGCGTGATCATCTAAGGAGGAACTCGGTTCGTCTAATAAAAGATATTTGGGTGAGTTGAGCAATGCCCGCGCCAGCGCGCAGCGGTATTGGGTTCCTCTAGATAAACTGCCAACTCTGCGGTTAGCTTCTTTGGTCAGTTCCCAGCGCGCAATCAGTTGGGAGATGGAGATCGATAAGCCCAGTAACTCAGAAAAAAGTTTAAAGTTCTCACGAACCGATAAATCGGAGTAAAGATTAGTTTGGTGCCCCAAATAACTGGTCTGGGGAGCTTGAATTGCGGCTCGTTTTCCGGAGTCGGGCCGCAACAGTCCCGCGCCAATGCGTAGGAGGGTGGACTTGCCAGCGCCGTTGGCGCCAAGAAGCAGCACGATACTGTGTTGTGATATGCGAAGAGAGACTCCCTGCAACACCTTGGTGGCGCCGAAATCTTTCCTGATACCTTCTAGTTCAAATGCCGACGGCAACTATTTCCTCAACTTTTTCTGAATTTTTATATCTCGCCCAGGGCCCGTAAGACCTTCGAGAGATCCAAGGATAAAGAGGTTTTCATTGGCAGAAAGTCGCTCTCATTTATCTTCCTAGTCTTCAGATCGAGTTCTAGATCGCGAAGCACGCGTAACAGCCTCTCGCGTTCCTCCACTAAGTCATTACGCGCAAGCACGCTATTACCAGCATCGCCATGCCGAAAGTATGGCAGCACCAGAAGCCAGGCAACCAGTATTCCAACGACTATCGAGGCAAATGTTTCCATGAAATTACGACCTTTCTTGAATCGCTGCGGCTATTCCCGCTGGGCTTAGCTCTTTGGCGCGCTCGGGAAGAATGGCGATCACTGTCCCGATCACCATAATAACTGTGCCCAACCAAAGCCACATCTGAAGTGGATTGATAAATACTTTCAGCGCCGCTCTGGTGCCTGAGTCATCTAACCCAATCATTACAATATAGACATCTTCTAAGAAGGTTTGTCGCAGGGCCACCTCCGTGGTGTTCTCCTGGTTGCGGACATAGCTCCTAAGCTCAGGTTTCATGGTACGTAGGAGTTTCCCATCTTTTACGGAGAGAAGGTCCAGTTTGGCTGTTAAGCTTGAATAGTTTGATTGCTGAGCTTCATCGATTGATACAAGCTTTAATCTGAACTTTCCAAGGTCATACGATTCGCCGGGCTTTAAACTAAATTCCCGCTCGACTTTATGGGCCATGGAGGCTGTGATACCAATGGCGGCAACAGTCACTCCCAGATGAATTAAGTAACCGGCGTATCTCACCCGGTGTCTTTTTAAGAGGCGTGGCAAATTATTTAATTTGTTAGAACCGGCCTGCTGCGCGCGTAAGCCGCGATGGATCTCTCCTAAAATTGTGAGCAGCACAAAAAAGCATAGCGAGTACGATAAGATCGGATAGAAACTTTGTATCCCCACAAACGTTAGCAGCACAGCTATCGCAAGAGAGAAAACGAAAGGCACAAGAAATGTTTTTCGCAAACTCTCAATCGAGGCTTGTCGCCACGCAATCAGTGGGCCGACCCCCATCAGAAAAATCAATAAAAGGAAGAGCGGAACGTTAACCGCATCAAAAAAGGGAATACTTACAGTCTGCTTGACGCCCGTCAGAGCCTCTGAGAGCACCGGGAACATTACTCCCCATAAGGTCGCAAACAGGACCGATAAAAAAACCAAGTTGTTTACTAAGAATGCCGCCTCGCGTGAGAAGAAGTGCTCAATCTTTTTGTCGGATCTAAGCGCCTGGCGGCGCACAAAGCACAGCGCGCATGTGGCCGTAGCCAATAGGCCCAGATAGACCAAAAACACCCAACCAACATCAGTGTCTGCAAAAGAATGCACGCTTTGCACTACCCCACTGCGAGTTAGAAATGTTCCAAAAACCGTTAAGCCGTAAGTTAGCACTATCAGACCGACATTCCAGGTCTTAAGCATGCCTTTGCGCTCTTGCACCATGACTGAATGCACAAACGCCGTGCCTGATAACCACGGTAAAAATGAAGCGTTCTCAACCGGATCCCAGGCCCAAAATCCGCCCCAGCCTAACTCCACGTATGCCCAATGCCCGCCCATTACAATTCCGGCCGTCAAGAACGCCCAAGCGATCAGGGTCCAACGACGCGTTATGCGAATCCAGTCGTTGTTAATATTTCCGGCCAACAACCAACCTAGGCAGAAAGCGTAAGGGATCGCAAAAGTTGTAAACCCAAGATAAAGTGTAGGGGGATGAATCACCATTAACGGGTTTTGCAATAATGGGTTTAGGCCGTTTCCGTCAGCGGGGATAAAGTCAGCTTTGATATATCGAAATGGGTTGGTCAGAAATAACACCACTGTTAAGAAAAACAGGAGCGATGTGTTTAAAACCGAAATGACATACGACATGGTTTGCCATGGATGCTCCTTGCTTCGATAAGCCACGATCGCAGATCCCACACTTAACATAGCGCACCACAGCAGCATGGAACCGTCCATGCCGCCCCAGATGGCAGAGATCTTGTATATGGGTTGCATCTCGCGGTTAGAGAACTGCCAGACATATTGCAGGGTGTAGTCATCGTGTAAGAATGAATATCCCAGTGCAAAGATAGCTAGAAAGGAAGTCAGGCAAACGAGAACTGTCGAAATTCTTGAGGAAAGAAAGAGATCGTATCGTTTCTTACTTCCGCCAAAATATCCGATGACCACTCCATACAGCGCAAGCAACCATGCAAGAGAGAGACAATAGCTTCCAAATTGTGGCATTTTGAGAAATTAACGCACCTAAGCTGTTTTAGCAACTGAGCGCGGGCTCACCAAACCTGATAGCTCTTTGAAAATAGCTTATGGGCCCGATCAAATAAGAACTGGCGTTGCGCCAGGTAGAGCTGGTTGGAAACCGGCGTGTCCTTTAATCGAAGCAGAAATAAAGAGGGGTTATGGAATCCGTACGCTCCGGGGCGATTCTCAATCCAGTCCACGATCTCGAAGTCTTTGGCCAAACGTTCAACGCTGCGCGTTGCAGCCAGAGGAGCGCCTGGGCAAAACCGTAGGCATGCAAAGCTCATGTCGGATACGAGAAGATATTGAATCTGACGTTTACGGAGATTCTCAGGGGTGAGCTCCTTGATGTAGGCGTTGATGAGCGGCCTTGTGTTAGGATAGCTGACTTGCAGGGTATTGGGCGGAAATAGCGGGGTGTTGAAGGGGTGATCGGCCATGATAGGCGTGTTGGCAGGGAGCTCCCGCAACACTGTCCCAGCCAACAAAGTTCTGGTGTCTGGCTCAATATTCTGTAAGAGCAGGATAGTTCTTAGCGCCACTATGCACATCACCAGCAGGGCGCTAATTTTGCCGAACCAACCTGACCGTAAAAGTTCCATCAAAAAGATAGCGGCGCTCATCAGTAAGAACGGGATGCAGGGCAAGATGTAGCGTTCCACCTGTGGCTCTACCTTTGCTGATACAGCTTCGGCAGCTAGGTAAAAAATAAGCGTAGTTACTGCCATCCAGCGCATCTGGTGGGCCTGTTTCAAAATCACCCCAATTCCTGCAAGGCCACACCAAAGCAGTGGCTGGGTGAGGGCAGGGATTAGGCTGCGTGTGAAGTGGTACATCCACCATGTTTGCCAAGGACTGATGGCGATGGAGTCGCCGATTAGCATGTGCTTGCTTTCGTAGGTGATACCTTTCAGGAAGTTTGAAAAATCGAGCAGGGCATAGGGAGTCGTAATTAGAAATCCGGTAAGAGTCAGCGAGGTTACAGTCAGGATATTCTTGAGGGACCCTCTCGGGTTGGATAGCGCCTGCCCTAACAATACCAATGTAGTAGGAAGTAACATAATTATTGCGGTGTATTTGCTTCCAAACGCAAACCCCACAAAGAGAGCGTGTACCACCAGATCGCGAGTCGTATTGCGGCGTATGAATCTGGACAGGAAGTAAGCGCTCGCCAGCAACATAAACACTAGCAGCACATCCTCCTTAAGGTACCGGCTGCAAGTTAGGTGTAGCGGGTTTATGCAAAGCAAAAACGCCGCCGCGATACCGGCGCTAGCTTTCCCGAATTCCCGAAGTGTGAAAAATACAAATGGGACGCTAAGTGTGCCAAAGACAGCGCTCACAACTCGGCCAGCTAGCCGCACATGCATATCGTCCAAGGGCCAAGCCAAGAGATGGTGTGCTAGCCAGGCTGTTCCAGAGGAGAGATAAAGTAGTAAAGAAGGATGCAGGAAGTATTCCGGATTTAGCGAAGCTCGCTGAAACATGCCAAGCACGGCCAGCACTTTCCAACGCTCATCATGATGGTAGGTGGCAGGAGTATCAAAATCGATCCCCCACAGTCGAAGCGCCAGTGCTAAGGCCGTTATAAAGAAAAGGGATGGGAGTTGCCAATTTCTAAGGTGGGCATTGTCCGGAACATGGTCCGGAAAGACTTCTTCGCCACGAGGGCAGAGGCGCAACCCGAAAGAGAAAAAAGTTATTATGAGCGCCCAAGCCGTAAAGTAAGTCAGCGTTTCCCAGGTAAGGCTCTGATACGATACGAGGGCGGCTATACATGTGAAAGAGGTGAGAGCGCCAAAAGTTAGTATTCTTCCCAAGCTGATAATAGTTATCAGAGATATCAGCCAGATTCCGAAGGCTAGCTGAAATTCAGGAAGCGCAAAACCGAATCGCGAAGTGACTTCGCCGGAAACTAACTTAACACCTAGCTCTCGATCTCCCGATGAGATGGGGTTCTCGATCAGAAATGTAATCTGCGCTTGGCCGCAGCTTTGATCTATAGGAATGGTAATGGCTTTTGTATTCGATACGACAAATCGACCGACTTCGTGATTGCAGGAGCTGACTCTGACCAGGGCATTTCCGGCCCCCTCGGGTCGCCAGCTGTCAAAGCTGATTTTGGCTTGGCTTCTTGCGCCTATGCCGCGAAAGTTCAGAGCGTCGCCGCTCTTAAGCCAACCATCGGCGGAGATCGATAGCGCTAAGTTGCTGCGAGGAGTAACGGCAAAAGGCTGCTTTGCAACCTGAATAGAAAAAATCGCGCTAACTAAGAACGAAAGAAAAAGCAGGTAATATATGTTTGTTTTCACGACTTAGTTCCAGTCTGAAATTTTGCAACGGCTGCATAAGCGTTACAAAGTAACCAGGCGCAAGAGATACAAAGTATAGGATAGACCGGAGCCATGAATCTAATATTGCCATTTGAGACTAGACAATGCAGCAGTATGAAACTTAAAAACAGTACGGGAAAGATACGAGTCTGGCCGCCCATGATAAGCATGCAAACCAGACCGAGGCCGCCTAATATATAAACGATTGCATACTGAGAGAGCGCGCGCCGATAAAGCGCCGCGGCCCAGGGCGCCTTAGCGTAAAGTTTTGGTAAGATAATGTTCGTAATTTCAGAAACCGGGTCCGTCGAAAATATATTTCTAATGCGCGCTAAATAAATTTTGAGCGCTGCGGCGGGGTCGGACCTTACCTGGGCTATGATTTTCTCCGTAATATTACGGTTAATGGCGAATTCGTCTTGTTTTTGAGCGCGCAAGTCGGATACGAGGTCAGGTTTGTTGATGCCAAAGTCGGGGGCGTTGTGAGGACCAAAATTGGTTGAAAATAGTATGGGCGCGTGGAAGATCTTATAGTTTCGAATTCCCCAGAGCGATAAAGCCAGCAAGGGCAGTATCAGGACTAGAAATATCTTATTGTGCCGGTGCCGACCTGCCGAAAATAGGTATTGCCAAACAAAGAAGGCAGCAAAGACTACCGCAACCGGCTTGGTCATGATTGCAGTGGCTAACAGGGTAGCGCTAATGAATGCCAGGGGGAGGGACCTGGCCCAGATCTTTAGGGCCAATATCGCTGTCAGTCCGGTGAGGCAAAAAGTAACCAAGCTCTCGCTCATCAAGAGCGGGAGCCATAAAATATGAAGAGCGAATATAAGGGCGGATAAGTTAGCGCGCAGGCGTCCCATCAGCGGAGCAAGGCAGAAAATAGTTGTGAGCGTGAGTAGATCAAAAATTAAATTGAGATATAGCCCAAGCTTTGGTTGATATCCCAGCACTTTAAAAAATCCCGCTAAAACAAGCGCATACCCCGGCATGCGGTAAGCCCGAAAGGTCATGCCCTGATACTCTGGGCTTTCGCCCTGATAAATCTGGATGTAGCCCTCACCGTCAATCAGATTTTTAGCAAGGGTTTGGTAGTCACGGCTATCTGAGAGCGCTTGCCATTCGACCTGGCTGACGAAAAACAGCCGTATCGCCAGCGCGAATATAAGAATAGCAATCTCTGGAAGAAATTTGTAAGTCTTCACCGTAGGTTAGGGCGCAGTATATTTCTAATGCGGTGAATAGTAAATCGGCGCTTATTCTTGGCCGACTCTGTCAGCCGTGATACTGCTGCTTTCGTGTAGCAATCCCATGACCTCGCTCTTTATCTCAGGAAAGCTTCGCATGCGGATGGTTGTGGTGTTCACAGCCGCCGAAAACTGATCGAGTTCTTTGCGGGCGTTTACGACCTGCAGCAAAAGTTCATCAAAGATGGTTACAAAAGCCTGTGCTTTATTGACGCGTGCCGCCTCAACCTTGCCGGTGACGTGCACTAGTTCAAGGGTGCGCAGTCCACTGCCTAAAAGGTCTAGCTTAGTGAGCATCTTGTTTAAACCCTCGTACACATGTGTCAAGGCTTCAAAGACGCTGCGTGAGCTGTGAGAGACGCAGGCTAAAAGCGTTTGCACGTTGAAGCTATCGGCGGGGTCTTCCTTGATCCCGTCTTTGTTGTTTTTTGACATTTCGCGGATGAAATCCAAAGCGCTCTCGGTCTGAATGTTTGAGGTAGATAGTTGGAACGCTATCCCGCGTAAGTGCGGAGCCAGAGTATCGATATCCTTTTTTAATTCAGCGATAATGTGGGTGCAGCCATTTGAGTCATGACTCATTAGATCGGCGACTGTGCCCAGTCCGCGTCCTTCGTCCAGCAGTTTCTCGGCAGCGATAATTGCATTGAGGCTTAAGAGGCGGATGTTTTGCGCCAATTTAAGTAAGAAGTCCGATTTCTTCCGCACAGCCGTGTTGAGTTCTAAGAAGGTATCTACATCGGAGAAGATAGTCAGGAGTTGCTCCCTAATGCCGCTACAGCAATTGTTGAGAGAACCGAGATATTGCGAGATTTTATCGACACCCGTTGCTTGGCCTACTTTTGCCACACTTGGCGTTGTGACAGAATTTGCATTCGATGATAAACCCGATGATAAACCCGATGATAAACCCTGCATGGTCTGATGGCGGCTGCGGATCTCTTCAAGCAATAAATATTGCATGAAATCGTCGTAACCCGCAAAACCCTTGGAGGCCAAAATCTCAAGCAGCCGGTTGGTACTTTTCACCATGGCGCTCTTGCGGGTCTCGCCGGCATCTTCGGCCTTCTGTTCGATTGCGCGTAGATCCGCATAGACCGTCGGGATTAGCGCAAACAAGGCCGACGACGGTTTGAGCCGAACTGATAGATAGCCGTTTTCAATCGGGCAAGCGGTAGCAACTACCCAATAAAATTCCCCGGTCTTGGCCATGTTCTTTACATAGGCGGCGATAGGTTTACCGGCTTCGAGGTAGTCCCAAAGCAATTTAAACACGCAGGCAGGCATATCGGGATGCCTAATCATATTGTGCGGCTTGCCGATCATGTCGGCCGAATCGTAACCGCTAATTCTCGTAAATACGGAATTCCCTGACTTTATAATGCCTTTGTTGTCGGTACAGGAGAAAAACAACTCTTCGATCCCGAATTCGCGCTCTTTATTAACTGGTATAATTTTGGGACGTGCCATTCTTTAATCCTTAGCTCAAAAAATAATGTTAGAAACTATGAGCCTAAGTAAACATCGTACGCGTGTAGAAATAGCTTGAGGGGTATCGCGGAGGCTCCTTGGACCCATTGAATCTGGCGCTTTTTTGGGGGTAGGGAGGTTTGGCGAGTCTCCCTTTTCTGAAACTATCTCTGAATCCACTGAGGAATCCCCGAAACTCTGCTTGAGGTAGCATCCTTCCCATGGAAAGGGCCAAAAAATTATTAATCGTGGGCGGCGGAGCGGCGAGTGTTTCTATTGTAAGAAGTTTGGTGATGGATATATTGCCGCAGCAACCGATGAAGCTCCCCCTAGAAATTGAAATTGTTGAACCCAGATCTGAGATAGGACCGGGGGTGGCTTTTAGTTCTACTTTAGAAAGTTCCCGGCTGAACATGCCCGTTCGGACAATGAGCATAACCCCTAAGGACTCTTTGCACTTCGCCGATTGGCTAAATTCAAAGTTCCCGCACCGCAATACAAACGATCGATATTTGCCCAGAGCCTTCTTTGGACGTTATCTATCTGAGGACTTCAAATCCTCGATAACTTTGGCGGCACGGTTAGGAGTATCTATTACAACTTTCAAATCGGAATGTTTAGAGCTGAAACGAAAAGGATCGAGATGGCACGCCCTGCTTAGAAATGGAGAGCGACTAGGCGGAGACTATCTTATACTGGCCATTGGTAACCAACTACCGGCGGCTTATCCCGAACTCGTTCACACTTATCCCGAAATATATATGAATGACCCATGGTCCGACGGAAAAATCCTAGCGCAGGTTTCCCGCAACGATAGTATTCTAATCTTAGGAACAGGTCTAACCGGGATTGATGTGGCACTCACCCTTCTTGAACATGGGCATAAGGGAAAGGTGGTGTTGGTATCTCGGTCGGGACGCCTTCCGCGCGTGAGGCCCCGTAGTTATGAGCAGCAAAGCAAGGTATTTTACAGCTTAAGCAATCTGCGCGAACTATTGCGAAAAGGGAGAGTAGGGGTGGTAAGTGTCGAGGACATCTTTGAAGCGATAAAAAGGGATACCGCGGGCGCCGGGCTTGACGATAACTCCCTCTTTGCCGAGCAAGATTCCTTACCAGTATTACCTCAATTGATGCAGGATATTGACTTCGCGGATCGGCCGGATCATTGGCATGCAGTTATTAATCAAAGTGATCGACTCCTTTGCGCCTTATGGCCAGGCATTAGTTGCAAGGAGAGAGTTAGATTTCTGCACTCGCTTTATGGACTATGGGCTATTTGCAGACACCCAATGCCGCTTATAAATGCAAACCGTCTAACGAAACATCTTACCAGCGGAGCGCTTGAGGTTAAGGCGCTTCCCCCAAACTCTGCACCTGTAGTTGTCAACAAGAAGATCTTAATTGATATTGATGGAAGCAAGTGTTCCCCGCCCAGCGAGTTCGATAAGCTCATCGACGCTACAGGACCGAACATGATGATTGGGCCGCATTCTAGCAGCTTACTTCGCAATCTAGCGCGGGACGGTCTCGTCAAGCCCGACCCCTGCGCAGGCCTATCGGTTGATTTTGATAGCAGCAAGGTAATCTCAAATTCTGGCGCTATCGATAATTCATTTTATGCCGTTGGGCAGATTACCCGTGGCACACATTTTTATACCAACTCGATGGAATCGATAGTTCACAAAGCTCATCAGATCGCAAAACAAATCGCTTCTAAAATTGGCGTAAGCAGTGCTGAATGCACATATAGGGCAAAAGCCAATGAAATCGTCACTTGAGGAGAATGGGTTGTATGAAGGCAGATAACAAAGACATGGGAGTGGCGTTTTTTATCGGAAATGATCTTACCTCATATATTCTCGCCTACAGAACAGCCGAAGATCTGATAAAGCTAGGGATTCGTGTATTGGTAATATCGGTTGAGTCCGTCAACAAGAAGTCAGCAAAGCCTCCGTTGATATTAAGTGAGTTTCTTTTTTTCGAGAGATCGTTACTCAATCAGCACGTAATTCCACTATTAGATAGCTTAGCTCCTTCGGAGAAGCGCCCCATTAAAAGCCTGGGAGTGCTAAGCCACCGATCTGGTGGTCGGTTGTCTCACATCCGGGTTAGCAAGGTAAATTCCTCGGAAACAGTGGATGCGCTTCGTTTTCACCGAATTGGTGTTGGTCTATCAATTAGGTGTTATCAAAAATTTGGAGCATCTATAATTAGCTATTTTACTGAGATAGCCAAAGGTGAACCTGCTGCCCTTATGAATTTGCATCCTGGACTATTGCCGAACTATAGAGGAGTGATAACTTTCTTTAGGGCCATGCAAAATCGAGAGACACAGGCGGGGTTTACCCTACATTATATTGACCTGGATTGGGATGCGGGGCCAATAATTCAGAGCTGGCCCATTCCGTTGGATTACAAGAAGTCGGTTTTAGCTAATATGATCGCTGCCGGACAAGAGATTTGCTCCAGCACTGCCTCTTGCTTGGTAGAATGTTTGGAAGGGAATCACCCAAAATGCTTCAAACAGGAGAAGGACCTGGCGCATTACTACACATTTCCCTCTGAAGAGGAACTGTATGCTGCGAAGCTAGCAGATATAAATCTTTTTAAACCTGAAGATTTTACCAATCTTTACTGCCAGTGGTTTGCGCAAGACCAAGACATCCTTTGCAATAATCTAATCTCAACTTTAAAGGAACTACCATGGCAAATGGATTTTATGATGTCGTAGTCGGTTTACAGTATGGTGACGAAGGCAAGGCTCGCATCGTGGATTCCCTTGCGGATCAATATGATATTGTGGCGAGGTTTAACGGAGGCGCCAATGCCGGCCACACGGTCCAGTCTAAAGGTGTAAAGCTAGCGCTGGCGCAGATTCCCTGTGGTGTGTTGCATGGTGACAAAATTCTCTATATCGGATCGGGGTGCTTACTCTCTCTTAAAAAGCTGAAGGATGAACTGGATGCTTTGAGCGCAATCGGCATCGACCTGGAAGGACGCTTCTTGATCTCGCCGTTTTGCTCGGTGGTGCAACCACACCAGATTGCGCTGGATCTATTGGATGCCGCTCACCTGGGCACTACAGGCAATGGAATGGGTCCGGCATACGCCGATCGAGCTAGGCGGGCTTACCAAGGCTGTTTACTCAATATCCGATTTGGCGAACTCTTATCTAAGCAAGATAAAATGCTCGCCCAAATGCGGGCCAACTGGCACCAGCATGCCAATAGTTTGGAGACGCTCGAGTTTGATCTCCCAAGTTATATTGAGCAAACCGCCGAAACCTTAGAGGCGCTAAATAAATATGTGGCTCCGCACGGTTTGTATTTGCAGGAGCAGTTGCAGAAGGGAGCCAGGGTTGTTTTTGAGGGCGCACAAAGTGTGATGTTGGATGTCGCGCGCGGTACCGTTCCGTATGTTACTGCAAGCCATACATTTCCCAGCTACGCCTGTTGTGGAGGGGATGTTTCCCCGAAATTTTGTCGAAAGATTATTGGGGTCGCCAAGGCGATCATGTCCAGGGTCGGCCACGGGCCATTCCCCTCCGAGCTTGGCGGAAGACGCTCTGAAGAGTACTGCATGCTGGATGCCGGCAAATTCAATACCAGAGAGAAGGAGAGCCTCCAATACAATCCCCGGGAACTACTGCAAAGAGAAGGCGATTTTGAATTGGGGATAGCGCTCAGAATGCTTTGCGGTGAGTACGGGACCAAAACCGGACGGCCCCGCAGAATAGGGATGCTTGACTTAGTGCAGCTGCGTTACGCGGTGAATGCTTGCAGTGTTGATCAATTATTTTTAAATCGCTGTGATTTATTACCTCTTTTTAGCAAGAGCCAGTACGAGGCCGTTCCAGTCGTAACGGCATACTCCTCAGCGCAAAATAGCATCGGAACCGGAGAGGCGGAGTTATTCTCTTACACGGATGCCACTAACTCTGTAGAGTTATTTGAATCCTTCGACATAAACGAGTTGTCAAAGCACAGCTTGCCTGAAGGCTTACAGGCATTGGTGAATCGCATTGAAGTTTTTTGTGGGTGTTCTGCTCGAGGTCTTGGAATTGGCCCAGATCGTGAAGAGATCCATTGGCGCTCGTCTGTTTGCTAGCGATGAATTAGCACGCTATTGGTAGCTGATAAAGGCCAGCGCATCGGCCAAGAAAGTTTACATAATCATCAGTCTTGACCATCATGTTAGTAACTCCATCCAAAATGGCAGGATTCTGGACTAATGCCAGCCAGGCGTCCCGTACGGCAATATCGAGCGCTTTTGCGCGTGCGTCCGAAAACGACTTATGCGCAAAAAGAAAGCTTTCCTTTCTGTAAGGTGCATCATCATTTGCTGTAACTACGGTACAGCTGTTATACAGCTCGCTAAACCGGCAATTTGGGAAACAAACGATGCCTCTTAAATCCGGATCTCCACTCGAAAGCGCTTTAGTAACTTCGTCTGCTTCCATATGTCGAATGGCTAAGCGCCGCTTATCAACCAGCTGTTGATCGATAAGTTCCTCAAGCACGAAAGCAGCCGTTGCGGGGGGATCCGATAGTAGCAGATATTCTCCATAGCTGTACGGCTTAGTGCGGGATTTTATGGCGTTGTTGGGTACGATCGTTTTGTGACCAACTTTGGGAAAGCCCATCAGAGAATAGTAGGGCACTTTGCCTCTGCGGCCCAGCACCATACCCGCGGATGGAAGCGTCAGCACGCAGGCATCCGGCAAATCGGTTAGCTCGTTATTAGCCAGGCGTTGAAAGATCTCTACGGAATGAGAGAACTTGTAACGAATTTCTAGATTATAACCTTGATAATGTTTCAAATAAAGAAATACTGCGATCGCCCCAACGAAGGTCGGAGGAATTGCTACAACGATAGGACGGTCGGCCGTGAGAAGACGTCTCAAATGAAGCTCATCATAGGAACTTCCAAGTCGATTGGCGCCGATCAGGTGAGAATCGATCTCGCTTACAAGCGTTGTTCTGGTTCCTGCCATCTTGACGAATGTCTTATTACGACTAATCTTTCGAATCGTCCGCTCATACTGACTGCGATCGAAAATTTCAGTATGTCTTAAGGAACTAAGAATCTCGGAGCGGAAGGCCAGGCGCATTTTATCTTTGACTGTCTTTAGAAATGTTTTTGAAACAAAAATATTGTTATTGTCATCAGGTTTGGCGATAGGTAGGAAAGGCCCCGGCGCTCGTTCGCTTGTTGAGGTAAAGCGGCAATTAGTTGCGGGGCTAGGTACGCGGTTCAATCGATTTGCCTCACTCTCTTGTTCGATAAGTAGAGCCATATGCGCAATGCTGCGTGCATCGGAAATAGGGCGATCGTCTAAGTAAACCCGGATTTCATCTCTTAAAAGCAATTTTTGATTAACCCATATAATTACCGGTCCGACTCTCTTTCGCTCCGGATTTTGTCGTTTGAAGAGTCGCTTAATCATCGGGGTCCCGCATTTCAGTGTACCGAACATATCGGCAAGCCAACGGGTCTGTTTGCTAATGGCATAATCAAGTGACGACGCTGGAGAAGCCGCTTCTCCAGCTATCTGCCCTATGGTTTCCAGTGAGATGGACTCCTCCGAAAGATCGCCCTGCATGGCGGCTGTTCTCAAAAGTAGTGTCGCCAAGGCTTGCACCGCTGGCGTCCATTGGAATGTGCAATCATTCTTCAGGGAAGAGAAACCCTTTCCGCGCGTTGCATAGCGCGACTTTTCGAGAGCAGGATGTTGAAATTTTGTTGCCTGAAGTTCAGGGCGTAAAGCATTTGCAAACCACAGGCTCAATTGAGTCATTTAGCACTTTGACAAATATGCCTTGTTGGCCGGGCCTAAAGAAGCACGCCGACGAAAACAGTCACCCTGACGAAAAAAATTATGGAATCAATCCCGACCGCAAGCTTTCTCCAAAATCATTGTTATCCAAAGCGACTGCCTCGTAACTAGTATTTGGGTTAGGTTGAAATCGGTCCCGAATCTCTCTTGCACGATACTTGATTCTCTGGGAGACGTCGTCTGGCGCGCCCGCCAAGAAATTAAACACGTGCTGACAAAAGGGAAGGATTCGACCCCCAAAATGTGAAATAAGTTCAAGACCATCAATTGCTGCAACATCACCTATATATGAAATTGGGATACTTAACATGGCGGCCACGCCCCGACCAATATTGCCTACAAACTGTTCCCCGATAGGACGCCCTAGCTTTTCAAAAGTATTATCAAGTTCAAGAATAGCGCGCGCGCAAACCGCACGAGAAATTTGGTCGCTGTCCCGTTCCCCCATTACGCGAATGAGAAGAGCTGACAGTAGCTCCAAGCCTTCGGTGGGTAAGGTAAGTTCTCTTACAAGCCCGCGAACATTATCGATCTGAGTTGTTCCTAAGATTTGACTAAACGCACCGCTTATAGCTGGCGTAATAAGACCAGCGGGAACTTCAATAAGTGATTGATTTCCTAAAACTGGAAGGGGGTTCTGCATGAATGCACGTTTAAAGAGCCCTAGTCGTTAGAGAAGTGCGATAATTTACCGATTTTTGATTTCAGAGTCAAAGGAAAAGGGTGGACGAGAGAATCTTTAGTTTCATGGTAACCGAACGGTTACGATTTATGCGGATTGCAAACTATTTTTAGATTGACTTTGTTAAGCCTCATTTGCATAATAGGCTCCATTTTATTTCGAGCTTTGGCTAATTTATATGACGATTAGCGATTCACGGGATGTGCCCATCCGATTTGCGGTCGTGTGTGGCGGGCCGTCTGGAGAGCGTGGCATTTCATTAAATAGCGCCCGGTCGGTTCTCGATCATATTGGTCAACATTTCCCTGATCTCTCCCTCTTCTATTTCGATAGCCATCTAAACGCTTATTTAATCTCTGCTGAGCACGCCTATTCCAATACGCCTGATGATTTCGATTTTAGACTGCAATCAGGTGAATTTGCTTCGCCGCTCTCGGCAGAAGAATTCGTGAATGAGATTCGACGGCATGATTTAGTCTTCCCTGTAATTCATGGAGCATTCGGCGAAGATGGTGGTTTGCCTGCATTGCTCGAACGCGCTGGTATCGCTTATGTCGGTGCAGATCCCCAGGGTTGTATTAATGCGTTTGACAAAGCCAGAGCCAAGAGTTTGATCAGCAAGGCCGGGCTATTAACTTTGCCGTGGATAGTAGTCGAGAGCGATGAAATCGGGAAAAATGAAAACGGAGGAAAGTCGAGCACTGGCTTGACGCACACGGCCTTGGCGCGCATTCAAGCGTTTTTTGAGCAACAGCGCACGGAGAGATATATTGTAAAACCAAGTCGCGGTGGGTCAAGCTTTGGAGTGCAAGTCGTAAGTTCAGCTGATGAGGCGGCCAACGCAGCCGCAAAAATATTTTCACAGGGATATTACCAAACAGCCATTATAGAGCCACTGTGTACAGGGACAGAATTCACCGTTGTGGTTATGCAAAATGTTGTAGGCCAGCCTGTAGCGTTGCTTCCAATCGAAGTTGAAAAGCCCACGGGTCATGAGATTTTTGATTATCGCTTAAAATATCTTCCCAGTACCGAGGTGGCTTATCATTGTCCGCCCCGTTTCGAAGTTGCGGTTACGGAACAGATTCGTTCAGGTGGCGAACAGATTTTTAGCCTTCTAGGTTTACGCGATTATGCGCGCATTGACGGATGGCTGCATAACGGTGAGATCTATTGGTCGGATTTTAACCCTATCAGTGGTCTTGAACAGAATAGTTTTTTCTTTATACAAGCAGCTAGAGTTGGCTTGAGTCATCGACAGGCTTTAACGCTATTGGTATCGAGCGCGGCTAACCGAAGCGGCCTTGCGCTCTTACCTGGTTTGGGTTCTATCGAGTTAGAAGTCGCTAAGCGGAAACAGAAGGTGGCAGTTTTGTTTGGCGGAAACACTGCTGAGCGCCAGGTATCGGTCATGAGTGGCACTAACGTCTGGCTAAAATTGAAGAGTTCGGATCGCTTTGAACCTATCCCTTATCTGCTTGATCGTGATGGCACTATTTTTGAGGTGCCCTACCCGTTTTGTTTGTATCATACGGTCGAAGAGATATCCGCCGCCTGTCGTAGCGCTTTGCAGAGGGAAGACGCCTCGATGGAGTTAGAGATCTTTAAACTTAGAGAGCAGCTTCGTTGTCCGAGCAGCGGCTTCTCATCGCTTATTCCGCGGCCTACCAGTTTGGAAGAGATCGCGGCAAACCATGACTTCGTATTTCTTGGCTTGCATGGCGGTGCGGGCGAGGATGGGACTATTCAGCTGGAACTTGAGAGGCTTGGAGTCGCATATAATGGAAGTGGTCCGAGTAGCTCAGAACTTTGTATGGATAAATATGCCCTAGGTTTGCTCGTCGATAGAGCTAATCTTCCTGGCGTTTCAACCGCTGAAAAGTATCTTCTGGACTTAAATCAGCTTGATAATTTAAGTACCTCCGAACTTTGGGGGATGCTTCAGAGAAAACTTAGTGGTCCTTCCGTATTGGTGAAACCCCGCGCCGATGGGTGTTCCTGTGGCGTGGCTGTACTTCATTCGGTTGCTGATTTGGCGAATTATCTTACCGCGATCGAACGTCAGCTTGAACATATTCCTCCGCATACATTAACCGATCAGCCGAATCCGATTGAATTGCCGAGTTCTAAGTCGTCGCAACTGCTTTTTGAAAGATTCGTTGTCACGGATCGTGTTGCGGTGCGGGACGGTGTCTTAGATTGGGAGCACCGCTCAGGTTGGATTGAGCTAACAGTCGGAATATTGGGGTCGGGGAGAGATCTTAAAGCTTTAGATCCAAGTTTGACGGTTGCAAGTGCTGGTATCCTATCACTAGAAGAGAAATTTCAAGGCGGGACAGGCATTAATATTACCCCGCCGCCAAGTGAACACATAAATCCTCAGATATTGGAGCTTATAAAAACAAGGGTCGCGCAAGTTGCAGTGCTGGCTGGCGTCGAGGGATACGCCCGCATGGATATCTTTGCGAATGCAACCTCAGGGGAAATTATAGTAATTGAGATTAACACCTTGCCTGGTCTTACCCCGTCCACGGTACTGTTTCAGCAGGCGCTTGCAGACCGCGCCTTCAAAAGGCCAGTAGATTTTCTTGAGGCCCTTATCGATTTGGGTATGGCTGCTCGACGTGAGCGTGGCGACTTGCAGAGTCCGGAAGCGTACAACAGCTGAATTGGGATCTAGCTCTGCGCGCCATGGCGGCCGATGGGCTCAGGGATATTGCTGTGGTGTATACGGGGAAGTAAACTTTTGGGTTCTCCAGGGCTTTCTATTTAGCTTTAAGAAAAGTATTTGCGAAGAGTCCCTGAGGAATTTCTGGTACTCTTTTGGCCCTTCATTCGGGCTGTAAATAAAATCTGCTCTTCCCATCACTACTTAAAGTGGCTCACTATCCAAGCTCCCAGCGGCAAAAATGGGCCAGCGTCTATTTAGTTTGCCATCTGTCGCGGGTTTTGGTGCGACAACCGTTTTGCCTGCGAGAATAATTGTATGGGCTGGCTTATAGCGTTCCCGATAAATACTTAAGCTACGACTACGGGCGTTAGTACTTGATTTTACTTCTAGCGGAATCAGTTCGCTGGCACGCTCTAGAACGAATTCAATTTCCGACTCGCCCTCGTGCCAAGCTTTTGGGACTGAAGCGCCAGCCGAAAGTAACTCCAAAAGTACGTAATTTTCTGCGTAGAAGCCCTTGTACATATTGTCCCCCCAAGCGAAAATCTGTTGCGGTTCAAAACCAGAAAGATGGCGCAGCATTCCAAGATCAAACAGATAAAGTTTAAAGCGATTGTCTTTGCAATACGCACTCAACGGCGACAGGGCCTTTTCGGCTATATATACTTGGTGAATGAGTCCAGCTCGAGTAAGCCATTCAATTGGGCCACGTAGCTCATCGAAGCTTTTCTTCCCTGAGATTACTTGTTTGAACTGAAATTTCTTGGCGCTGCCGTCAATTGCGCGAGCCAGCTGTGCGGGTATGTTTCTAAAAACAGTCTCTATATGCATGGCGCTTTCACTGCCACTATGTTTGGCTATGTCAGCAAGATAATCCTTGTAGATCCTTTCTTGAGTAGTCTTAATGTTTTGAATTTTTTCCAGCTTGCTCGGACCTGTAAGCCAAGCGACGACCGAATCTGGCAACCCACCGCAACAAAAGTAATCTAACATTAAGGACCACAATTGCTCGGTTAAATAGGGGGAAGGGGGAGTCGCGGTGGCAATATTCCTGACTGATTCATAAAGGTCCAATTCATTGTGCGCAAGTAGAAATTCAAAGAATGATATCGGATAGAGAGTAACGCGATCGACTTGTCCAACTGGGAACGAGCCCTTGCTGAGAGAAATTCCCAGTAATGACCCGGCACAGGCCACAAAACTCCCTTTTAGATCTTCAGAGAAATACTTAAGTGAGGTTAAGGCCCGATCGCATTGTTGAATTTCGTCAAAAATTATAAGTGATTTATTAGGGTCAATCTTTTGCTGTATTTTAATCCCAAGTTCAACAAGTATGTGCTTTGGGTCAAGTGTGCCCGAAAAGATAAGGGCGAGATCCGAGTCCCGTTCAAAATTAAAGTAGTGGCATGACTCAAAATGTTCATTTCCGAATTTTTTAAGCAGCGCGGTTTTACCGACTTGTCTAGCTCCCTCCACTAACAAAGGTCTTCTATCTGGGTTTTTTGACCACGTTATGAGCTTATTTATAAGCGTTCGCTCTAAAAACATAAAAATGTAGCAATGTTATATGGTTAGCTGGATCGAACCAATTTTATATAGAATCTCACCGACTTTCAAGGCCCTATTTTTCGGAAATTTCCGACTTTTAGGGCCCTTAAACTTCGAATGAGCAGTTGGATTGGCTGCGGTGTCGAAATGCGCCAAACTGTGGGCCCTCGGCATCACGGTCGGGAAGTAAAGTTTTTCATGCGGGAATGATGCAGGAAAATTGCTGGAATTCTTGAACGCCGGGTTTTAGCAGATGGCACGGCACATAATCGCCTGGGGCGTGACAAGTATTCGAGAAAAGCCTCTGAGACTTTCCTGGCGACTTTCCTGGCAGCGCGAAGTTACTCGTCGCTATCCCACTCGCCTCGTAGATCATCTAAGCGTGGCCAACGCAAGTCTGCTCAGTAATCGGGGCTGTACATGGTAGGGCCTTGTCTGATATTTCGGAGCGCAGGCGACTCGCCTGCCGATGCCACGAAGCGGCATGGCGTGTTAGGCCGATAGGCAGCAATGGGGCGAACTGGTGGTGGCTGCCGCCCTAACGAGCAGTGCTTTTATGACCACCGGCCGACGAATCGTCCGTAAATCATCTAATGCTTGACCAACGCAAGTCTGCTCAGTAATCGGGGCTGTACATGGTAGGGCCTTGTCTGATATTTCGGAGCGCAGGCGACTCGCCTGCCGATGCCACGAAGCGGCATGGCGTGTTAGGCCGATAGGCAGCAATGGGGCGAACTGGTGGTGGCTGCCGCCCTAACGAGCAGTGCTTTTATGACCACCGGCCGACGAATCGTCGGCGCTCCATAATACCCGTGCTATCTATCTATATATATTCTTTCTTCAAGCCGCGCGGCCGAGAAACTCAGCGCTAACGCTTAGGTTTCGGTGGTTCGTATTTCGATGGGCACTGTGTGAGCAGCTTTGCGGCTATTAACTGTCCGTTGCTCCACTCACCGTCAATGATCACGTCCCGTCCGGCGGCGAACATGTCGGGGCGTAGGCCTTCGTAAACGACCGGGATAGTTTTCGTCCCCGTGCCCTCGGGTTGGCCGGGATCGTGGATTGAAAATTTAAGTTGGGCTTTGGGCTCTACCTGATAGTCGATGGGGAGGTTTGCGACCCGGCCGCCGACTCTGATACGGGTGCGGCCTTTGGCGTTTTCCGGTGACAGTAAATCTGAGGGGAGCAGCACTAGGGATGTAGTTTGTTTCGTGGATTGGTACACCAAGGTCCCGCCAACTACCACAAAGATCACCAGCAATGCTGTAAATACTCGCCCCATATAGATTACTTACTGTAAAGGTTTATACACCGCCAGACCAAGACTGCGCTTAATATCGTTAAGTTTAGCGGTTACGTGGCCATAGAACCACTGTGAATCCCACCATTCGCGCGCATCCACGGGCACGCCGTGTACCCGCAGCTCGTAGTAAAGTTTGTTGCCCGTGCCAAGACCGGTATTTCCGACAGTGCCTATCTTTTGTCCGATCTGCACGGCCTCACCCTTATTGACTGAGGCAGTATCCAAAAAGCCGTATACCGACATCAGTCCTAGTCCGTGATCTATGCCAATTGTGCGACCGTATACTCCGATGTTTTCGGAAAAGGCCACGATACCTCCGTTCACGGCGAAGACGTCCGCCTTATCGTGAGGCATTAAGAATTGATACCCTTTGCGTTTATTGGTGCCAACGCTGATTCCTTCCAATGTGTAAGTTACGTTATCCCCAAATGCTCCTACTATTGAACCGGGGTGCTGCATAAAAGGCCCGTTCCAATAACGCTCAAATCTTGGACCGTTTAGGAGCGCCATTAGCTCGTTTTCGTTGGCCTGCCTGAGCTCCTTATTCACCAAACGAAACTGCTCAACCAAACGATCCATTCCGCCCACAGCAGTTTCGTACTGATACTGCGCCTCTGTGGCCGTGCGGAACTTAGTGAAGTTGTCATCCGCCAGCCGCGCGATGCGGTCACGTAGGTAATCTTCGGTTAATTTGAAAGTTGCCTCCCTGAAAGTGCGCTTTCCGATTCTATTGTTAAACGAGGTTGAGACGGCATTTCCTACGGCGTCTTCCGCAAACACTCTGACTGACGAGTCTTCCGAGGCCTGTTGCAAATCGATAGCATAAATAGCAGCAAACACCCGTGGGTCGGTGATGCTAGGGTCTAGTCCTCGCGCCGGATATCCAAGAAAACTCTGGTTTCCGACACGCACGCCGGAGACCGCTAAAGATTCATCGTACGCTTTATATATGATCAACTGTGAGCCGCCGATGGTGGCGTTGTGAAAGGCGGTGAGCACTTCGATCTTTGGGCGACGATAGTCGATCACCAACGGAATAGTGACTTCGGCCGAGTTGCTCCAAAGACTTCGATCGAAGGCTTTAACTTCAATCGTGGCGCTGCCCTCCTCAAGTTCAAGGGTGTCCTGTTTCAACTCCAGCGAAAGTTCCTCCGACTTGGCCCCGCGCAGCTCTTTCCGAATAAAATCGCGAGAGCTCCCTTTTTGACTGAGGCGCACGACCAGCTCGTCCAGTCCGGAGCTCTCGTCGTTAATTCGTAGTTGCAGCGTCACCGGAATTAAGCCAAGCCCGCGGGGAACTTCGATGGGAGTTATGATCGGTGGATTGTTCTCAAGCACGGCCTCATACAGGTCGCGCCATCCGGCTAGACCGAGCGGAATCAAGGCGCCAAGCAGGGCCAAGAAAAATAGAAACTTTAGCGATACAATTCTACTGCTCATTTTTACTGTTCATTCAACTTTCTCAAGTCTTGTGCTACATCACCACCCAGTTTGCTTTTCAAGAATCTAACTAAATTGTCACGGGTCCTGTTTTCAAGCTGGCGCACCCTTTCCTTACTAATCTTTAATTTATCCGAAAGTTCCTGCAATGTGGACTTTTCCTCTGCCAGTATTCTAGCCTCAAAAATGTCGCGTTCCCGCGCATTCAAACTATCGGCAAATTCTTTAATCCCCTCAAGGAAGGCTTCTCTAAGCTCCTTGGTGGCAATTAGCTGCTCAGCGTTCAGTCCCTGGGCTGGCAGTAACGACATTAGCGTTGAATCTGAATCGGCTTGCATAGGCGCATCGATACTAAGGTCTGAGCCTGCCAGCCGCTGCTCCATCTCGACAATATCGCTCTCTTTCACCTCGAGCCGTTCTGCTAACAACTTAGGGCCAGGATAAAACCCTTCCTGCTCTAAGCGATCTTTCTCCTTTTTGAGGTTAAAGAAAAGTTTGCGTTGTGCCTGCGTGGTGCCGATACGCACTAGCCGCCAATTGGCCATGATATAGCGGATAATGTAGGCTTTAATCCACCAGATTGCATAAGAGGGAAATCTAACGTTTCTGTAAGGGTCGAAGTTCTTTACGGCCTCCATAAGTCCGATATTTCCCTCTTGAATCAGATCCAACAAGCTCCTGGCGGCTTTTTCATATTCGCGCGCGATCTTTACCACCAGGATCAAGTTGCGAGTTACCAGTTGAAAGGCCGCTTCTTTATCCTGTTCATGGAAGAACTTAAGCGCCAGATCGCGCTCATCCTCTTTAGAGAGTGGCGTATACTGACTAATCTCCCGAAGATAAGCCGCTAAGCCATCATATGGAATAATATCCTTGACCGCGTCTTTCTTTATTGGAGTGGGTTCTGCTGCCTCCGGTTCTAGAAGAGTAAGATCGTTGTCGGTCACCTGAACTAAATCTTCAGGTGGCAGCACTTCGATATCATCTATGACAGTGCCGATTACAGTGCCGATTCCAGTGCCGATTACAGTGCCGAGCGGCTGGGGTGAGCCTAAGTGCTCGTTCTTCTCCGTCTTATCGGTGCCGCCGGGTGTTTTCTTCCGTTTTAAAGCCATATCTGAATCTCTAGTACTCTTGGGATATTAGCACGAGAAGCCCTAAATCATCCACAACCCGCAAAGATTTCAAGTTCTTATACCGATGTGCCGAATATTGTCACAGTAGAGCAAAATTCGTCTTAGTCTGCCTAGCCGAGTTTTGGATTGTTACTAGCCTTCAATAAGGCACTGTAAAGGCATCGTGCACAGGGATTTTAATGTCTTCTAGAGTTGGCGAGTTACTGGTCAGAGCCGGTCTGGTTTCGCCCGATCAGCTCAGCAAAGCGCAAGAGGCCGCCAAGGCCAGCGGCGTCTTCGTCGGCACGCAGCTGGTGTCGTTAGGATTCATTTCGCAAGACGACCTGCTGCAAACAATTAGTCAGCAGTATGGTGTCCCCATCATTCAATTGCTCGATTATCAGTTTGATGAAAATGTACTGCAGTTAATCCCCCAAAATCTTGCCACCAAGCATCATCTCATACCGATTGTACGCAAAGACGCCACGCTTACGGTCGCTATGGTGGATCCCACCAATATTGTGGCGCTAAATGATGTCAAGTTTATTACCGGCTTGGATATTCAAGTAGCGCTAACTTCAGAGGCGGAGATCAAAAACGCCTTCGAGAAATTGTTCGAGAAGAATGTTTCTTACGAAAGCATCATCGGTGACATGGAAGAAACCGATGTCGAGGTCGTACAGGCCGAAGCTGATGTGGATGTCAGCGAACTTGAGAAAGCCACCGAAGACGCACCGGTAGTAAAATTAGTGAACGCTGTGCTGACCGATGCAATTAAAAAAGGTGCTAGCGATGTTCATATTGAACCATATGAGAAGGTCTTTCGTATCAGATTTCGTATAGATGGTGTTCTGTATGAAATCATGAAGCCTCCTCTAAAGCTTAAGAACGCCATCACTTCGCGCACTAAAATCATGGCGGATTTAGACATCGCTGAAAGGCGCTTGCCGCAAGACGGACGTATCAAATTAAAGCTCGGAAACGGACGCGAGATGGATTTCCGGGTAAACGTTCTGCCCACGTTGTTCGGCGAAAAAGTCGTCATGCGACTTCTAGATAAATCCAACCTACAGCTCGATATGACCAAGTTGGGGTTTGAGACTAGGCAGCTCGATGATTTTAAGACCGCCATCTCTAAACCTCACGGCATGGTGCTGGTAACCGGCCCAACGGGATCGGGCAAAACCACTACGCTTTACTCAGCTCTGGCGGAGCTTAATAAAATTACCACCAATATTAGTACAGCTGAGGACCCGGTTGAATTTAATTTAATGGGAATTAACCAGGCACAGATGCAGGAAGAGATAGGTTTCAATTTTGCATCGGCGCTTCGAGCATTCCTGCGGCAAGATCCCGACGTAATCATGGTCGGTGAGATTCGTGATTATGAAACTGCCGAAATTGCGGTCAAGGCCTCCCTGACCGGGCATTTAGTGCTTTCAACTTTACATACAAATGATGCCCCATCCACGATTAACCGTTTGCTCAACATGGGCGTGGAGCCGTTCTTGGTGGCATCATCAGTAAATCTCATCGTGGCGCAACGCTTGGCGCGTCGGGTATGTAGCACCTGCGCCCAAGACACGCAGCTTAATCCGGAAGTATTAGTGAACATAGGAATCCCCGCCGAAGAAGCCAGGCTAGTAAAGGTTCGGCAAGGTAAAGGTTGCGACCGATGCGCCGGCACAGGGTACAAAGGCCGAATAGCGCTGTACGAAGTCATGCCCATGTACGATGAGGTGCGCGAGTTAGTGCTAAACGGGGCCTCATCTGCAGAGATTAAGAGAGAGGCCGCAAAGCTGGGGATGATGACCTTAAGGGCTTCGGGGCTTATGCGGTTGAAAGAGGGGGTAACAACAGTCGAAGAAGTGTTGAGAGTTACCGCTGCTGATTAGTCGAATTAGGCAAGGGAAAGAGAGATGGCAACATACGTTTGGGAAGGGAAGAACGCTCAGGGCAAAAAAGTTCAAGGTGAGCTAGAGGCTAAGTCCACGCAGGCAGTCTTTAACGCCTTGCGCGCGCAGCGCATCGTGCCCAACGCCAAAACCATCAGAGAGAAGGGCAAAGGGCTCGAGATGGAGATTAAGCTTTTTGGAAAAGCTAAAGTCGCCTCGAAGGATGTGGTAATCTTCACCCGTCAATTCGCCACCATGATCGATTCCGGTTTGCCGCTAGTGCAGGCCTTAGATATCTTGGCCAAACAGGCCGAGAATAAAGCTTTCAAGAATGTGCTTATGGGCGTCAAGGAGTCCGTGGAGAGCGGAGGCACTTTGGCAGACGGCATGGCTAAGTTTCCCAGGGCCTTTGATGATCTCTATGTCAACATGATTACTGCCGGTGAGAATGGCGGTATCTTGGACATCATCCTGGAGCGACTTGCAAAGCAGATGGAAAAGAACATGGCGCTTAAACGTGAAGTCAAGACAGCCATGATATATCCGGGTGTTGTGATCTCGGCCGCTATAGTCGTCACAACAGTGCTCTTGGTCTTCGTGATTCCGACATTTGCGGATCTATTCGCAGATTTTGGCTCGGCCCTGCCGCTTCCGACCCAAATCGTAATCAACATGTCCAACTTTGTGGTTAAATGGTGGTATCTGATAGCAGGAACCCTGGGCGGTGGCGGATTTTTTATAGTTAAATTTGCCAAGACCGAACGAGGCAAAGAGGTCATTCATCCTTTGGCGCTTAAGCTCCCAATTTTTGGAGATATCATTAAGAAGGTAGCCGTGGCGCGCTTCACGCGAACGTTGGGCACCATGGTGAGCTCGGGAGTTCCTATCCTAGATGCTCTAAATATCTGCTCAAAAACCGCCGGTAATAAAGTAGTTGAAAAAGAGGTTCAGCGCGCTCGTATCAGTATCTCAGAAGGTAAATCTATGATGGAGCCGCTAAGCGAATCGGCCGTGTTTCCATCGATGGTGGTCTCCATGATCGGTGTGGGCGAGTCCACCGGCGCGCTGGATGCTATGTTGCAAAAGATCGCAGATTTTTACGAGGATGAAGTTGAAAACGCCGTAACCGCCATGAAGCAATTAATTGAACCGCTTATGATTCTCTTTTTAGGAGCCATCATTGGTGGGCTGGTTATTGCGATGTATCTTCCAATCTTCAAACTCGGGGCTGCAATTGGATGATTCAGAATGAAGCAGGCACAAGCGCCGTCATGCCGCGCATGCAGGTCGGCTGGCTGATAGCCGCGCGCATGGCCTTAGCCTCATTGGCGTTACTGTATGCTTCCATCCAAAGTGCGGAAGGTCCGGCTCCGCATGCCGCAAACTTTACCACATTCTTTGGGCCCATACTGACCGTTTACGGAATCTGCGCAGTTAGCGCCTTGTGGCTTAAGTTCTATAAGCCCACGCGTTTGTTCGCTTACGTTCAATTACTTTGCGACGGCTTTTTTGTAACGGGACTTATCTACTTGAGCGGAGGGCCAGGCAGTCCCTTTCTGTTTCTCTATCTGCCACACATTATGGCCGCTGCCATCATACTCTCACGTCGAGGAGCCTTAGCCATAGGCATCCTCGATTTCTGCGTGTACATGGCCTTAGTTTACGGACTTTGGGCGGGTTGGATTGCAGCGCCTTCTAGCGGGACGCTCGTGCTTTGGCCGCGCGCCGGATTGTTCTATCAGGCCTTAGGACTTGGCTCGGCCATGACTTTAATCGCAATCGCCACTAGTTTTTTGGCGAGAAGGCTGCGCTTTAGTGACGCAGCGCTTGAAGCCTCCCAACGTGCCCTGGCGCATCTCTCTAACCGGCAAAAGCAGCTTATCAATAATATCCCAGAGGGAGTTATCACAACCAACCTAGAGCAAGCCATCACAAGCATTAACCAGGCAGCGCTTGAACTTCTTTCGGTATCGGAACCAGATGCTCTGGGCAGAAAGCTTGAGGAGCTGATCGGTAACGCCAGCGCGGATCAAGCCGAACCTTCCAAGATCACGGAGGCAAATGAGGGCGAAGTTAATTTACTCACTCGCTCGGGAGAGAAACTGACCGCAAAGTTTCAAGCTCAAGAAATAGAGTCCCTTACCGGTGAAAAGATCGGCAAAGTCATCTCTCTGAGAGATGTCTCAAAGTTAAGATTACTTGAAGATAAGTTAGAGCTGCACGAACGTATGGCCAGACTGCTTGCGGGGGAGGGCCAAGACTCACAGACGCCTGCTATCTTCTCTCACTTTGTGGGTGAGAGCGCTGTGATGCAGAAGATCTTTAGTTTAATAGCTAGGGTGGCGCAGAGCGATGCCACTGTGTTGATAGACGGAGAATCCGGTACCGGCAAGGAATTAGTCGCGCGCGCTATTCATTCCAACGGACCGCGGGCCGAAGAGAACTTTGTGCCGGTAAACTGCGGAGCTATCCCTGAGAATCTGATTGAAAGCGAACTTTTCGGCCACAAGAAGGGATCCTTTACCGGCGCGACAGCGGATCACGGAGGCTTGTTTAAGCAGGCAGATAGCGGCACTCTCTTTCTTGACGAGATAGGAGAGCTTCCGCTATCGATGCAAAGCAAGCTCCTGCGTGCCATCCAAGAGAAGCGCATTCGGCCGGTCGGGGCCGATCAAGATTTCCCCATCAATGTTCGAATCATCGCAGCCACTAATCGTAACCTAAAAAAAGAAGTGGAGCTCGGACACTTTAGGGAAGATCTCTATTACCGGCTAAACGTGATCCATATAATGTTGCCACCCCTTAGAGATAGAAAGAGCGATATACCGTTGCTGACAAACTCTATTTTGAGAAGAATTACCCGAGAGGATCGCGTTTCCATTGTGACTCCCGAAGCCATGCAGCTTTTGATGGCCTATAACTATCCGGGAAATGTGCGAGAGCTTGAAAATATTTTGGAGCGCGCGCAGGTCATGGGCGGGCATGTGATCTTACCTGAACACTTTCCCGATGCTATGCGCCAAGGCCCTAGTGGCGGCGGCTCGGCCCAGCCCGAGACGAGTATTATCATTCAGGACAACATCACCTTCCCCGTTCAGCTGGACGAGCTTTTAAATTTGGTGGAACGCAAATACCTCGAAGGGGCCTTGCTCCAGACCGGCGGGGCTAAGAAGAGAGCCGCAACTTTGCTGGGGATGAACTTTCGCTCGTTTAGGTACCGTTTACAGAAGTTTGGTATCGGCGACGGCGAGGAGGAAGCTAGCGAGTAGAGCCCCTGAAACATCGCCAGCTCCGACAAATTGCGTCACTAGTGACGTGATTTGTCACAAAATGGGGGTGACAAAACCTGTCTTGTCCGAGCTAAATCCCTATTTTTCCTTGGCTTATTAAAATATTCTAAACTTTTTTCGTCTGGCACCCGACTTGCTTTACAGGGAAGCGAAGAGTAACGGTTTGCTCACTTTGCGGGCATTCGACCGGAAATTACACAGTGAATCGTACCTTCAGTTTATACCTGTTTATTTACTTTAATTATTGGTCAAGGAGAAGTTGGAAAATGAGAAATGAGAAAGGTTTTACTCTGATTGAATTGCTAGTTGTTATAGCGATTATCGGTATTTTGGCTGCTATAGCAATTCCACAGTTTGCTGAGTACAGGCAAAGAGGATTTGACGCACGTGCTAAGAGTGATCTTAGAAACGTTGCTGCCGCTGAAGAGGCATACTTCGCTGATAACGAAGTATACGTCGATTGCAGCGAGTCAGATTGCGCAAGTCTACTTCCTGGGATCTCTGGTCTGTCTGAGGGCGTAACACTTCAGATTACCGCTGCAACCAGCGCATTTACCGGTTCATCCACCCATCCAAACGGCACTGGTGCGGTTTGCGCCTGGGATAGCAATGCTGGTGGCTTAACAGGCTGTCCGATTCCTTAATCGTAGCTTGTTTTGTTAACCTAAAAGGCTCGGGGGGTAACCCCCGGGCCTTTTTCATTTGGAGGCGACGCAAAGGCTTATAAAAATCTCTTCTGGTCAAGCTAGGCTTACTTCATTACCCTGTCAGCATGCGAGTACTGCTGCTCATCTCTTTATTGATCGCCATAACTGGTTGGGCAGGAATAAGACTTGAATCCAAAATGTTTGGGATCTCAAAGGCCGAAGCAAACTCCAATGAGGGACTCTATCTTCCAAAGCTTGCAGCTTTAAACTTTCTAAGTTTTGGTTATAAGAATGTTTTAGCAGACCTTATCTGGTTTAAGACTATTAGTTATTTCGGAAAGCATTATCAAAGTGACAGGGACTTTACCTATTTATCTCACATGTGCGACCTCACCCTAGCTTTAGACCCCAAGATGCGACACGCCTATGAGTTCTGTGGAACTATGTTGGCCTGGGAGGTATCGACTTTCGCTGAAAGTATAAAGATCTGGAGTAGGGCCATCGAGGTTTTTCCTTTGGACTGGCGCTATCCCTACTTTCGTGGTTTCACCTATATGTACTTCTTGAAAGATCAGGAGCGCGCTCGAAACGATTTTATGCTGGCCGCAAAGATTCCGGGGGCTGACCCAATTGTGGCGCGCTTGGCCGCTAAGAAGTTCTTGGATATGAACGATCCAGTTGCCGCGATCGGTTTTTTATCTGACATTTTAAAACGCACCAACGATCCCGCTCAGCGCGCCGCCTTGATAAGACGCATACAGGAGGCGCAAGTCGAGTTGCGGAAAAGGGATCTGGCGGCGCAGGAGAACAGCAGGAGGACAGATGAGTTCTGAGAATCTGGCGTTAGATATTGCGGGCCTATCGTATAGCTACAAAAGCAACTGGCTTGGCAGATCACAACCAGCCCTTAAGGCCTTCTCGCTTCAGGTGCATACGAATGAGATCTTTGGATTCTTAGGTCATAACGGCGCCGGGAAAACCACAACCATCAAGTGTATATTGAACTTAATTAAACCAGGTCAGGGTAGTGTAAAGATTTTTGGTAGAGAATCTTGGCGCGCGGAGTCGCGCGCGCTGGTCGGGTATCTGCCGGAACAGCCGTATTTTTACGATCATTTAAGCGTAGAGGAACTTTTGCAATTTTACGCGGCCTTGGCCGGCGTGCCGCGCGATGGTCGTGGTATGCGTGTGCGCGAAGCGCTTGCTCGTGTGGGGATGTCCGAGCGCACCAAAGTGCGTTTGGGTACGTTATCCAAAGGGTTAATTCAACGTGTGGCCTTGGCCCAGGCCATTGTCGGCCAACCTAAGCTTTTGATCTTAGATGAGCCTTTCTCTGGGCTTGATCCGGTCGGACGAAAACAGTTTCGGGATCTGATAGAGGAGCTGCGTAACTCGGGCGTTACGGTATTCATGTCCTCGCACGTGCTTAGCGATGTGGAGTATCTCTGTGATCGAGTGTCCATCATGGTCAAGGGAGAGCTGCGCGGGGTTTATGAGGTCAAAGACCTAGCAAAAGTATCAAACGATGAATGTGAACTAGTTTTAGAGTACTCAGCGGCGCTCGATAATCTCTTGCGTCCGCTTGCAGGCAAGTACGTTAAACACGGGGCCACCGTCAGTATTGTTTTTGCAAACCGCGATGTGGCCGAGGCTGAACTTAAGCTCCTTATCAACGCGGGCGCAAGGGTGGTCTCTTTCGGATCAATGAACAATGCCCTGGAAAATCTATTTATGCGTGTTCTACAGGAAGGGTAAATGGAAAGAGTCTGGATGATAGCCCTAAACACTTTTAGGGAGTCGATTAGAAGCAAAATTTTATATCTGACACTATGTTTCTCTACGGTGCTGATTTTCGTGGCGGCGCTTTTTGGATCGGTAACGATTGGTGACCAGATTAAGGTGATTATAGATTTCGGACTTTTTTCGACTTCGATATTAGCGGTGTTATACGCGGTCATTACCGGCACAACCTTGCTTAGTAAGGAACTCACCCGAAAGACTATCTTTAACGTGCTTTCCAAAGCCGTGAAGCGTTGGGAGTTCGTGTGTGGCAAATATTTAGGGATGCTGCTTACGGAAGCGGTCCTAATCGCGATTATGGCCGTCTTATTGGTGCTCTTTGTCTTTCTTTTTCAGGGCGGCTTTAGGCCCGCGATTTTACTTGGCTCTTTGCATATCTTGTTTGAACTTGTAATAGTTTGCGGGCTAGCCATATTTTTCTCGACGATTGTGGTAACCCCGCTTCTAAGCGGAATCTTAGCTTTCTCTCTTTTCTTGGTGGGACGTTCAGCCGGGTATCTACTGTATTTTGTAGAATCAGGGGCGTCAGACGGGGTGCAATCGCTGCTCTTAAAGGCACTCTATCTTGTAGTGCCTCATCTAGATAAAATTAATATCAGCTCTGAGATCGTGTACGACGCCCCGCTGCCCATATCGGCCACGCTGATAGCGGGCTTATACGCAGTGGGCTACGCCGGAGTTCTGATCGTGCTTGGCACGATGTTTTTTGAGAGGCGTGAGTTTAATTGAGAGAGGTTCACTGCTGTCCGGTAAGACATTGTAATTTGGGTCTTTAACCACGGAGGCCACGGGGAACACGGAGAAAATATTGAGAATTTCTCTCTCCGTGACCTCCGTGTTCTCCGTGGTTAAATTCAAATCGCGGAAACTACAAATTCCTGTTTTCCCTTTTTAAATCAAGAATTTACGGCATCACCGCCACCTTTCTACCGGACACGCATGAGAGAGGTTAGCCTGCGTCGCCTATTCCGCAATTATTCCGGAATTATTCCGGAATAGGCGACGCATCCTGGGGGGCGTCACGGATTTTGGCTAATATATGCAGAGAGCAGAGAGTGGGTGCTCAGAACGTGTCTTTCGGCGAGCATCTGGTCAATGCTTGTATACATTGAAACTGGTTTGTTATGGGTGTTGCCATACATAATTTGGACCTTGAAGCTATTTTGATGCATCTAAGAGATACGATTAACCTAAAGGATCTAACGCATGAAAAAAGAATCCAAAGCATTTTTATACGAACTTCTTAACACACCCTCGCCTACAGGGTTTGAGCAGCGCATCCAGCGTGTGGTTAAGAAATATGTCCAGCGTTTTGCGGATACAAGTGAACTAGATCTACACGGTAACCTTACTGTCTGCATTAATCCAAAAGCCACTAGACGGGTGATGTTTGCCGGGCACTGCGACCAGATCGGTTTGATGATTAAACATATTAGCAAGGACGGGTTTCTGTACGTCTCTGCCTTGGGCGGCATAGATTCCGGAATTTTGCCCGGAACGCATGTAACTGTTTGGTCAGAGAAAGGGGAAGTGCAAGGGGTCTTTGGCCGCAAGCCCATTCACGCTCAAAGCGGAGAAGAGCGCACGAAGATGTCGCTAGAACTCGACAATATGTGGATCGATATCGGCGCTAAGAATCAAAAGGACGCCGAGAAGCGCGTACAGATCGGAGATCCAGTTACCTTTAAGCTTGGCGTTACCGAACTTTCAAACGATCTGATATGTTCCCCAGGCTTGGACGACAAGGTTGGACTGTTCGTGGCCATGGAAGCTCTCAGGCTCTGTTCAGAACAGAAAATCTCAATCGGCGTGTACGCGGTTAGCACCGTGCAAGAAGAGGTGGGCTTACGAGGCGCGCGCACCTCGGCTTACAGCATCGATCCGGAAGTGGGCATCGCTATTGACGTAACGCATTCATCGGACAACCCAGGTGGCGAGAGCCCAAAAGCTGTGCCATGTAAATTGGCGCATGGTCCCGCAATTGTGCGGGGGCCAAACGTCAATCCGGTAGTGGAAAAGATGTTAGTCGCCTCAGCCAAGCGCAGTAAGATAAAATATCAGCCGGCCCCCTACAGCGGACTTTTAGGGAACGACGCCAACGCAATTCAAGTAACGCGAGCGGGCGTAGCAGCAGCCAGCATCGGAATCCCGAATCGATATATGCATACTCAAGTTGAAGTATGCAGTTTGGACGATCTTGAAAACTCGGCCAAACTGTTAGCTGCCTTTGTGAAAGATATTAAGCCCAAGACGGATTTTCGTCCGAGTTAGGGCGTGCTTGATGTTGAAGTAATTGATAATCAGGGATAGATGACTAGGAATGCTTCCTAATACTGTTCCTCCAGGAAAGTTCCTTTTAGAAATTCTCGACGAGAAGGGGTTTTCGCAGTCTGACCTGGCCAAGCACATCGGTGTGGAACCGGGAGTGATAAATCAAATCTGCCGTGGTAAACGCGGAATATCTGCAGTCCTGGCCAAGAAACTCGCCCGCGCGCTTGGAACCGATTCCGCGCTTTGGGTAAATCTGCAAAGCTCGTAGGATCTTACGCGGGCAGAGGATCCGGATTTTGGAAAGCTTCGGGCCTAAATTCGGGTCCGCAATCCCGAGGACTGCAAGCCGGGCCAGCACGAATATTACGTAGCGCTGGCGACCCCGCCGGCCGGTGGTGATAGTAGTAAAGCCGTTTAGGGCGTAGCCACCACTGCGGTAAAATCTTTGAGTAGGACCTGAGCGGTTGGTATACTCAGGAATCTAAACTTCTAGGTTCAAATATGATAACAACAGCAGGAAGCAGCATCTCAGGGGCTGGTGAGGGCATGGAACGAACACGGGATTGCCTCAGAAAGCTCGCGATCGAGAGTGTTCGATCTGGCTATAGAATTCAAGGAAAAGTTAATGGTGCCGGGAGCGATTGGTCCGGTGATATCGCCGAAGTGCTCGATCTCGGGCGGAGTTTACTGCCTGCATTACCACTGCCCAATACTTCCGAGAAAACCGGGACCCCGGAGCCGAGCGCGACGGATCCCGTGAGTTTGTTAGCGCGATTGGCTCGCTTCGCCGTGAGTAGTAGAAATTTATTACCCTGTTGGCCGGAAGGAATTTCTCCGGCCAAACTAGTTGAGCTAAACAACATATTGTCGCAGCTGCAAGCATTCGCAGCGCAACCCACCATCCCGGCCGGCAAGCCACTTGCGCTATCACCCAGCCCCAAGCGCTAAATCTTAGCCCGCTCACACCCCCAATTGCCACCACATGCGGCTAACTGCTAGCATGGCCATCGGCCATGTATTTTACCGATACATCATTTTTCGTGTTCCTTCTGATAGTAGTTTCAAGCTACTGGATGCTCCCGTTTCGGGCGCAGAATATTCTACTTCTGATCGCGAGCTACGTATTTTACGGCTTCGTTCACCCTTCCATCTGTATCCTGATGTTCTTTGTCTCTATTGTGAATTATTTATTCGCAATCTTAATTGAGGATTATCCCAGTCGTAAGAAGCTCCTGATAAACCTCTGTCTGGTGCTCTCGCTTTTGCCGCTTGCCTACTTTAAATACGCCATGTTTGTGCTGGACAACTTGCGGCTGCTCTTTCACGATATCCCAGCTCTAAAAGTATTGCTGCCCGCCGGAATTTCTTTCTATACCTTCCAGGGCTTGGCTTACACGGCTGATGTTTACTTTGGAAAAATCAAAGCTGAGCGGGGTCCTATCACATTTTTGCTCTTTAAGGCCTTCTTCCCGCAGTTAGTGGCGGGCCCCATCGAACGCTCCCATAATTTGCTTAAAGAGGTGCGGGCGCCAAGAACTTTTAACCTTGGGCAATTCTTTAGCGGCATAGATTTGCTCTTCCTTGGATATCTTAAGAAATTAGTCGTAGCCGATAACGCCGCCATGTATGTGAATATGATCTTCGATCTGAAGCAGCCCAGCACGTTGTTGATAATGATAGGCTCCCTCGGATTTGGTGTTCAGATTCTGGCAGATTTTTCTGCATACACAGACATTGCACGTGGGGTAGCGCGCTTAATCGGATTTGAGTTACTGGAAAACTTTAACCATCCCTATATCTCAAAATCGCCCTCAGATTTTTGGCGCAGGTGGCACATGTCCCTCTCTAACTGTATTAGGGACTATCTCTATATCCCGCTTGGTGGCTCGCGCGTCCCTACCGGCCGTTGGCTGTATAATCTCTTTATAGTCTGGTTTATCTGCGGCTTGTGGCACGGCGCGGCCTGGAATTTCATTATCTGGGGACTCTATTGGGGCTCATGGATCGCAATCTATCGCTTCGCTTGGAGCTTGCCGGATGGCAGAGCATGGGACCTGGCCCGAATTTTGTGGATGAATCTGATTATTACGGTAGGTTGGTTAATATTTAGAATAGATGATCTTAGGTATCTTGCCGATTACTTCTCCCCAGCGGCTTTTGCACTCACTCCCCAAAAGATACGAGGAGCAATAACCATCTCAATTATATTTGGTTTCTATGCGGCGCCGCTATTAGTGGGATTCTTTACCAGAGATATCATTACCGGCCTATTAAGGTCAGACAAATACAGAGTTGCTACTAGAATCTTTGGGTATTCTTTAATCGGTTTATTAATAGCTCTCTTCGCGGCTGAAAGTTCAGCAGAATTTTTATATTTTCAGTTTTAGTTTTTTTAGACGATGACTAAACGAGCCTCCATAGTAATTTCAATTCTGATTTCGGCGCTGATGCTGGGATCGGCAGAATACTGGGCCTATCGCAACAGTCACACCGTGAAATTTAACGACACTTTTACGCAGAATATCCGCTCGGCTAAACCCGATATCATCTTTGTGGGGAATTCAACTCTGAAGTTCAACGTCGACCCGGTCGTAATGCAGGCCGAGTTATCTAAAAGGTTAGGACGCGAGTTTAAGGTGCTGTTTTTATCTCGCTCAAGTATGCACTCTGCCTGGCAGTACCTGGTATTAAAGAATCAGATTTTGAAATCCAGTGTAGCCAACATCCCCGTAGTCTTTGTGGACTATGAGCATTTCTTCTTCCTCCCGGAAGTTGCCACAGGAAGCGGAGCGTTCACAGAGAAACAGATCAAGGTCCAAATGCTGGACCAAGAAGAGGTTCTTCTCAGCAAAATCGGTGGTCAGGCGGCCTATTTCAAGCGGCACTTCCCCTACCTAGTATCGCAGGGAAGTATCCTAAAGCGTGAGCTAAGCGGCGAGGCTGTGGCATTTATCGGAAAATTTTTAATGCCCGATAGTTTGCTAGCTAAACGTTACGGCAAGGTGGCCTCCACCACGCTGGTAAAGAAGATTCTCTCAAAAGTTTTCAGCCCCTCAAGTTTTAGAAGTGGGCTATTTACGCTTGAGCCCGCCAGAGTTTTGTCCTCCAATAAACTTACCGACAAAGCTACCTTTAGAACTTATCTTGAGAAAACATTTATCCCCGAGATGCTTAAGATCCAGGGAAGTCTTAAATTTATATTCGTGGTGAGTTTAAGTAACCCAAAATTTGTTGATAACATCCCTGAGCTAGTAAAGGGCAACGATATGTTCCGAGATTATTTGAAGGAACACGGCATCCCGCTAATCGACATGAACGCCTATCCGCAAATTCACGAAGGCGGCTACATGAGCGACTCTCGCCACATCTCGGCCGGGCCCGGCAAAGTCCTAAATACCCAGTTAATGGCGGCAGAGCTTGCGCCGCTTTTGCGGTAGCCCGAAACCCGGAAATTCCCACTCCGAAATTACCACTCCGGAGGGCATATGCTGAGCCGTTCGGCTTGAGTGAGCGGCCTGTTAAGCCACCTCTGTCGGCCCATTTTGAGCTACCGGCTAAATTTAGATACCTGTGGAAATTTCGCTAGCTTTTTTTTGATAGCTATGTAAAAATAGCGGATATGGAGCTAACTGCCAGATATGTAAAGGAAAAAATCCTGACTGATCTTACCCGAAAGATGGTTTTTGTGGGTGGGCCACGGCAGGTTGGGAAAACTACATTAGCTGAAAATATAGCCGAGCATCTCGGTCTACCCCATCTAATTTTGAATTGGGACGATGATCAGGATCGAGAAAAAATCCTAAAACAAGAATTCTCCATCAATCGCGGCTTACTCATTTTTGACGAATTACATAAGAATAGACGGTGGAGAAATTACTTAAAGGGTTTATACGATAAAAGGAAGAGAGATTTTCAAATTCTGGTGACTGGAAGCGCTAGGCTAGATTTATATCGCTTTGGTGGAGATTCCCTGCAAGGGCGCTACTTTTATCACAGGCTACATCCCTTAAGTGTTAAGGAACTTCGAATCACTGCCGCAGACGATCTGTTAAAGTTATTACAGTATAGCGGATTTCCCGAACCATATTTTCAGCAAGACTTAATCGAAAAGAAAAGATGGGCAAATACCTATCGCACACGCCTGATCAAGGAGGATTTAAGAGACCTTGAGTCAGTAACCGAACTTTCAGCAATTGAAACACTTGCGCTTAGACTACCAGCTCTTGTAGGGTCGCCCTTGTCTTTAAATTCTATCCGTGAAGATCTACAGGTTGCGCATGCAAGCGTTCAAAAGTGGTTGTTCGTTTTCGAAAAGCTCTACTATATTTTTAAGGTCTTACCCTTTGGTGCGCCTAATATCAAAGCGGTTAAAAAACAGTACAAACACTACCACTATGATTGGACGCTCGGCGAAAGTGAAGGGGCGCGATTTGAAAACTTTATTGCATCACACCTGTTAAAATGGTGCCATTACCAAGAGGATAGTTTTGGAAGATTGCTTGAGCTAAAGTATTACAGAGATAGCGAAAAAAGAGAGGTTGATTTCGTATTAACGGAAGATTCTAAACCAATCTTGTTTTTAGAAGTGAAGTTGTCTGACAGAAATACCACTGACGGCCTTGTTTATCTCAAGCGTAAATACCCTTCTGTTAGAGCGGCGCAGGTCGTTTTAAAAACATCTGAGCGGACTTTTGACAAGCATGGTATTGAAGTTCTTGATGCTTTGAGTTTTTTGAGTGAGCTAGTTTAACCTAGAAAAAGCAGCTCTCACGCAGTGCGACTAAAAGCAGAGCGGCCTAAATTAACCCCACACCCGAAATCTTCGACAATACCCAGTCGATAGCGGGGCCGTTTTGCATATTAGAAAAAACATTAATAGTACCGGCCTCACAAGTAGCAGTAGTGCCGCCCACAATCACGCCCACAATTCCCCAAAAGCCGTCCGGATTTTGCGCTAGCACCGGCCCGCCGGAATCACCTTCGCAACCGCCTGAGCCGCCTTGAATTCTGACTGCGGCGATCACTTCAGAGTCAAGATCCACCACTGACATATCGGCGCGGCTTGGTCCAAGATTGGGATCGCGCTCTGGATTTGATAAACCGCTATCATTGGCGCCGTATCCCATCAGCACTATATCATCTCCGATCGAAACGCTCTGAGTTACATAAAAAGGAATTGGCGTGATGTCGTTTTGGGGGGCGATATAAAATATCCCCACGTCTACCTGAGCGGGGTCGCCAGTATACGAAGGATGCCGCACCCTACCCGTAACTTGAACCTCGCGGCTACCTAATTTAATTACGGCGTCTGAAGGAATGCCCTCAACGCAGTGAGCGGCGCTCAGCACAGCGTTGGGCGCTATCAGCGTTCCTGAGCACACAGCCGCCAACTGTCCGGCTATTCGCCCCTCAATTAAGGCCACGGGCCCGTCTCCGTTGGGGCAGTCGATACCGCCGGTAATCTTAAGGGAACAGCTCCCGCTAAGTTGCCCCGAGCCTGAATCGTTACTGTCACTGGAGCTGTTGGTGCAGCCTGCCAAAGCTAGAGTTAGTAAGATAACCAGGGGTATTCGCATGCCTTCTCTCCCAATAAGTGGAAAACGTGTAAGTGTCGAGCTAAGCATATTCCGGTTACTACAAATCAGAAAGCCCGGATTTCTTATTGGCGCGGAATTATATTAGATCCGGAACCTAGCGCGTCGCGGGAATCCCGCTCACCGTTTGAGTTATAAGCTCGAATCTCCGGAGCGTGATCTGAGCGCACAATGGCGGTGAATTGAAACCGGGAAAGTTCCGGGGTTGTGCATATATTAATATTCTGAACTTTCTTTCCATCCTCAAAGAGACCTGCATCTACTAGACAGATTCCTTCTACGGTTCCAGTGACTTTAAATCGGCGCGCTGACAGGCTCCCAAGTCTTTTAGTGCTAATAATATCAACGTGCGGCGGAGCAAGGTAAGAGTTACCGGCCCTACAGATGCGATTATCGATTATGATGCGATTCCTGTCGTGCCAGTCGCGGCGCGGATGCGGTGGGCCAGAATAAACAGTGATCTGCGGGGCAGGGGTGATAAACTGCGAGGGCCAGGTGCGGTTTGAGGAGTTGAACCGGGGCGGGCCGCCAAAATGATCATCGGCCCAGAGTGGGGCTTCCCAATAGAGATGGGTGATAAAGGTCGACAATATCAGTAAGCTGCGAAAGATTGTGAAAATCACGCGTTGCATGACTAAATTCTAGCCTAGCCCGCCGGAAAGTACTAGTTTGGAATAGACTGCTAAAACCCACGGATGAGGACGAATGTATATACTTGAAGAACACCCGGATTGTATCTCGCTTACGCTCAAGAATTTAAGCGCAGTTTCGATGCAGATTGCCGCCTCAGTTAGCCCCGCTTGTGCAGCGCTCAAGATTACTGCTGGTCAAGAGATCCTTTGCGCCGATGGCATACCGGCAACTAAAATTTACAGATTAGTTGATGGCGCTCTTAAGCATAAGGTCGCAGGAAAGCCGCTCTTTATATACGAAGCAGGTGATTTTCTTGGCTTAGAAAGCCTATCATCTATGGCGCTGCCAGATCTAAGAACAGATTTCGCAGTTACAGTGGATGAGTACGATTCTCAGTCGATAAAGAAAAAGATCGAAGAAGACCCGAACTTCGCGGCCCAAATCCTTCGATACCACGCGCTGCGGGCGGAACTGGCCGAGCGGATGCTCTCGCATAAACTTGCGGCCGAAATGGATGAGCATGCGCCCCTCATAAAACACTTCGAAGTGGGGCAGGTTATTGTGAGGGAAGGGGAGGAATCTAGCGATGTACTGAATTTATTGGAGGGCAGCGCCGATGTGTTTTTAGCCGGAGTTAAAATCGGCGAGATCGGACAAGATGAAATCTTCGGCGCGATCGCCTCACTTTGCAATAAGCCAAGAACCGCCACCGTAATAGCAAGAACTCGCTGCGTGGTGTTACAGCTAAAGGCAGAAGAGTTTAAATCTCTAATTGAGCACCGGCCCCAGGCGGTCTTAAGGCTCTTAGAAAACTTAGCCAACACAATAATAAATTTGAATGAGCGCGTGGTCGCAGCGGAAAAAGGAGAGGGGGGGCCGGGCCGAGGAGCGTTGTTCCGGTAACGGCGCGTGCGCCCAGAGCTTCAAAACAGCTAGATCAAAAAGGTCTGCTGAAAGACCGTATCTGGTCATCGCCGGGTTCAATAACTAGCTGATTGCATTATGTAATTAATGGTGTCGCGCACCCGGATCATGCGTGTCCGGTAGAAAGGTGGCGGTGATGCCGTAAATTCTTGATTTAAAAAGGGAAAACAGGAATTTGTAGTTTCCGCGATTTGAATTTAACCACGGAGAACACGGAGGTCACGGAGAGAGAAATTCTCAATATTTTCTCCGTGTTCCCCGTGGCCTCCGTGGTTAAAGACCCAAATTACAATGTCTTACCGGACAGCAGCGCACCCGGATCACAGTAAGACTTTTATAATAGACAAAATACCTGTTTTTAGCCATTATAAATATATTAATGGATAACCTTCTCCAAACACTTCACCTACAGAGCTTAGAAAAGGAACGCCTGCTCGGTTTGACGGTTTTTGAAAGGCATGTAAAGCCTAACTTTATAAAGCTGCTGCCACTAAACCTAATTAAAGTAATTCTAGGGCCACGCCGTTCGGGTAAATCGACTCTAGCCATAGATGCGTTGCGCACGACTGACTTTTTCTATCTGAACTTTGAAGATGAAAATCTAATTAATATAAATGGCGATGATCTGATCAAGGCGATCGATCGAGAATATAACAATCCGAAACTCCTGCTCTTAGATGAAATTCAAAACTTTGCCCATTGGGAGATGTTTTTAAATAAGCTCCAGCGTCGTGGCAAGAACCTAGTAATTACAGGCTCTAATTCCAAGCTTTTGTCTGGGGAAATGGCTACTTCATTAGGTGGTCGAACGCTAAATTTTGAGGTCCTACCTTTTGGCTTTAAAGAGATTGGTGGCGTCTGGGAAAATAAGATGCCCAAATCTGAAATCCTTAAGACATTTTTGATTAATGGAGGATTTCCTGAATTCGCCACCAACTTTCCAAATATTCCGAGTGTCTATCTAAAGAACCTGCTCGACACGACATTGCTTAAGGATGTGATCAACCGACACAAAATCAGAAAGACCACCGATATAGCCGATTTTCTAGCACTACTTATAACTTCGATGTCATGCCCGTTTACCTTAAACAGCGCCAGAAAGGGCCTAGTGGGTGCAACCAGTCCCACCACCTTGAAAAAATATTTCGGCTTTCTGGAGGAAGCCTATATTGTGTTTCAACTCCAACGGTTTTCGTTTAAGACTAAAGAGCGAATCAACGCCCCGCGCAAGATTTATGTGATTGACAATGGTTTAGTGGTCGCAAAACTTGGCAATTGGTTTGGTTTGGAAACTAGATTATTTGAAAATCTGGCTTTTCTTGAAATTTATCGCCAAGGCTTGACACCAAATTTAGACTTATTCTATTACCAGACTAAAAACAATCGCGAGATAGATTTCATTATAAAAGAGGGCAACAAAATTAAGAAGCTAATTCAAATTAGCTTTGATATCAGCGCACCAACTACCAAGGAGCGCGAATTCGACGCGCTAATTGAAGCATCGCAGGAGTTAGCTTGCGACGATTTAGTAGTCGTAACTTTCGCTGACAAGCGAGTCGAGTCGTACCACGGCAAGACGATTAAGGTCATCGGTATAGACGACCTGGCCTGACTATCGCAGGCCTTCAGTCCGGCCCTGAGCGTAGATCCGAATCTAGAAAGGTTAGCCTTCCTGAAGGATGCCGAAATGGTTGTCTAAGTAGACTGCGGCGAGAGAGCCAGGGCTACCTCGATAAATTGCACAACGGCGCGCGGGTTGTTAAACCCCATGCAAACCCGGCCTGGAACGCTATGCGAAGAGGGGGCGGGTGCAAATTCAGGGAAACGCGGCGTTTCTGGTGGCGGATATAAATCATTGCCGCCCAGAAGGATTCCTGCATTTTGCAGAGCTTCCTTTGAGTTTGCATCTGGAAGATCGACCGCGATCTTATAGCTCGGTGTGGCAGATAAACTATCTGCAGAGAAAGTAAATTTAATACCAGAGCTTTCATCTCGCGCGCTAAATGAAGTGCGCTTACCATCGAGTGCTAAACCGAAACCCATGGCGTGTAAGCGATTCGCAATCTCCGACGAGATTGGCCCGACCGGCATGCCAGCGTCCGGAGTTAATCCGTGACGCCGCAGGGCTGCTTCTTCGTGCGAAAATTTGCTTGATGCAGCTTGGAAAGAGATCGCTTGCAGCGTGAGCTTAAAACGCTCTGCAACCGCACACCAGAACTCAGCGCCGTTTGCAACTATTTTTGGCAAGCGCTCGATCGTTCCGCCAGGGGGACATATTGGAAACTCAAGGTCAAATGAGCCGATCTTGAAGCCATCGCCACCCCTATCAAAGTTTGGAACTGTAGTGCTAATCGCAAACGAGCGGTCGTTCGAGGTGGCACAGAGTACATAGTCTGCCGCTTTATCATCCCCGGTTTGAGACCGCGAAATTAATACATCCCCTTGAAAATTAACCCTAAACCCCATATCTCGTGAGCCACTTGAAACTATACAGTTGCGCAGCAACCAGGCCTCCGTACCCGCCTGTAAACCCTTCTTATCCCCAATTTCTCCAGAATAGCGAGAGACGGACCTAAAAGGATCGAAAGGGTCAAAGGTCGGAATAGCAATGGAGACGCCAGCAGGAGCAAATCCACGCTCAATGCGCTGCATCCAGTCTTCGTGGGCCCATCTCGGATTTACCGAAACACAAATAGGCAAATATGGCTTTGCAAATCCTTCACCCTTGCACAGGACAGCCTTGGTACTAGGTTCGAGATCTATCCCTTGAAGCGTTGCCAAGCTTTCAATACGCTTAACAGAATAAGCAGCGCTAAGCCCCACTTCTTCCTTCTGTAGATGATACACTTGACCGTAGCACTGAAACGATACTCGACTAGTTTCCGGCGCGTTAGAGGCATCAGCGACAAATCGCAACGGTTCAATCTCGAAGCCGTGATACTTTTGTATCCCGTCATATTCCTCAAGCCCACGAATCAAAGCCCCATGGGCGCAAGAGACCTCAGAGATATTTCCTGAGCGCTCGCTAATTCGTATTTTGATTGGCCCGTGAACAACCATTGTCCGATTGGGATGGCCGCTTACCGTAATAGAGCTATTCGCTTTCAAGTTCTCAAGGAGATCGCCTGGCGCCGTTGCCTGAACAAATGTCAAGTCGCGATAATCCAAAATCCGTTCAAGTGCTGGATCAAGCGCAGCCCGAGGTGGCTGGCTGGGTTGGCTGCCAGAGGCAGGCTCTCTGCCCGGCCCGGAATCAAAACTTGTCATGCTCGTAGACCTTTCAAATATTTACTAGCTATCTAGTTATGCCGCAAATCTCGAAAATGTGACTAATTTTCAAAATATTCCCAGTGTTTAAGTTTGGCTCTTACCGCACACCTTCCAAGCCACTCCTATAACGCTTTTAAGGTGCGTTTGAAAGAGTTAGCTGGGGTCAGCTAAATGCTCAAAAACTCCGAGCGAAGCCGCCACCGTTTCGCAATTATCCGTACGCTACACCAAGGAGCGCTTGCCGCAGCGCGGCAGACCCTGCCGATCACAACGGAGGAACATGTTATTCATGAACCGTGCCGTATTTTCCTCTCGCCCGGAGCCTTAGAGCGACCATAAATTTTTGACTCAGTTCTCGAATCCGATTAATATCCTTAGGGATTTAAATCTCTGAATCTCAAGTCTTTGTAGTTTGCAGTACAGCCCATGAGAACTGGACCTAATAATCCTAGAAATATCCTCGAATTGGCGGCCTCCCCCGCGGTGCCAGATCGTATTTCCGTAGTTAAGCTTGAGCAACCAACCTTTTTGGTACCGGGCTCCGTGGAGCTACTGGGACTTTGCCATACGATTGACTGCCAAGCGGGCGCGGACCCTTTTCTGGACCCAGATCAATGGCCAATTAGTGAGGATGAAAAAGCAGGCTACCTAATAGCTATGGAGCGGGAGCGTGGGCGCTGGCAGGGACATGATAAGGTTCGTGAGGCATTGGAAAGCTTGGATCAGTTGCTTTTAGAGGGCGCGACATCTCTCACGGTGTTGGGTGCTGCCGAAAGGGCTTTGAATGCAATTGCAGTTTACGAATCCAAGGTCCCTGGAAAATTCGGAATGGTACCGATACGAGCAGGACTAGACGAGCTTCAATTTATTGATGGAGTTTGCCGCGGACGTGCGATTGAAGTGCCAATGCTACGCTACCTTGAATTCGCTAAAGCAGGGGAGCAAGATCTCGAACGGCTCCGTTTCTCAATGGTGACCGGTGTTTGCGCGGCGGCGCTCTCTTCACCGGACCCAAGTAATCCTCTTGGATTACTGCTACTTCAACTGCGTTCGCCTGAATTTAACTATCCGTACGGTGGCGTAGCGGGAGCCGGGATTGCAGGATATTTAAGTGTGGCGCGCGAGAAGGGCGGAAGAAGCGATCTGGAGCGGTATCTGCGAGAGCTTGATGGCGAACGAGAGGGGATTCTTGATATCACTAATGATCTTGTCTTTGGGCACATAGGCCGAGAGGGCCGAGAAGAGATGGGCCTCCCAGCCAATACAATCGATAGAGTAAATTCGCGTATTCTTGGCGTAGTAAAGGACCTCGCCGCGCCGCACTTTGAAATCGGAGTGGAAGTGCGCTTGCCATTCGAGTTCGCACGCCACGCTCGCATGGGAGCGCATCATTCCTTGCGGCTTCTACGAGAGCGCCAACATCCCCACGATTTTGGCGAGCATTTTGTTGGTATCCCGCCCACCCCCCGTAATGTTCTAACCCTTGCGCAAAAGGGTCCACCCATGCCGCCGACCCATTTAGCTACTTATGTTATCTGGGCCTATACGCGGACGGCAGAGTTTGCTGGTGAGAAAGCTGCCAGAGGATTTTTGAAAGACGCCGAAGAGGGCGCGCTATCTAATTTTGAAAACTTTCGACAATCAGTTGAGAAATTTTACCAAGATACGCCAGAAAAATACCTTCAGGTCGGTAAACACGATCGCTCCAAACTTACTCAGTTCCGGGCCCAGCAGATGACCGAGTCCAGGGGCGTGGAAGTTGATTTCATTTCAAAAATGGCGGAGATCCCCGATGGGCATCACATCAAGGATGTCTGGGAATGGTTGCTTCAAGCGAAGCAAAGAGGCGTAGTTAAAGAATCTGAATTACAGGGCCACGCCGAAATCGCTTGGGCGATGTGGAACAAAGTAGTCCATTCCCCCAACCCTTATGGCGGGTATGATCCAAGGCGTATCCCGGAGGAGCAGGGACTCCTTCCTCAACGAGAAGCCATCGAGTGCTTAGTTGACGAATTTAACCAGGGCAACCAAGGTCGCTTCGACTGGGGCACTGTCGAGCTCATGAAAGAAGAAGCAGTCAAGCTCGCCTGACGGGCTGGAGAAAGTTTTGAGAGAAAGTCTCTAGAAATACTTAGAATTATCTAAATTTTTGATATTTGCTAAAACGCGCTTGGTCTCTGAGGCGAAAAGTATTGGGTATCCCGATATTCAAACGCAGTATAAATGAAAGTAATGTTAGGGTGGCGTAGGAAAGCAAGGTGCGCCAGTTCTTTTAACCAGCCGTTCTTGACCTGCTCATATGTTTTGCTCTGTGGAAGAAATACTTTGGTTGTATTGGGCGTTCGAGTTGATTATCTAAATTGGTATTCATAATTCGTATCCGTTCACGGGGCACAAAGATCGCGAGGAACTGAAAGGTCTATACAGCCCCTATTAAGGGGCCGATTTGTACTCAAATCGGGGGTGGAAAAAACTAACCGTCAAAGGAGGCTGACGCGAAACGTTGAGCGTCAGATTCCTCTTTATGCAGAAAAACAGTAAACCCGATCAGGGTTTTCCATCCGAACCGGCAGAATTACCGCGTTATAACTAACTGATCTCACCCCACTTTATCACCCCCTGAACGGTTACCATAATTCCTGGAATCACAAATGCTTAAATTGGCCATAAGGCTCGGATAGTCTTATGTTTTTCAATAAATAGCCACTTGAGCTCTCTTTAAGATTGCTACAATATGTATCATATGTTACACTCATATGTAAAAAAAATCGATGTCTAGGCCTACCCTTAAGGAACTGGACAAGAAGCTTCGTGAAGCGCGGCGAATTCTGACTGATGAACCGTCTGCTGTTGTGATCATTGATCGACTAAAGTGGACTGCGGAGTGGGAGAGGCTGCTGAGGTACATAGCGCTCCCACCGGAATGTGGAGCGCTATGGGAAGACAAACTAAAGATCGTTCTTGTCTGTTTTGCAGAAATGAAAGCCGCAGATCACTTCTGGCGTGGGCACAGGTCTTTTTGTGTAGAGCGTGGATTTGAGAGCGTTGAGCTGTGGGAATTTAAGTGGGTGTCGAGCGCTTGGAATGGGAAGAAATTGTACACTAAATTTGGTTTTAAAAACGGCAAGCTTTGCTTTCTTTCCTTTCACCCAGATGAGCCGGAAAGAAGCAAAGTACGAAAAGCGCCTTAGGTTTTGGCGATATTAGGAGGAATGTTATGGTTGAGGCAAAAAACGAAGGACGCGAGCAGTGCATTCGCTGCGACGAATATGCCGCGCAGCGGAAGCCTAGTTTGAAGTTTATCGCCAAGGTGAATGGCGAGGTGGTCGACTACTGCGCGCCAGGGTGGCTCTGCGAAAGTTGCGGTAATATTTGGAGCACGGCTGCCGATGAAGATGAGCATGTGCGACTTTCTGCCGAGGCCTATAGAAAAGAGCACTTGCTGTTGACTGCCGCCGAAATGGAAGAGAAACGAGCAATGATGGGCCTAACTAAGTCTGCCTTCACAAACATGTTAGGGGTGCCGCGGGTTACTTACGATAGGTGGCTAAAAGGTATCGTTCAGGGAGAAGCGATGGACCAAGCCCTTCGCGCCAAGCTAGATGAGCGAGCAGCTTTATTTAACAGTCTTCGACTCACCGCGCAGCGATTTGCGGAACTTCCAAGTAATCTTCGTGGGAATACGCGCCCCAACCTTACCGCGCTCTATTCGATGATTCATTTCTTCGTGACGCAGCGAGAAGAGAAGGAGATAGGAGAACTCTACCTAAACAAGCTGTGTTGGTATGCAGATCAAATCGCGTTTATCGACCGCGGACAGAGTATTAGCGGCTGGCCATATGTATGCTTACAATTTGGCCCAGTGATCTCGAGTTACGATCAAGTATTCCGTTCGATGATTTTAGCGGGCTACTTAACGGAAGCGGCAGCCCACAATTTTGAATTAGGGGAGTGTGCACATGAGCTTCCAAAGTTGGAAAATTCAGAGCGTGATTTTCTTCAGCAGGTCTGGAAAGCTTTTGGACATCGCCTTAAGAAATTATTAAAGCACAGCCACGATGAAGTTGCCTGGCAGAAAACCGCAGCATTTCAGGAAATTGATTTTAGTCTTTCAAAGCGGCTCTTGGGAATGAGGAAGTAAAAAGCTGACATTGAATCGATTGATTTTTCCTGACATTACGCCCTAGATAGATCTCCACAGAAGAATAAGCCCAAGAACGTGTCATTACATATTGGAAGATGGCAAAAGGTTAGAGAGTAACGGCATACAAGGCGGGAATTGCCCTGACGGAAATCGCCGCTTTCCTTAGCCAAACACTCATTAAGTCACAACTCTTATTAGAACCGCCATAATTTGGAAGGAACGACAAATATGACTGAGTTGCAATCAAATCCCGTCCCCGACACCACTAAAATCAACGGGGCGTCGGCCACAACTTCGCAGGGCCCCCATCCTGTTGGTATTGCCCGCGATGTAGCCAATGCTGCGAGCTTGGTGCCGACCTATTCTGAGGCAATGGCTGTAGCCTCACGCCGTTTCTATCACGGGGAACTTTCAAAATACGGCAGAGTTGCTACTAATCACCCGGTAGTCAGGCATTTGCAGGATATACTTGAAAGGATTCACAAGAATGCTGGTGAATTTGCCATCCCTGGGGCTTGTCCAAGCTTAACCCTCTTTATGCGTGGTGAAGAAGCTAATGCGTTCGCTCTACCGGACGGACGAATCTGCATTTGGCCCAAATTACTCTCGATATTACGCACAACGGACGAATGGGCTGCGCTGATCGCGCATGAATACGTTCACATTCAACGTGAGCATTCACGCAAATTGGAGGGCGCGAAAAATCTAAAGTTTGTCGGCCTCGGCCGCATCGCTGAAAAAGAGGGCGACATCATTGCCATGAATGGCTTATTGGGTAATGCCGGATTCTCGCCGGGCGCTATTATTAGTCTCTTGGAAAGTATTGAAAATAACCTAGGTGATGGGTGGGATTTGGAACATGGTTCAACCTCAGATAGGCGCCTAGACGCAGAATCAATATTTCCGCTTATTCATATAAGATTTAGCGAGAGACCTGAACAACGGCTACCAAGCGAGATCGAATTAGCGTTAAAGGAAATTACTAATCACAAGGCGGAGCCACGCTCAACTGCACAAGACTCTAGCGACGAAGCCGCCATTAAGACGTTTCAGCGAACAAAATTGCGAGCAGATTTGTTTGCAAAGTCTCGCAAACCAGAAGATCTGGAACAAGCGCTGCATTACGCTGGCCAAGCCTTACACCGACTTAAAAGAGATTTCGATGCTGTTTGTTCACAAGCCGACGCTTCCGCTCTGTCGAACGAAACCGTCACAACCTTTCGGCGGAAGACGATTCAGATTGTTTTCGATGTCCTAAGTCAGCTTGTTAAGGCACAGTCCCAGGAAGAAAAGATCCCTTTGAGCCCTAGGCAACAAGACTATTTAGCAGCGCTGTGGTTGTCGGCAGAGACTGAAGTGAACTTGTTTAAAAAACTCGATAAGTGGGATCGCTCTCTAATTGATGTTCTGGGACTTAAGAACTGCGAAGGTCAAGACTTGGCGGAAAGCCTTATTGAACAGTCCCTTACCGATCTGGATAATGATAACTCGGCCATCGTTACTCTTACCAATGTATATACGCCTGAGCTTGCAAGGCTTGCAAAGCCTGCCATGTTTTGCCTTCAGATTGACGAGCCGTTGCACGCTGTAACTTGGATTGCGCGCGGCACTGGCTGCTACGATGGAGAGGGAGAGGGAGCGGAGGAAGTAAAGGGTGGCTTAAGGGCCGCAAGATTCCTTGAAGATTATAAGCATTTGCAAAAGTGTTACCCGGCAGAAGGCACAGGCCAAGAAGATTCTGGCGCGAGTGGCGCAGGGGCGGATAATTCTGAATTTGTTAATATCGAAATCGCAGGGATTTTGTTCGATATTTTGGCAGAGCAGCACGCGGGCGCCACGGCTGAAATCTCTTTAGTCGACCTGGTTCCCGATCTTCACGCGCTCTGCAAGCTGGGAAGAACTGGGCTGAATCTTGCGATGATCGTGGCTACTCGGATGGAATTTACGCGAGACGATGAGAATAGGAAGGTTGTAACTTCCTTGGTCCTAGATGTTGGGGACCAGGGTGTATTCAAGTCAATTGCTGAACTTCCAGACATCGTACGGTTACGATTTGGTTCTGAATTCTCTTGGAGAAATCTTGACTCGGTTGAGGGTACAAAGACTGTCGAGAACGAGCTCTCAGACCATCCCCTAAAGGTGAAAGAAAATGAAACCCAATATTGGTTATCTAATCCAGATAGGCTAAGACGGGCTTTGGAGGCGAGTGCCGGGACGCTTTCCAAATCTGATGAAGATGGTTTTGATTGGGATTGGTTAGTCTGGTCTGCCCGCTTGAAACTTGAAAAATTCCCAAATGACGTAGCTGCTCGAGTACAAACTCGTGAGCTTTTTAATGTGCTGAACGACTTTACTGAGTTGCATACCCTGGCTAGCCATTATCAGGATGTGATTGGATGGTTTGGATCATACCGCGAAGAAATTGAATTGCTCTACGCATTCGCTGAGCGCCGAACAGGGGGAAATTTTCGAGTGCTGCTTGAGCAAATAATTTCTTACGACGAGATGGTCGGGCTGGATGGCCCGGACAGCTTGAAATATTCTTGGGAGGAGCGATTCGCCTGGCGCGTTCATTGTCTGCTCTTTGATGAGCTGCGACGCATTAACGAAACTCCTGATGCCAACGAGAGGCTGGCAGCCTTGGTGACTTTTTGGCGGGAAACAACCATCTGCACCCCCGGGTACTTAAATAACTATATAGAACGTATGTACCAGATATATTTAGATACATATGCTGCAAGTTGGTCGAGAGGCGTAGGCGGCGACGCACGGGCGGAGGAGGCGGCTCGCACACGGGCAGCCGAAACGATTCTAGCGTCTCGTCGCCTACTAGAATCTCTCGCAGAGGACCTTGCTCCTATTGCAAAGAGCGCCGAAGAATTTTACGCTTTAAGTTTCCTCGTTCCGGACTTCGATACGGCCGCCCGAGTTCAGGAGCACGCCGGAAAGTTACTAGCGCAGAGCAATGACTATGCTC
>CAZVWV010000004.1:0-17581 GCA_964631745.1 uncultured Bdellovibrionales bacterium
AGTCGTCGGCGCTACTTAATATCCCTGCTTCGCCCGGGGTTTTTGAGCAAATACTAACGCCTACTGCCTCAGTTTGACAAGCAAACGGCTACCCTATATTCTTAGCCTCTCATCGGAGTTACAAATAAGTGCCAAAACGGGAACGGGAAGAAGATAAAGCTGTAATTAGGCGTAGACAGAAGAAGCTGTATGCTGTCTTTATTGATGGTCTTGGGCTTGACCGCGCCTCGCGTCGTCTTAACAAGCGTGTGGATTTGTCGGCTCTGATCAGGGGCGTTACAGCCGGCCAGGATGCCTGCGTTTCCCGCTACTACACGATTATTCCTTTTGAAGATGACCACCGCCACCGCGCCTTTTTGGAAGCGGTGGAACGCGCCGGATTAGATGTGGTCGTTAAACGGCTTCCTCCCAAAGGGGTAAACCGCCAGGCTAGTATCGATCCCGAGATGTCAGCCGATATCATCGCCTTCGCCATGGGAAAGACCAGTTTCAACGAAGCCGCCGATAAATACCTGCCCGAAGAACGCCGCATCAAAGTTGGGCCAATGCCAACGGGCGTGCGTGCTGCGCCGTTGATGGATGCCAGCACCCAGAGCCCAGATCCTGAGAACAACGCTCCAGAACAACCCTCCCAGAGCCCGCGCCCTGCCGACGATTCCAAACGAGTGGTCGTAGTAGTCTGCCCGAGTCGCGATCTCTCTTATGCTTTTGCTTTAGCTGGAGAAGTCGGCGCCGATACGGTTAGCGTCGATTTTGGATACTATAAGGGGGACGATGTCCTTAAATCTGCCTCCAAGTGGATCGACCTTTCGGAATCTGAAACGATCTGGAAGGGTTAACCTCAGCTTTCCCGCTGTACTTTTTTAGCCAAACGGCTATATTCTGACCTTGAAATTCTGACCCTGTAATTCTGCCTTCATAAAATTTGGGCGTTGTACGATCTATGCTACCCGCAAAAAAGAAATTCTACCCAAAAAACCAGAACAAAGATCCAGAAATTTACGCCCACCGATCTCCGCCACATTCTGCTGACGCCGAAGAATCGGTGTTGGGTGGAATTCTGCTAGATAACGATGCCATAAACGTGGCGCTCGAACGGCTACGTCCTGAAGATTTCTACCGACCTGTGCACGCTTCTATCTTTGAGGGCATGATGACCCTGATCGATAAACGCGAGCCCATTGATGTCGTTACCTTAAGTCAGCAGCTGCGCTCGCAAGGGCAACTTGAAGTGATCGGCGGAATCGAAACCCTTTCCAGATTGGCCAACGCCGTGCCAAGCTCAGCCAACGTCGGATACTACGCCAAAGTCGTAAAGGAGATGAGTCTTCGAAGACGACTGATCCACGAAGCCTCTTCAATCATAGATCAAGCCTTCGATCTTGAAGGCGAGGTTGAAGATTTCCTGGACTCAACCGAGCAGAAAATTTTGGGGGTCTCCGAGAATCGCATCCGGCCCTCGTTCTTCCGGGTCAGTGACGTTATTCAAGACTCAATTAAGATCGTCGAGAAGCTTTACAACAGTAAACAGATGGTCACTGGCGTGCCCACCGGATTCGACGATCTAAACCGAATGACTGCGGGTTTTCAGCCATCCGACCTGATCATCATAGCTGCCAGACCCTCGATGGGAAAAACCGCCTTGGCGCTTTGCGTTGCGCAATACGTGGCCGTGCACGAAAAGAAAGCCGTAGCCGTGTTTAGTCTTGAGATGTCCAAAGAACAGCTAGTGCTGCGTTGTCTCTGCTCCGAGGCACGTGTAGACAACTCTAAAGTGCGCGTGGGAAATCTTGGTGAGCGCGACTTCCCTAAACTTGTCGAGGCCGCAAGCCGAATCGCCGAAGCTCCATTTTTCTTAGATGATACCCCTGCCATTACCGTCACCGAACTTCGCGCAAAGGCCAGACGGTTACATCGCGAGCATCCGCTCTCCTTAATCATCGTCGACTACTTGCAGTTGATGCGAAGCCCCACGTATTCGAGCAGCCGCGAGCAAGAAATCGCCGATATATCGCGTTCGCTTAAAGCCTTAGCTAAGGAACTGGGCGTGCCAGTAGTGGCGCTTTCCCAGCTTAACCGATCGGTCGAGTCTCGTAACGACAAGCGCCCCTTGATGTCCGATCTGCGTGAGTCCGGCGCGATCGAGCAGGATGCCGACATAATCATGTTTATCTATCGCGATGAAGTTTATAACGAGAATTCCCCGGATAAAGGTATCGCCGAGCTGATCATCTCCAAGCAAAGAACCGGTCCCACCGGTGTGGTTAAGCTGGCGTTCCTACCGGAACTAACCCGCTTTGAGGGGTTTGTAGAACGAGAGGTGGCTGAAGAGGTGGAAGACGCGGACGAATCGCCGCCTGACTTTGGTGCTTTGCAGGATGACAACTTCTAGAATGGGTTCGCCAAGAATAGCCTGCCTCGAAGAGGGCCTTAGAGCGCTTACGATTCTTCTTAGCTATATTCTACTCTATTACTTCATACGCTTACCCACTTACGGCACCGATTTAGCTTATTACGACAATCAAGAACATCTATACCACACCCTTTCTTTCTTGCATGGAAAAGTTCCGTACCGTGACGACTTCAACCACCACTTTGTGGGCTACGTCGCGCCCTACGTCTGGCTCTCGAAGATCTTCGGATTTTCAGTAGAGATCGCCGCTTACGTGCGCCATCTGAATCAGGCACTGGTGGGGCTCTTTACTTTTTTGGTGGTGAGTCGCTTTGCGCCCAAGTCTCTCGCCTATGTTTGCGGCCTCTTGGCAATCGGCGCCCGTGAGCCCTGGACCCTGAATTTCTACGCCCTGCACAACTTAAGCGTTCTGTATCTGTGCATGCTTTATTTGTGCTTGCGATACCTAAAGACCGGCCAGGCGCTGCTCCCGCAGATGGCGTTTTTTCTTTGCGGCGCAGCCCTCACCTGCGATCAACGCGGACTTTTCTTCCTGGCTATTCCGATAGCGGCGCTTTATTTGAAACACGAGATCTCTTCTAAGAAAGTCTTATCCAGTGCCGCTGCTTTTTTAACGCTGCCGGCCGCCGCCATATTGTACTTATGGGCCAATCAGGCCCTACTCCCCTTTTGGGAGCAGACCATCATCTTTCCTTCACAATTCCGCTCAGGCAGCCAAAGCCTTTTAGAATTGATTACGCTCTGGGCCATGGCGCATAAGTATCTCTATCTCAACTCGCCCCTCTTACTTCTTTTTGGTCTCTTTGGACTTTTTGCACTGATATTTGACAAGCGATGCCGATATTTCGGTCTCTCCGAAGAAGAAAGATCTCTACTACTCCTCTGCGCTCTGTCAGTGCTGACGGTGCCGTTCTTTGGCGCCCGGGACTTTGACTATTATACCGTCACGACTCTGCCCTTCTTGGCGATTATGTCGGGCTGCTGCTTTCTGCGCTTCCAGCACATCTATGTGGGCCGAGTGGTGCTCTGGCTGAGTTTGCTATTGGCATGCGCGCTACCGTTTGTCGGGTTCATTGTGGATCGCGGCGCGTTCGCCAAGAAGCTCGAAGCAGGCGATGGCACCAACGAAGTTGTGGCCTACCTTAAGGAACACGCCCAGCCCCAAGAGGATCTGTATGTTTGGGGCTATCGCTACGACATTTATCTTTATCTTGAAAAGTTAGCGGCCTATCCCTTTGCAAATCAGATCTTGATCGATCCCGATCAGCTTATCGTCGGTGAGAGCGCCCGAAAGCTTCATGTCTATCCGAAGTATGAGGAGCTTTTTCGAAGGCTGACACAGGAGCATCTCCCCACTTGGCTAGTAATTTTCTTAAGGGGCGACGAGCCGCGCCAGAGCTCGGCCTCAGACCGGTTAGTGAATCAATTGGCGCGCGAGCGGTATTCTAAGGTGTTCGACTCCGAGAAGCGAGATTTTCTTGACAAGAAGGTGAGCTTTCGTGTTTACCGCAAACTAGTCCCGTGAGTGGCGCGGAGCTCAGCCCAGAAAGCGCCTAGCCCAAATTAAAGAGACCATGACTCCCCAAAGTTCGAAACCAAAATTTGCGCGACGGGATTGGTGCGCCTCCCAGATTCTTTGAAGCTCGGCCGAATCGTAAAGCCCCAGCTGATTGGCCTCGCTTGAAAAGAAGGTGGCTTCCGCAAATTCCTTAAGCTGCTTACGAAACCAGAGATGTACCGGGATACTAAACCCCTGCTTTGGTTGTTTGGTGTCATATTGTGGAAGATACCGGTTTAGGTAGCCTTTAAGCACGGCTTTGCTCTCTCCCAAAATAGAAGGAAGCGCGCCGCAGTCTGGTTGGCCTCTTGAATACTCTACAATCTCTGGGTCCAAAAAGAGCGAGCGCGCCTCAAGCCCATGCGCCATGCTCATGCGGTCCACTTTGGGCAGGATATCCCAGGGTAGATAGCTACGTTGATCGGCTTGCATCAAAGCTTGCATTGAAACATGCGGCAACAAAAGATCCCCCAATTTCTCAAAGGTATCTTTGCTGGAAAATTCCTCCAGGAAGTTTGGTGATATAAGCCTTAGTTTGGCAGCGCTTGAAAACATCCCGTTCCAGGCGAAATGCGCGTAACGCGGATGGCGACTTAGGTTTCTAAGAAAGCGCTCCAGTTTCTCGTGCCAGCCGACTTTGTTGTTGGAATGTGGCAACAGATTCACTAAGGGTTCCGCCAGCGACAAGATGCGCCGCAGCGCTGGACCCATTAACGTAGCCAACAAGGAGGCCTTGTAGGTTAGGTACCCGCCAAAAAGTTCGTCGCCGCCATCCCCGCTCAGCACGACCTTTACCTCCTTAGCGGTACCGCGACTTAATAGATATACCGGCAGAGCGGAAGAATCCGCTAGGGGCTCATCCGCATGCCAAACCAGAGCCTCAATCAGGGCCGGGAGATTTTCCTTCTCTAAGTCGATCTCGAACACTTGATGACTCAAACCAAGCATCTTACACAGGTTCAAGGCATTTCGTGCCTCACTATGTGAGCGTTCTTTAATATCAGCTATATAAGCTTTTAGATTCCGACCGGCCCTATGTAAGGTGCTGGCAATCACGCTTGAATCGACCCCACCCGATAGAAAAATTCCCACTGGCACATCACTTCTGGAGCGCCGCAGAAAGGCCCGGTCAAGTAAAGTTGTAATGTCAGTCGAGGGGGGCTCGATAGAGCGCTGGAATTCAAAGGCCTGCTGATGCATACCCGAGGGGGAGACACAAAGATAGGAGCCAGGAGCGACTGAAAATATTCCGCGCAGGAAGCTCTGTTCAAAGGGCACATAATTCAAAGAGAGAAAATCCCAGAAGGCTTCCTTATTTATTTCGCGCGAGATATTCCTGGCCTTCATAAAAGGCAGGATGGCTTTGATCTCGGAAGCGAAGACAACGGATTCCTTAAATCTTCCGAAATAAAGCGGCTTTTCACCCATTAGGTCGCGTGCCAGGTAAAGAGATCTTGAATTCTGGTCAAAAAGCGCTAGGGCGAATTGTCCATTGAAGCGCGAAAAAGCAGCCGTGCCCCAAACCTTAAATGCTTTTAGAATAACTTCAGTGTCGCTCGAAGTGCGAAACCTTTCGCCCGACTTTAACAGCTCCTCTCTTAACTCAATATAGTTATAGATTTCTCCGTTGAAAATAAGCGCCTGATGACGATCGTCCGAGAACATCGGCTGAGCGCCGCCCGCCAAGTCGATCACGGCTAGCCTTCGATGTCCAAGCCCCAGATTATTAAGCGTTTCATAGCCAGCGCCATCTGGCCCTCGATGCGCTACAGTGTCGGTCATCTCCCGCAGGAGCTGCGGCTCGACAGCTTCGCCATCTAAATGATATATGCCAGCCAGGCCGCACATAAATATCTCTTTAATGCACGGCTCGAACCGTGTAGATCTTCGAGTTACTGGTTTGAAGATAAATTCTGCTAAGGAGCTCGGCTAGGATTCCCGCAACAAGGAACTGCACTCCTACGATCATCATGAAAACTGCAAATAACAATAAAGCTCCGCGTTGCAAGACGTTTTGAATTTCGCCGCACAGCCACATTAACATCAAGACCGAAGCGATACAGAAGCCCGCGCCGAAGAATGCGAAAAAGAGCTTTCCAAAGGCTCGAATCGGTTTGGTGATATAGTTCGAATAAAACTCAAGAAATATTATGTCTTCGAAGACCCCGAACGATCTTCCTAGCCCGTATTTGCTCTGGCCTTTTGTTCTGGGATGCACGGCGATGGGGATCTCTGCGATGCGCGCCCCCAGGCGGTGCGCCAACACGGGAATAAAGCGATGAAGTTCACCGAACAGTTCGATCCGTTTTAGTAAGGATGCCCGGTAGGCCTTAAAGGTTGAGCCGAAATCCTGAACGCCAACTCCGCTCAGATAGCGCATTAAGCAATTTGCAACTTTGGAGGGGATTCGCCTAATAAAAAAGCTATCGGTTCTGACCTCGCGCCAGCCCGAAACCAGATCGAACCCCTGATCTAATTTAGCCAAAAAACGCGGAATTTCCTCGGGCGCATGCTGTAAATCGCCGTCCATTGTGACGATTATCTCACCGACTGCGTGATCTATGCCCGCGGCCAGCGCCGCCGTTTGACCGAAGTTCCGCATGAGCTCCACTACCCGCACACGCGCATCAGCTTGCTGGATAGCTAAGAGCTTCGTTAATGAACCATCCAAGCTGCCATCCTCGGCAAAAATAATTTCAAAGGTCTTGCCGATGCCCTCCAGGGTTGATTTTAGGCGTGAATACAACTCTTCGAGTACGCCTTCCTCATTATGAACCGGAACCACTATGGAAACTTCAGGTGCCGAAACGTTAGGTGCCGAAACGTTAGGTGCCGAAACGTTAGGTGTCAGTGTAGCCATCGATAAAACTCTTTAAATCGTCTAAAACTTCCAAGGGAAGGTACAGGGCCAGTGCTTGTTGAGCGACCTCTAAAGCCTGAGCGTGCAAACTCTCAAGATTATCCTCTTCGCTAGCCTGTTGGCTGTCCTTGCGATCCTCCGAAGTATCTGCCTTTTTGGCAAGGAAATTAAGTAAATTTAGTTGCGCATCTAGCCCTCGATCGGTTGCGCCCGACTCCTTGGACTTTACGACATTATTAATGGCGTTCTTCACATCCCCCAGCGCGTAATTTGTAAGCGCCAGATTAAAATAGACTCTGGCGTCGCCTTGAGTAACCTTGGGGTCTATCAGTTTCGTGGCGAACTCCTGCGAGCTGCGCACGGCGCCGAGAGCTAATAAAAGTTTGGCGTGGCGCACCCCCTCATCCAATACGGTCGGCGAACTCACTCCGGGATTCGCGAGGGCAAAGGCGGAGTATGAGTAGCACAGAGCCTCCTCTTCGTGGCCTTGCAGAAATTCTAATACCGCAAGACTGCGGGTTACATCCAAGGCCTGTTGCGTTTTATTGTTGGTCAAGAGATCTCCCAACGCCTGCATATAAGCAGCTCTGGCCTTGGCAAGCTCGCCATTCTCGTAATACATAGCAGCCTTGAGGAGTGTAATCTGCGAGGCCTCGTTCGGTAACCTGGCCAAGAGCTGCTCAGCTTCCGATAGAAAACCTAATTTGCCCAACGATATCGCCAAATCCCTTTGAATATTCTGAGCATCTGGATACAGATATAAGGCTTGCCGAAATTTAATCTCCGCATCCATGAAGCGGGACTGCGCGAAGTTTGTCGAACCCTCCCGCACTAAAGCGATTGCTAGCAGCTCCTTGTCAGAGACTAACTTTTGTGGTCGGCGCACGTCGGGTGAGGCGCACCCCATCAATAAAACCAGGCCGGCAAGTAAGCAAAATCTCACAAACTTAACCTTTTAAAGATAGCTTCAGGAATATGTTTAATTACCAACATTATATAGCGCCAAAACCACGGCAGATAAACAACATCGGCCCTACGCGCCACCGCCTGAACTATCCCCTCCGCCACTTTTTGCGGAGATGAAAACAGAAACCCCTTTTTTAGATCTTTCGTCATGGGAGTATCTACAAAGCCCGGCTTTAAGGTGATTACTGAAATACCCTTACTGTGTAAGCGATTGCGAAGCCCCGAGAGAAAGATACTGAGCCCGCCCTTGGCGGCCCCGTAAAAGTAATTGCTCTTTCTCCCACGGTCCCCTGCTACTGATGAAATTACTGCTAAGGTTCCTCGTCCGCGCGATTCGAGATAGTTGGCCAAATGAGAACAGAGCGAGGCTACGCTCACAAAGTTACCGTTAAGCTCTTCCAGTCCCGTAGCGATGTTGGTCTGACAGGCTTCTTGATTTGAAAGAGTACCGTACGCTATTAAAACGAGATCTATTTCGCCGAGCGCGGTAAGAGCACGCTCTATTAGGGCGGGGTGATCAGCGTTTACGCTCAGATCCGAAACGGCAAATTCAACTTTGGTCGCCCCGCGCGTGCGCAGGTCCTGACAAACCGCCTCTAATTTTTCGACATCCCTGGCGTACAGAAAAAACTCATTTCCGCTGGCCGCCCATAGACGTGCCGTGGCAACCGCTATGGCCGATGTCGCTCCAAAAATTGCAATTTTGCTCAATTGACTCTCCTCCAAAAACTAGAAGAAAAACGAGGATCGATATGTTTAGAAAATTCTTCGAGGCGGGGATAAAATTTTCTAAAGGAAGCGCCGCTCATGCAAGCGTCCTTAGCCGCATAAAGTCTCCCTCCGCAAGCGTTTACCATCTCTTCTAGCTTTTTAAAAATATCCAAGGTTTTTATCCCACGCATCGGAAAATCAAGGCAGAGCGTGTAGCCAGGCGCAGGAAAAGAAAGCATGCCAGGCGAAACCATATCACCAAACTTCTTGATTACAGCCAAGAAAGAGCCTTCGCCGAAGGCCACAATCTCTTTTAATAAGACCCTGATGTCGGCTGGATCGGGCACCACGCACTGAAATTGCAAAAGTCCGCGCTTCCCGTAAATTCGATTCCAATTCCCCACGGCGTCCAGCGGATAAAAGAAAGGGTTAAAATGGATGCGTTTATTAACCTTCTCAGATCTCTGTTTCCCGTAATATAGCGCATTAAAGGCTTTTATCGAGAACTTGTTCAGCGCAAATTCAGGGAAATCAAAGGGGATACTCACAAGTTGTCTGTGAGCGGGATTACAGAGCTCCTTCCCTTTGGCGAAATTTCCGCGCATAAATATTCCGCGTCCAAAATCTTTGCCGCTAGAAACGCAATCCAGCCAGGCTACCGTAAACTCAGAGTTAATATCCGATTCCGCGGCCAACTCGAAAAATCGATCTAAATTACCAAACTTGACCGACTCCATCTCGATCCAGGCATTATCGACCCGCTGAAGTTGCAGGCTCACGGTTGTTATTAGTCCAGTTAAGCCAAGGCCTGCAATGGTGGCGCAAAAAAGCTCCGGATTGGATTCCGCACTTAACTTTTGGGAACTTCCGTCGGAGCGCAGCAGCTCCAGCTCTTTCACAAAGCACCCGAAGGTCCCGGCGCGATGATGATTCTTGCCATGCACGTCGTTGGCCACAGCGCCGCCTAAGGTAACGAATTTTGTTCCGGGGGTTACCGGCAGGAAGAATCCTCGCGGAACCGCGAAAGTTAGAACATCCGCCAAGCTCACTCCGGCCTCGGCCTTTAGAACTGCGCTTGTCGGATCAAATGAAATCAAGCGAGTTAGATTCTTGGTGCATATAACGGTATTTTCGTGATTCAAGCAGACGTCACCGTAACTTCGGCCAAGTCCAAACGGCAAAAAGCTGCCCTCACCCGTAAAATCAGGCGGCTCAAAAAGCCAGTTTAGCGGCTTCACGCGCTGCTTAGTTTTGGGGTAGCGCCCCCATGACTCGACGTCGTCCATACTATTAATTAAATTGCTGCCAACACTAGTACCAGAGCTAAAAACGCCACGATAATACTCACCTTATCCTCAATCGCAAAGACTATAGGATCTTCATCGATCTCGCCGCGATGCGCCAGAAGCCACATGCGACTCACCCAATAGAGCAGCACGGGGCAGACCGCCCAAAGCACCATGGGGTGATGATAAAGTGCGAGTACTTCGGGGCTTCGAATATACAGAGCTAGCACCAGCACCGAGATATATGCGCTGGATGATCCGAACTGAGAGATCTGGGTAAGATCTGAGACTAAGTACCCGCGCCCTAGGGTCTTTTCCTTCTGCGTTCGCAAGAGATTATGAAGCTCTGAGTAGCGCTTTAAACACGCCAGACTGAAGAAGATAAACATCGAGAATGCCAACAGCCATTCGGAAACGGGGACATCCGCCGCCACGCCGCCAGCAAAGATTCTTACGGTATAAAGCGAGGCTAGCGTGACGATATCTAAAAGCAGGATGCGCTTAAGACGCAGAGAATAAAAGAGAGTGATTATAAAATAGAGCACCAGCGTTAGGGTAAAGTCTTTAGTGCTCGAGAAACTTAAGAGCAATGCGCTCAGAAAGAGTAACGGAACCAGAGCAAACCCCAAAGCTAGCGGCAATGCACCCGAAGCAAAGGGCCTGTTTCGCTTGGAGTGATGCTGCCTATCGCTCTCTAAATCAAAAAGATCGTTTAATATATAAACGCTTGAAGCACAGAGTGAGAAACTAAAAAACGCTACCAGCGTGCTAAAACTTTTAGGCAGCTCTTGCCAGCGATGCGCCATGATGAGCGGCACGAAAATAAGTAAGTTCTTAAGCCATTGATGCGTACGTAAGGCACGCACGAGCTTAAGTAGCGAGAATTTGTAGCCGGGGAAACATAGCGCACCTGCAAACTCTCTGGTAACGCGTTTAATCAGACTCTCCTCTGAGCTCACCAAGATCACCTGCTTGGCCGCGCGCCAGACCGGGAAGTCTACGGTTGAATTTCCAGCGTAAGCGAAATCTCTGTATTTTTCTCTAAGATAACGAGCCTTGTTGGAACCTCGAAGGTTATACTTCCCGTCACTTGCCAGTATCTCGTCAAAGCATCCTAAGTGGTCATACACTCCTTTGGCCAAGGCCAGATCGGAGGCGGTAGCTAGGACGACTTTGCGGCCGCTCTGTTTTTGCGCGCGAAGATATTCTACGAATTTTTCATTATACGGAAGAAGGCTCGCATCGATCTGTACAAGCTCAGCCAGCTTGGCTTTAAGATGGGCGCGCCCGCGCAGCAACCATACAAACAGCATAAAAAGATAGAGTGGATTTCGCTTGATGGCCGCGCAGATTGATTCCTGTAAGAGATCGGTCTCAATCACCGTTCCATCAAGATCTGCGCACAGCACCGGCTCAGTTTGCATGCTCTGCTACGCCTTCATTAGATTGTATTTCACGATTGCGTAAATCGCCCGAAAGCCGTCGCGCCATCCGATCTTTTTCCCCTCAGCGTACGTACGGCCATAATACGATATACCTACTTCGTAGATCCTACATCCAAGCCGCGAAACTTTGGCTGTGATCTCAGGCTCGAAACCGAAGCGGTCCTCTTCGATCTTAATAGATTGAATTATCTCCCGGCGAAAGGCCTTGTAGCAGGTCTCCATGTCGGTCAGATTAAGATTAGTAAACATGTTCGAGAGTAGGGTCAGGAATTTATTTCCGATCATGTGCCAAAAGTAAACCACGCGGTGTGGTCCGCCACCGGTAAAGCGCGAACCGAAAACCACATCGGCTTTATTTTTAACAATAGGATCAATAATGATTTGATACTCATTAGGGTCGTACTCTAAGTCGGCGTCCTGCACAATCACGATATCTCCAGTGGCGTGCTCAAAACCCGTACGCAGCGCCGCCCCCTTGCCCATGTTTTTGTCATGGTAAACGACCTTGTCAACTTGCTGGGCGATGCGGGAGCGCAAAAGATCGCGCGTGCCGTCAGTGGAGAAGTCATCCACGATGATAATCTCTTTCTCCTCAACCGGCGCGGCTTTGACGGCCGCCAAGATTTCATCAATCGTGTCCTTTTCGTTGTAACACGGTATTACGATAGAGAGTCGCATTTTTTGCCCTTCAATGACCGCTAAGAGTGTACGATTTTTAAAGATTTGCCGCTAGTGTGCTTGCTGCGGGAAGTTCTTCCGGATTTTAGCGCATGGGAAATTGCCAGAGATAGCTGAATCAAATAATATGAGGGCGCATGGCAAATACATTACAATCTAAGAGAGTTCTCGTAACAGGTGGGGCCGGATATATTGGAAGCTTCGCTGTGTACTGTTTAAAGCAAGCTGGGTTTGAAGTGGGCGTTATCGACAACCTCGTATTTGGGCATCGCTACAACATCGAAGCTCTTAAGGTCCCGTTCTGGCAAGGTGATGTGGGGGATAAACAATTTGTGGCAAAGATTATAGATGAGTTTGCCCCGGCGTCCGTGATGCACTTTGCCGCCTATGCCTACGTGGGGGAATCCGTCACCAACCCGGAGAAGTATTACAACAATAATTTCGTAGCCGCCTTAAATTTAATCTCTGTTATTAAAGATAAAGGCATCAAGAATTTTATCTTCTCCTCCACCTGTGCCACCTACGGCGTTCCCAAGCAGGTACCAATCACAGAGGAGACTCCGCAAGAACCGATCAACCCGTATGGTCGCACCAAATTAAATGTCGAGAAGCTGCTCTCCGATTTTGAACACGCCTACGCACTAAAGAGTGTAGCGTTTAGATATTTCAACGCTTCGGGAGCTCACCCTCAAGGCATTCTAGGCGAAGACCATAACCCGGAAACCCACCTAATCCCGTTAACAATCTACTCTGCCCTGGGCGGTCCGGAATTGAAAATATTCGGCAACGACTACCCCACTCAGGACGGAACCTGCATCCGAGACTATATTCATGTCTTAGATATAGCCGAAGCCCACGTGCTTGGCCTAAAACATCTGCTAGACGGCGGCCAGTCGCTCCGTCTAAATATAGGAACCGGCATCGGCAATTCAAATCTGGAGATAATTAACGCCGTAGAGAAAGTCTCCGGCAAAAAAGTGCGTTGGTCCTTCGCACCCCGACGAGACGGAGACCCACCAGCCCTAATAGCCTCGGCCGAAAAGCTAACCAGCCTATTGGGCTGGAAGCCCAAGTTTACCGAAATCGAGGCAACAATAAGAACCGCCTGGGAGTGGCACCGCCTGCGGCACGCCATGAAATAGGCGCCCAGCAGCGTTGTTCGGCCTTGGCGGCGAGTTTGGAATAAATTAACTAGTAATTCCGGATATCAGGATAAACTCAGTTTAACTGGGTTAAAGCTGCGCATGGTCTCTGAGGCGAATGTCACTTACTGAGGAGGTAATCAATTGATAGTGTTAGCAGAAGCTTTCCGTCCTCGGCATTCTCGACCTATACACCTTAGAGGTCCTCCACCAATTCTCCGTGCTCTTCGTGTTCTTCGTGGTTAATTTGTTTACTATATTCACCACGAAGAGCGCGAAGCTCACGAAGAATTTGTGGACTGCCTCTACGACTGACGTAGAGAGACAAAGCCACTTTTGTAAGTAGTATCAATATCAGTAAGTGACATTCGTCTCTGAGGCAATGCGAACTGCCATGCGGGCCTACCGCCCGCCGCCACCGAACCCGCTAATTGGGCGACTTCGTTCGACAGCCACCACGCCTCTCTTCCTGGCTTGCTCCTCAATTGCTGCTCGGACATGCTCGGTAGTAATCCTTTCCATCGTTCCCGATTCTTGTGCATGGGCAGCAACTCCACGCACTGCCGTTTTTATTGCGTCGGAGATATCTGCGCCTGAAAAGCCTTCACTAATTCTAGCAAACTGCTCTAAGTTTTGATCGTTAAATAGAGCATCGCCGTATAGATCTTTTTGCTTTGCGCGACTTTGGGCTTTATCGAGATTCAGTTTAAAGATCGCTTTGCGCCCTTCCATATCCGGCAATGGAACTTCCAGCTTCATGGAAAACCGCTCCGCCCGAAACAACGTATCGTCAAGACTCTCAGGCCGGTTAGTGGCCGCCGCTATTAAGATATCCTTACGCGCGCCAGGCCCACCAAGATGCGACTTCAAGGCCGCAATTATTTTAGTCTGAACTTCATGCATTCCGCGTGGATCCGCGGCGATCTGTTCGACCTCATCTATAAATAATATACAATTCGGCCGAAGTCTCTTGAAAAACTGCGCCACCGTTTGCTCAGATTGCCCCACAAGAGGCTTAAAAATATCAGAGGCTTTGATAGCATACGAAGGCCAACCCGATTCACTTGCCAGCGCGTGAATAATTGAGGTTTTTCCGGTGCCCGCTGGGCCGTGTAATAGAATCCCTGTAACTTGATCAACTCCGTACCTTTCAATCACGCTGGGGTCCTTCATCGAGGCGGCCAGGCCCCGCAGCTCTCTAGTTAATTGCGGGGGCAAGACAAGCTCTTGAAAGGACGAGACTGATGGGGCAACTAAGAAATCATCAACAGAGATATCTACTTTAAACGGCGAGAAGGAGAGCGCGGATTTCTCCGACTGCTTTTGCAACGGTGGTTTCGGGATTGAGATCTCGGCAGGGATGACAGCATCAGGGTGAAGAATCTTGATTGCTTGGAGTACCTTTTCCAGACCCAGCAAGCGAGTCTTGATGTGCTCTTCAAACTGGCTTTCGTCAAAATAGCCAGGATTTACGTGAATAGTATGCCCGGAAACCGCTACATTAATATTCTGTATATGTTCTGGAATTAAAGAGTTCGCCATTTTTGCGACTCGCTCTAGGTCCACACCATTGGAGTTCAAGGCCCACAATTCGCCCAGTTTCACATCTAAATGCCCGGGAGTAAGCGTAACTACTAAATCGACAGCACAGTCTGCTATGACATTCCTGAGAACCGCCTTGCTAATCGCGTTTTCTTCTCCACCCTCGGCACATGCTTTCCAACGAGCAACATCCACCTTAATCTTAATCGGGCTCTGGTCCGGCGAGCGCTCAATATCGCCGTCCCCCCCCCCCGCAATACTGGAATCTTGCCTAAAAGCTCGCTCGCCGACGTAACTTGCTCTATCTCCAAACTCAACATCCGCAAGAGGGCCGGGATTCGATTCCGCTAATAAAGGCATACTATTTCACCTAATCACAAGATTATTAGCTTCTAGAGCGCAACGAACGCTCTCTCCTGATTATGAAGCTAAATGGACAAAACGTGATTTAATTCAGAATCCAACGAAATATCCAAAATTCATGCATAAATTCCGTCAACCCACGCGGCCTCCGCAAAGGCATGCCCGCAGTTTGCTGAAGGTAACATAAGCGGCTGGTCGCCCTCGGCCGTCAATCCGCTTAGCTCCCGCTTTAACGCTTCAAAGCGTACTAGCCCGGCTTGCCGCGCTTCAGCGTATGGCTGACCTTGCACGGCCTTCCACACGCCCGGTGCCAGTATTACTCCGCGCTGTAAAGCGTTCCGCCAACTTTGCAGACGCGGCTGTATAATTTCCGCCACGGGATCTTCTTGCGTGGCGTCGAATGAGACTAGATCAAAAGGAAGTTCCAGCAGTAAAGGAAGAAACCCTGCGCAGGAATGTACTCCTAGAAAGTCGCCGCGCTTGGTTATTTTCTCATGCAGATATTTAAAGGCATGAGATAGCATGTCTTGCTCGGCAGAACTTAGATGGTCCCACTGGGCAAGCCCCGGTTCATCGAGCACAAATAACACGCGCTCTGCGACTTGCCGCAGTCTCTCCCACTGCCAATCAATCTGCTTAAGGGTAGCCTCTAATGCTTGAGGAAGTTTTTGAGCTAGCTCACCATTTAACGAATCGCTAAAATGCGCCAAAGTTAAGGGGCCCAGCAGTTGGGCCTTAATAAGCTCTAATCTGGGCCTGCCATTTAGATGCCGCAACGTCTCGAAAAGCCCGCTGGCTTCACTTTCCATATAACCAGCCCATTCCGGCCCAAGCGCCCGCTCGGCTCGCTTTAGACTTAACTCCTGCTCGTTGATTCGTGGAAGTTCCGGCCAAAATGGGAGAATTTTAGAATTTTCAAAAATGAACTGCACTGCCTTGCGGGCAGAGAGGAACGGCAAGCTGCCCACGCAAAAGAATTGGTAATTTGCAAGCCAGTTACCTAATGCGGAATTTGTTTGGGCGCACATTCTAGCTCCAGTTTCGGTATCTACTTAAAAAACCCGGGCGAGTGCGAGCAGGTGGTGGCTTCGCCCTAAACGGTAATGCCACTATAACCACCGGCCGACGAGTCGTCGGCGCTCCATAATATCTCGTGCTTTACCCAGGGTTTTTGAGCAATTACCATTTTAGCTCCGCACGCTAAAGCTTAAGCGTTGCAAAATACAAAAACTTAAATTTAGAAAAAACAGCACAAGGAGTCCGGCCGTAAGCGGGATTCTGTTCTATGCGATCATTCATCTGGGCCAGTCGTCACCGACCAGCTCAAGCGGTTCTACCCGGAAGCCTGGGCGCGAGTAACGCCCCGACTCCCCCACTTCATGGAGGTTGCCTCTCGAAGTTCGCTTCGGAACTTTGAGTCCGCCATCAAGCGGGGGAGCCGCACTTCCCTATGTGACCTTGCTTCGACTGGGGTTTACCAAGCAAGCAAGTTACCCTGCTTCTGGTAGGCTCTTACCCTGCCGTTTCACCCTTAGCTAAAACTTTCGGTTACCGAAGTCCCCGTTAGTTTTGCCGGTTTATTTTCTGTGGCACTTTCCCCCGGTTCCCCGGAGCTGCCGTTAGCAGCCAATCTACTCTTTGAAGTCCCGACTTTCCTCGAAGCGCGCTGCTAATTAGGCAACGTTCTCCGCGATCGCTCGCCGAACTCCTTCTACTGTTTGTTACAAAAAAACTGCAATTATACCGAGCTACTTCGTACTACTCTGCCTTCGGTAGAAAGACAATTCTACCACAACCCCGGCACTTAATTACAGCGTCACCTTTGAGGATCTGCACCGTGGTTTGGGGCCCAAGTGACATAAAGCAACCAGTACAGCTATCTTTATTAAGCGGCACTACCGCATCACTCGGGAAACGCTCATGCACCCTTTCGTAAATCGAAAGCGAAGGCTTGTCGATTTGCAGGACCACTTGGGCTTTTTCGTCCAAATATTTCCGTTGACGTTCCTCAATCGAAGCCAGCTGAGTTCTAGCTGCCGATTCAAACTCCGTAAGGGCGCTCCTAGCCTGAGCCAGCTCCGATTCCGCCTGCTTAGTTTCATTGGTCGCGAGCTCTAGCTCATCCACGATCTTAAGCAGCATGTCTTCGGCCTGATCGACATGCTTCGAAGCGGCATCGACTTCACGTTCAGCCGCCTGCTGCAACTTATAAGTGTTAAGAGTGGTCAGGGCCTTGCGCCGAGCAATAAGCTTGTCGCGCTCTTCCTTAATACGTTTCTCTTCTTTGTTATACAGGGCCTGTTTTTCGGCAGAGAACTTACTCTTGCCAGCAACCAAGACCTCCAAGCGCTTCACGGCAGTAGTCTTATCAACGTACTCCTTTTCGAGCCGCTTCTTTTCAGCCGCCACCCCGGCAATTTTTGAATCAATTTGACTAAGAGAGACGAGTTTTTCGATTACCGTGCTTGGTTCAGACATGTTGAATCATCATACTTCTTAGGTGGAAAACTGCAACTTTCCCAAGTTTTGGGCCACCATGAACGGTTATACTGCCCTCTGACCTCCCTCCGGGAGCTCCTCCTACGTCGGAGGACCCGTCCGCTCTTTCCATATATTG
>CAZVWV010000004.1:17681-56808 GCA_964631745.1 uncultured Bdellovibrionales bacterium
GCTCAGTTACTCTCTTCCTTCCATGGCCCTGTAGCTCAGTCGGTTAGAGCGGCCGCTACTTTGTCCCTCCGGGAGCTCCTCCTACGTCGGAGGACCCGTCCGCTCTTTCCATATATTGAATTTTCTGTATCGCTCAGTTACTCTCTTCCTTCCATGGCCCTGTAGCTCAGTCGGTTAGAGCGGCCGGCTCATAACCGGTAGGTCCTCGGTTCAAGTCCGAGCGGGGCCACCAATTTTTTCTCTCTCTAACTCGTTGAGCATTTCAACCTCTTAGAATTTGTTTGAGGGCTAGCTGCAGTCGCCTGAAACTTGGCAACGAACCAGCCTGCTACCCTTAACTGCTCTTGCTTCATTTCTTCCCTTTTTGAGCATTGCCTTTCGTGGTTGTTATTGGCTTCGCTCTGGCTTTGGGTAGCTGCTTAATGGCCTCCTCAAAGTCCTTGTCGATCATGTGTGGCTGGCTATCAATGACCTTCTGATAATTTATATACTCTAGCTCGGCTTTAGCCTTGGCTACCCCCGCTGAGATCTTGCCAGAATGCTCAAGCAACTTACGGCCTGATATCTTAAGAAACTCATCGAGCTTCTTAATCCAGTCATTCATCGTCATCTGCTTACGTTCGATAGCCTGCAGCTCAGCAAATTCTATGTAGAGCGAAACGATACGATTGAGGACTTGCAGCTCTTCTTCATCTAAATAATTCTTAGCGATAGAAACATCTTCTTTTCTAATTACGCCACCAGGCCTAGTGGTCTTTAGGCCCATAAATCCCTGCTTGGAGTTTGCTCGCTTGTGGATAATCTCGGCTGCTGTATGCCCATGAGCCGCCCAGTGCATTTTATTCTGAACCGTAGCGAAGAATCTTTGCGAAGCTTCCGTATCGGGGGAATAATCAACACTCGTTGAATATATATCGAGCACTTTCTGATAGAATCTACGTTCAGATGAACGGATATCACGGATGCGCTCTAAAAGTTCATCAAAGTAATCTATCTGACCCGCAACAGGCGGATTCTTTAGGCGCTCATCATCCATGGTGAAGCCTTTCACCAGGTATTCATTCAGCCTTGAAGTTGCCCATTGTCTAAACTGTGTGCCTCGGTGACTTCGGACTCGGTAGCCGATGGCTAGGATGACCGGTAAGCTATAGTGCTTCAATGCCCTTGATACCGACCTTGCCCCCTCACTTCGAACTTGTAAGTATTCCTTACAAGTTGCCTGTTCATCCAATTCGCCTTCTGAATAGATTGCCTTTAAGTGCAATGTAATATTCTGGGGGCTGACCTGAAACAGCTCAGCAATCAAAGCCTGCGTCAACCAAACGGTCTCATCCTGAAATCGGCACTGAACCTTAGTCCGACCGTCTTCGGTCTGGTAGAGAATTATATTTGATTCAGGAGGCTTATTATTCATGGGTTTACTCTCCTGTCATACCATTGCATAAATGCAGGTAGCCATCTATCCCATATAAATGTTCGAATATGAGAGACCTTATTCTGATTTTGCGGGATCGCAATTGCATAGCGGCCTCCAAGTGATTACGAATTTCGGGCATTCATTCTTCTAATGCTTCTAACCACACCCGCCTGTCTGCTAATAAAAACCTGATACCCAACCAAGCTTGCCAACACAGTGGCAATCCCAACGTACTGATTAAACGACAGATACTCACTGAGAATTATAATTGAAAACAATGCCGTAAAAATCGGTTCGATTTTGAGAAACAAGCTAAATTGAAAGGCGCCTAGAAGTGCTATTCCATAAAACGCTGCTACTGTCCCTAATCCTAAGGACAAAGCAGCTAATAAGGCTGCGACTATCCCCTGAGTATCTACCGGTAAGGCGGCTGGACAGAACAGTACGAGAAGAATAGTTATCGGGAAGGCAACAATAAAGGTCCAAACACCAACAACCATGGGGTGGTCGCTCTTTACTTGATGCCCAAAAAGATATGCTCTCCCCATGGTTGCTATGGCAGCTATGAATGCTAATACGACTCCCCAAATATTCAAAGGAACGGCTGAATCCCATAAACCAACAACCTGGGTAACGCCTACGAGTGCCATGGCTGTACACGCCAAAGCTATCATGGTGAATCGTTCTTCACCTGTGACCACGCAAAGTCCGTAAAGCATCAGAGTGTGGGTAAAAAGGATAGTTAAGGCAACGGGGCCAGGAATTAACGCAACGGAGCTCAGAATTCCCACTATAGAGATCGCCTGTAAAACGCCGCCGCTTACAATGGCTTTCCAGTTTGAATTTCTGGCCTGTAAAATTTTTTGCTTGGTTATGATACAGCAGACGTACAAGATCAATAAACGTGAGAAAGTTGTGACTAAAACAATAAAAGTACTATTGCTGCCATGCTGGTAAGACCACCGGGCAGCCGCTGGATAGATGCCCATTAAGACGGCTGATAATAGCGCTAGCAAGATGCCAAAATATTGAGTGTTTCCTAACAACCGCACCTCTTCCGCTTAGCTATCCTAGGAGTCTGTGCCTGCCTCACAGACTCATTAACCCCGGGTAACGCCGGGTGGGAATTGGCCCACTCCGTATTTCATTTATTTTACTTCACACGCGTATACCGCATGGTCATCGGCTCCTGCTTTGTTTCGGTCTTGCCGCGCCCCTCGCAGGTTGAAGAGAAGTGATTCTTGTCTTCGAAGGTGATGGTCATGGCCCCCATGCTGGGATCGTCTTTTGACTTGAGGCCTTCAACTCTAGTTACATCCAACTTGAGTTTGTCTTTATCACTTTCGACGAGCGAGAATTGAGGACGGTTTCGCATCATGCAGTAATGCGTCATGGCGAGTTTGCCTTGATCGTCATCGTAGTAAACCGACACCATTTCATTAGGCGTGCCGGGAAAAATCGTTTCCACCACAGCACTGCCGCCAGCTGTAACTTCATATTTCGTAAAGACTTGTTCGTCTTTCTTACCAAACATCGAGGTTGTCGACTTCCACTTTCCCTCCAAGGCTTTAATACGATTCAACTCAGGCGAACTAATATTAGGCGGCGTTTCCGGCATTTTGTGCTCATCGGAATGATCAGCCAGCGCCAGCGATGCAGAAAAAATGGAAATTAGGAGCAGACTGCACAAACGGCCTGCATTCAAAAGTCGAACGCCGTTGGGTTTAAAAGATTCCGCTTGTGCTGTGAGTTGATTGATCAACATAGTAGTTCCCCTTTATTTGATTTGATTTGAATTTCGACAGGTATCCGTATTTCTCTACTTACTTTTCTTGCAGTTACCTTACTTCTCCAGCCCGTGAAAGCGAGAATGCTAGCGTAGAACTGCTTACTAAGCCATGATTTTTCTCATAGGCTCAATCCGGGAAAACCTTCCACCCCCTTCATTACCGCTCGGGTAGCATAACTAGCTAAAATTCTGTATATTGATGCTCTTCTGGCTTAGCGGCCTGACTATCAGATATCGGTATATCGGCGTATATCGGCGGACTTAGTTGGGCCTTTTTAGAACATTACGCTTATGGGATTCACTTGCGGTATTATCGGGCTGCCCAATGTAGGAAAGTCCACTATTTTTAACGCTTTAACTTCTGCTAAAGCTGCGGCGGCTAATTTTCCGTTTTGCACGATTGAGCCTAACACTGGCGCGGTACCCGTGCCGGATTCACGCCTAGCTGTGCTTTGCAAAATGGCAAAGTCCGAAAAAATCATCCCCACTCAGATCACTTTTGTGGATATCGCTGGGCTAATCCGGGGCGCTTCCAAGGGCGAGGGGCTGGGCAATCAATTTCTCGGACATATCCGCAGCGTCGATGCCGTAGCCCATATTGTTCGCTGCTTTGATGACCCCAATGTGGTGCATGTGGATGGCGGTGTAAATCCAGTGCGCGATATTGAGACTATCGATACCGAGCTAATACTCTCTGACTTGGAGAGCATTCAGAAGTTAATTCAAAAATTTGAAAAGGTGGCAAAGTCCGGAGATAAAGATGCGAAAGCCAGATTCGAGTTGGCGAGCGAGTTGGAAAAACATCTCTCTGCGGGAAAGCCAGCCAGGTCATTTATTTCAGACGCTCTGCCCGAAGTTTTTGCCGAGGTTACCAATACCCTGCTAACATCAAAACCCACCCTATTTGTCGCCAATGTTTCAGAGAGTGAGGTCGCAACTACCCCGGTGGCTGGTGGAGCAAGAGCCTTGGATAAATTATTCGACTACACTCAATCTTTGGGCACCGAACTTGTCATAATCTCCGGCCAAGTTGAAGCAGAGATCGCGGAGCTCCCACGCGAAGAGCGCGGCCCGTATCTGCACGATATGGGGCTTGAATCCTCAGGGCTAGATCGCTTAACCCTAGCCGGTTACAAATTGCTAAGCTTAATCACTTTCTTCACAGTCGGCCCGAAAGAGACCCACGCCTGGACCGCCCAACACGGCTCCACTGCGCCGCAATGTGCCGGAAAGATTCATACCGATTTCGAGAGAGGCTTTATCCGCGCCGAGATTTTCGGATATGCAGATTACATAGACGCTGGCAGCGAATTGAAAGCCAAAGAACGCGGCAAGCTGCGGGTCGAGGGGAAAGAGTATATTATGCAGGACGGTGATATCGTGCATTTTCGGTTTAATGTGTAAGCATGAGAGTGTCGCTGCTTCGCTCTGTTGAGATGGTGAATCAGGGGCCGGGTTCAATAACTTAACGCAACACCTAGGAGATTTAAGGGGGAAAGTGTTATCCCTAAATTTGATTTCTGCGACTTCACCCCTCCAGCTATCCGGCCATCCTAACTATTCACCGCGATCACTCACTCCTAGGTCAAATCACAAAAATTTAAGATTAAAAAAACTGCTTGACACGCCATCGCAAAAAAGCTAAACGTGTTGAAAGCATGTCATTCACCAAAGTTTCTTACAGCGTTGGCAACTTTACCAAGATTAAAAATCTGAAGCTTAAACTCGTCATTAATCTCATCATTAATATTGTGCCCCAGGCACAATAAAATATTAATTCTCCCACACAATTTAATAGCCCCCCAAAAAGAAAAGCCAAAGAGGCTACGGGGAAGCGTTTCCAGAACATATTGCCTGTGATCCCTTAACTCAACTTGGCACAAGTTGCATTACGGGATTTTACGCTCTTTAAAAATTTGCAGTACGCTGCCAGTTGTAGCCTGATCGTGAGTACGCGCACACATTCGTTTCACAGGGCGAGAGACTAGAACTGGCGGTGTAGTTTGGGTAGGAGGAAAGGAGGTTTTGATAGTTTTGAAGTACGTATAACTAAAAATTTGAGGCGGAGCGAAGCAAGCTAGAGAGGAGGTCCTATGGCGCAGCTAGATTGGGCCATTATTGGTAGTGGCCCACAAGGGGAGATTCTAGCTAGAGCGCTTCTGGCATACGGTGTACCGGCGAATCGACTGGCTATGTTCGACCCTAAAGGTCGCGGTCTGTCAGAGTTCATCGGGGTGGCGCGGAATTCGGAGATGGTCTGGATGCGCTCCCTGGCGGAGCATCATCTGGAACGGGATCCTCACTCACTGCGCCGATACGCGGAACGAGTCGGACGCGAGGACGAGATCAGCCAGTGGGGTAAACCTACATACCGTTTGTGGCAAACGTACGCGCTGAAAGTGTTACCGAATTCCCAGATCTTTTGCGTGCGAAGCAAAGTCCTGGAGATCGTCAAAGACGGACTAGGCTTCCGTTTGCTGACGGACGCGGGGGTGTTTAACGCGAGGGCGGTGATCTTGGCAACAGGGCTAGAGCGCAACCCGTTCTGGCCCGAGTGGTGCCGCGAACTGCGGGCAAGAGATGCTAGTTGCATTGCGCATGTTTTCGAAGGGAACCTGCCATGGCAAGCCCTGACAAACAAGCGCATCGCTATCATTGGTGGGGGCGTTAGCGCCTGCCAAGTTGCGCATCGGCTTGCCCAACTACGAAAGCGAGAGCTGCCAATTTATCAGATCTCGCTCTTTCCGATTAAGGTCACCCAGTTTGACTGTGGGGCCGCCTGGCTTGAGCAGAGCAAACGGGCTGAATTGATCGGGGAACACTGCTACGAGGAGCGTGAGAGAGTCGTACACAACGCACGCGAGGTCGGCACGATATCTCACGAAGTCGCGCTGGATCTTGACGAGGACATCCGCTCGCGCGAACTTGAGTACATCGAGGGAGAAGTGCTCACGGCGGACCACAACGGCGAGATCTGTCTTACGCTGAAAGGCGGACGGCAGTTCTCGGTGGACTATCTGGTGGTCGCTACGGCCCTGCAGTCCAAAAGGGACCCGAGCGCACTTTCGCAACAGACAGCGGGACGGTTGCAACTGCCAACAACAGCGCTTGGTTCGCCAATCGTGGACAATAAGCTGCAATGGCTGTATCCCGGATTGCACGTCAGCGGGGAGCTTGGCAAGCTCGTGCTTGGGCCGTTCGCAGGCTCGATCGTGAGCGCCCATTGGGCGGCGCAACACATTCTTGGGTAATTCGAAATTGGGGCAGCATAGGTCGGCCGAGGCAATGCTAGAAGCCGAACCTAAGTGGAATTTCCGGGCATGAACAACGGGGCGCGGAGGGGTTTTGAAAAGGGTCTTAACTCCTCCGCCCAAACTGCTCGCGCCCAATTTGCTGGATTGTTGATCGCGATATTACGCTGCGAACTACTGCCTAAACCTACTGCCTATCGGCCAAACACTCACTGCCAATTCGCCACACCGGCAGGCGGGTCGCCTGCGCTCCGGGATGCGTCAGGATCGCGAAGTGCCCGGGGAGTGGCGCAACGACGAAGAAATCTGAGCCGCGTTGGAATCGAACCAACGACCCACTGGTTAAAAGCCAGTTGCTCTACCGACTGAGCTAGCGGCCCGTATCTTTGGCACCCAAGTTACTTCTCAGGCGGTAGAGCAACTTCACAAACTAACTCAGCGCTCTACCGACTGAGCTAGCGGCCCGTATCTTTGGCACCCAAGTTACTTCTCAGGCGGTAGAGCAACTTCACCGGTCATTTCAACCTCCTAACTCAGCGCTCTACCGACTGAGCTAGCGGCCTACAATCCCGTAACAGAATTCTAGTCCTTAAAGGTGTACCGTTACGCCCCGTTTAAGTCAAGTCTGCGGGACTATTATGCTTAATCATGGGAGGCAGCTGATTCGGTTCGGTTCTCGGGTGTTGCTTGCATCTGCGCTCCCAAGTAAAATTCAGCGGATGTCGTCAAAACGCCTCATAAAAATCGCCTTGAGTATCGGGATGCTGGCCCTTGTGCTTGCAGTTTCAGATATCTCTGAACTGAAGGCGACCTTGGCGCACGTGTCTGCGCAGACCGCGCTTCTGGTTATCCTGGGCTACTTTGCTGGGCAGATCATTAGCTCTTACAAGTGGTGGTTAATAACCCGTGGAGCATTCTCAGTACCCTGGCTTACAGCTTTTCGCGCTTACACTTTAGGCATGTATGCAAACTGCTTCGGTCTGGGGGTTGTCGGTGGGGACGTCGTGCGCGCCATGGCTATTGCCGGGAAAGGCCCGTTCAAGGCCCAGGCTGTGGCCTCGGTCGTAGCCGACCGCGCGCACGGTTTGGCTGTGCTTGTACTGATGGGCGTAATCTTCGCTTTAAATGACGGGCGCGATACGATCTCGCCCAATTTTATTTATGCGATTATGTGCCTGCCCTTGGCGGTGGTGTGCGCCTGGCTGCTTGGCCCGAAAGTAATCTTAAAAGTAGTCCCTGACTCTCACCATTTACGAGAAAAGATTGAAAACACTCTAAACGCCTTTCCAAAAGATCCCATTACTGTGCTAGCCATCTCGGTGCTCTCTGTGATCTTCCATCTTAGTCAGTTAGCTTTGCATTATCTAATCTTACAAAGCATGGGGGTGAATGTGCCCTGGATTATCGTGCTCTCATCGATTCCGTTTGTGAATGTGCTCTCTAGTCTTCCGATTAGCTGGAACGGACTCGGGGTGCGGGAGAATGCTTTTGTTTTCTTTCTTCTGCCGCTGGTAACGCGCGCCCAATCCGTGGCCCTCGGCGCGGTTTGGCTCTTGGCGGTTACGGTGAGTGGGGCCTTGGGCGGATTGGTTGCGCTCAGTTTGGATTGGTTCACTAAGCGGTCCGCTCAGCAGACGGCCCCGCACGATCTTGTCAGCTGAAGAAACCTTACGATTTTGGTATCTGCTAAAAACCCCGGGGTTACACCTTAGAGGTCATCCACAAATTCTTCGTGGTCTTCGTGGTTAAATTGTTTAATATATTCACCACGAAGAGCGCGAAGAGCACGAAGAATTTGTGGACTGCCTCTACGACTGATGTAGAGAAACAAAGCCACTTTTGTAAGTAGTATCAACAGATTGCCTCCCCAGTAAGTGACATTCCGCTCGGAGACCATGCGCGACTTTAAGAGGCTTAACGCACGCCGCGGTAACGCCCAGTAATAACGGCAAGTTAAAACCAGATATCTTTATATAGCTCGGGATTATCCAAACACATGCCGGCACCCTTTACGACTGCTGCCAACGGATCGTCAGCTATGGTCACAGAAACCTTAAGCTCTTCGCTCACGCGTTTATCGAAGCCCTTTAGTAAGGCGCCGCCTCCGGCTAGCGCTATGCCTGAAGTCATTATGTCACCGGAAAGCTCGGGGGGCGTGTTTTCTAGCGCATGCCGAACGCCGGTGATGATTGAGTTCACCACCTCAGCGATAGCCTCACGCACTTCGGATCCGCTCACCACAAGGGAGCCTGGCGCTCCGCTTGTGAGACTGCGGCCGCGTACCTCCATCTCTTGCTTATCATAATCCGGATGCGCCGTACCGATTGTTTTCTTAATTAGTTCGGCTGTGGATTCACCGATCAAGAGATGATGCCGCCTGCGCATATAATTAATGATGGACTCATCCATGGCGTCTCCGCCTTGGCGAAGCGAGACGGAATGCACCACGTCTTTTAAGCTAATCACGGCGATGTCGGTTGTTCCGCCGCCGATATCCACGATTAAACTAGCCACAGCCTCAGTAACCGGAAGATTGCAGCCGATGGCGGCCGCCATGGCTTCGTCTATCAACTTCACATCACGCGCTTCGCCTTCAATGGCGTCTCGAATCGCGCGCTTCTCAACTTCGGTGATGCCACTTGGCACGCCAACTATTACATGACCTTTCATTAAGGCACGCGACCTCTTACGAGCCAGCCCGAGAAAATGTTTCAACATCAAACTAGCGACTTCAAAGTCAGCGATCACGCCGGTTCGAACCGGGCGGATTACTTTGACCCCTTCTGGGGTACGTCCCAACATGACTTTGGCTTCCGAGCCGAAAGCCACTACCTGCTTTCGCTGTCCGTCAAACCGCAGAGCAACTATTGAGGGCTCGTTCAAAATGATACCGGCCCCCTTCTCGTACATGAGGGTGTTGGCGGTACCTAAGTCTATTGCTAAATCTCTGGCGTAGAGCCTGAACATCAAAAATACCTTCTATAATAATCGAGACTAATAAGTAGGGTTTATTTCGAATTAATGCAAGCAGCTCAACCGTCTAAAATAACGTTCTAGCAAATCAGAGCTATTGCCGAAGGCCGCCTAGTCATACTCTACTTAGCTGTTGGAGGAATTTTTATGAAAGACGTTAAAGTTTTGGGGGTTATCGGTTCAGGACAAATGGGGGCAGGTATTGCCCAGGTGGCCGCCATGTCCGGGTATTCAACTCTGCTTTGGGATTCCAATAAACAAAATCTGGAGCGGGCTGCGACTGCCATTAAAGGTCAGCTCCAAAAACTAGTAGAGAAAGAAAAGATCACGGCCCAGCTGGCTGCCGAGACTCAGAAGAATTTGCGAGTGGCGGGGGCACTGACTGAGTTTAAAGAATGTGACTTAGTCGTAGAAGCTATTATTGAAAATTTTGAGATTAAGGAGAGATTATTTAAGGATCTCGACGGAATTTTAGCGCCCAGCGCCATTATCGCCTCCAACACCAGCTCAATCTCGATCACTAAATTGGCGGCAACAACCAAACGTCCCGACAAAGTTTGCGGCATGCATTTTATGAACCCAGTGCCGGTCATGAAACTTGTTGAGCTAATCAGAGGTTTGCAGACAAGTGATGAAACTTACACTTGCGTCAAAGAGGTCTCGGAGCGCATGGGCAAAACTACAGTTCTGGCCCTGGATAACGCCGGGTTCATAGTGAATCGCATTCTGTGCCCCATGTTAAACGAAGCTATATTTCTGTTACAGGAAGGCTGCAAAGCAGAGGACGTTGACGCGGCTATGAAACTCGGCACCAATCAGCCCATGGGCCCCTTGACCCTGGCAGATTTTGTGGGGCTAGATACTTTGCTATTTATCTTGCAGATCCTTCACCGCGAATTGGGCGAAGATAAATACCGCCCCTGCCCCCTACTAATAAAATATGTGGAGGCCGGGTGGTATGGCAAGAAGTCCGGACGTGGGTTTTATAATTATCAGCAGTAATATTATGCAAAATTTGCGAAATTTTGGATTGCTCCTACTTTGCGCTTCCGTGTTCTTTCAGACGCGCCAAGTTTTTGGCGATGCCTGCCAAGCCCTCTCAGTGAGCGACTGCTACACCTCGGAAAACTGTAGACTTGATTGCCCCAGAAAAAGCGGCGATCGCTCGCGATGTCGCGAGTACGCCGATTATTTTTGTAGGCCGGTCAAGCCGCCCTGCGAAACTAACCACAAGAATTCGATCACTAAGCAAGCTTGTGAGGCAAAAGAAGGCTGCTCGTATGATCCCGGGAAATGCTTCTGCGGCTGCGATATCGATAAGAACCTGCAGTGCTCTTGTGCTTGCGGCGGCGGACCGCCGCCTAGCTGCCTAAACCGCCGAAACTAGGCGATTTAGCCCAGCATCAACCCTTGCACCAATTTCAACAGCTCCACATTATCAGAATGCCCTGTCATGTGCGCAGTCACCTTTCCTTGCAACGGCCGACCCAGCAGATAAAGGTCGCCTATTGCATCTAAAACTTTATGCCGCACGAGTTCGTCGGGGAAACGTAGCTCTGTGTTAACCGCACCTTCCGGACCAATTAGCACGAAATTATCGAAGCGGCCTCCCAGCGCTAGTCCGGCTTGCTGTAGTTTGCCGATATCGCGCACGAATCCAAAGGTTCTGCAGGGAGCGATCTCTCGTTTATAGCTCTCGGGGCTATCTAACTCGAAACAGAATTCCTGCTTACCGACCGGCAACGGATAATCCAACGAATAGCACACACTAAAGCTCTCACTCGGCTCGATGCGGATAAACTCTCTCTCTTTCCTGTATTCCACGACTTTAGGAACTTTGATGGCGTACCATTCGCCCTCCTGCTCCTCAACGCCGGTTTCTTCAAACAGTCTGCAAAATTCTGAGGCTGAGCCATCCAGCACCGGCACCTCGCCGTTGCATTTTACCAGCAGGTTAGAGATACCGTATGCATGCAAGGCCGACATCAGATGCTCTATTGTGGCGGCATGCGTGGCGCCCAAACGAATAGTCGTGGCATAGCCGGTAGATTGTACGAAATCCAGATGAGCCGGCACTACCGCCGTTTCGGAGACTCCTACGAAATGGATGCCGGAGTCAGGCGGCAACGGTTCGAGCACCAGTCCGCTTTTTCGACCAGAATGCAGCCCCTGACCGTACAAAACGGCGCTACCTGACAAGGTTCGTTGTCTTTGCGCACGACCCCGAAGTTTTTGATTCTGAAAAGCAACGCGATTGTAATTTAAATTTCTAGACTCCCCAATTCTCAGAGATTCCTGGGCTGTTGCAAGCCCAGCTTGTGTTTCATCAGTATCGGATTTCTCAAGGCCTAAGGCCCGGCGCGACATATTCACCGTGAGATTCAGATCGAGCGGCTTTTCGATAAAATCAAAGGCGCCAAGTCTCGTGGCCATCACGGCTGTTGGAATGGTGGCGTGGCCGCTAATCATAATTACGGCAACCGCAGGCTGGGCCTCCTTGATCCGCTTGAGAGTTTCAATCCCATCTATGCCAGGGAGCCAGATATCCATAAAGACCAGATCAGGTCTGTATTCCTCCAAAATCTTAAGCGCCACCAACCCGTCCTCAGCGGTGCGCACGCAAAAACCTTCGTCTTTTAGCACGCCCTCCAAGGAGCGCCGCACGCCCTGTTCGTCGTCAACAATCAGAATTTTTTTTTGCTGAGTGGACATACTAAAACTTCAAAACTTAAATTATAGATATTCCTTTAAATCAGGCGGAATATCGCAAAGGATTACCCCGGCGCGTTCGGGAGAAACGCTAATAATCGAGAGCTTACAAGCTATCAATTCCTCGATGGCCCTTAGGTAGTTTTGGGCCTGCGCGGGCAGATCCGATAACTTTCTAGCTCCGGTAATATCCTCGCTCCATCCCGGGAAACTAGAGTAAACCGGCTCTATATTATCGATTTGCGAAGCTAAGGCCGGCAAATCATCTAGCGCTTTACCGTTTAGCTTATACCCCGTACAGATCTTGAGCTCCGGAAGACCGGAGAGCACATCCAGTTTGGTGAGCACTAACGATTTTAGGCCGTTCAATCTAACGGACCGCCGCACTAGCATGGCATCAAACCACCCGCAACGCCGCGGCCGCCCGGTAATAGTTCCAAACTCAGCGCCCTGTTCACGGATACGCTCGCCCACGGAATCGTGAAGTTCGGTCGGAAAGGGGCCGCTGCCCACACGCGTCGTATAGGCCTTACAGATTCCTATGATATGTCCCAAATTCTGGGGACCGATGCCGCAGCCCGTCAGGACGCCGCCTGTAATGGTGTGGCTCGATGTCACAAATGGGTAGGTGCCGAAGTTGATATCCAAGAAGGTGCCTTGCGCCCCCTCGAACACAATCTTCTCCCCAGCTCTGTAGGCATTCTCAATTAGCAAACTTCCGTTAGCGATAGATCCGGAAAATTCGTCGCGCGCCCGCTCAAGGATCTCCCAAACCTCCGCAAAAGCTACCTGCCGATCACTCTTCAGCACGAATTTTAGATAATCGTTGGCATGATCAAGACCAGACATCAAATTTTCTTTAATATTTTCAAGCGCCAAAAGCTCAGCCACACGTACACAGGTGCGCGCTGCGCGCTCTTCGTATGCTGGGCCGATTCCCCGCCCTGTAGTCCCAATTTTATTCTTGCCCTTTAACTCTTCGCGGGCCAAATCAATGGCGACGTGATGCGGCAACACAAGACTTGCTTCCCTATCCAAGAAAAGTCGTTCCGGCCCAATTTTAACGCCAGCTTTCCTTAGGTTATGTAACTCTTCGCTCAAAACCTTGGGATTTAGCACCACCCCGGCCGCTATCAGACACTTAACGCCAGGATGAAGCGCGCCGGAAGGCACTAGCGCCAGCTTGGTCTTCACACCGTTTACCACCAGCGTATGCCCGGCGTTATTCCCGCCGTTATAGCGCACCGCCCAATCAGATTTCGCGCTGAAGTAATCAACAAATTTTCCTTTGCCTTCGTCGCCCCACTGCGCACCCAGAATAATTAATGAACTCATAACGCTCCCTAAAAATTGCACCCGAAAACTAAGCGATCGCCGTCACGGACCAACAATCCCGCCGAAAGATTTGAGTCCGTCTCTCGGTAAATAATCTGTTCTGGGATCACCTCAAGCTGTTGTTGCAACTGCCTCAGCCCCCGCTCGTCGCCATGCGTCAGAAGATTGAAGATATCCGAAGAAACCGAAAGCGCATGAGCTGAAGGCAGCAGAGCCTCTACCGGCAAGGCGTCATCGAAACTGATATCCTCAATGGCCTTGGCACTCGAAACGGAGAATGGCGAGGATCCCTCGCGCCTAAGACTCTCTAAACAACCACCGCACCCCAGAAGCGCGCCCAAATCGCGCGCGATCGAGCGAACGTAGGTGCCTTTCGAGCAAACCAGGCGAAAATTAACAGAGGCGGCGTCGTGCGGCTCGATCCGGAACTCGTCGATCCTCACCCTGCGAGACTTCAGCGAAATCTCCTCTCCCAGCCTCGCCAACTTATAAGCCCTTTCTCCGTTCACTTTCACGGCAGAAATCTTTGGCGGAATTTGCTCAATTTCACCGGTGAAGTTTTTGGCAAGCGCCTTAACCTGTTCAAATTCAGGAAGGGCTGAACTTTCACGTAAGATATTCCCAGAGATGTCGTCTGAATCCGTTTCAATTCCGAAGCGAATGCGGCCACTGTATATTTTGGTGCCTGCCTCCACAAAATGAGCCAGCCTGGTAGCGCGGCCGAAAACACATACAAGTAACCCGGTCGCCATGGGATCCAATGTGCCACAGTGCCCAACCTTTTCGAGATCAAGTTTAGCTTTAAGCTGCGCTAAAGCCTTGGCCGACGAGCGGCCTTCGGGCTTATCCAATAGAAACACCCCTGCCCTCATCTATCTACCTCCACTTTAAGCGCCGCCAACAATTCGGCGCGCAAACCTTGCAAGTCTTTACGCCACCTAAAGGCGGCAGCAGCCTTATGGCCCCCGCCGCCAAAACGCGCGGCTACGGCAGAGAGGTCGTGCCTGCTTTCTTTAGCTCGCAAGCTCACCTTCCAGAGGTTTCCCTCAAATCTAATCAATGCTGAAAGTAAAACACCCTGGATATCCCGCGCCAGCTCTACTAGCCCCTCGGTATCATCCGGCCCGGCACCGCACTCAGCGTATAGGCTCGGCTCTACCAATACTTCGGCAATTCTGCGATCAGCGTGGAACTGAATAGATCCCATGGCGCGCGATTCTAGTAACACCTGACGCCAGGGCTTTTGACTGTAGAGGTCTCCGCCAATCCGACTGGGGCTTGCACCCAATTTCACTAATTGCGAAGCCACCTCGAAGGTACGATTGGTAGTGCAAGCGTACCTAAACGAGCCCGTGTCTCCGAGAATGCCTGCATATAAGCAGATCGCACTCTCTAAGGGGACGGAAAACTTTCCGGCCTGCAACAGCAAAAATATCAACTCAGATGTGGAGGATGCGTTCTCTTCAACCACATTATGGCGACCGAAGAAATCATTAGAGATATGATGATCTATATTAAGAATGTTTGGAAATTCTTTAAATTTTTGCCAAACCGAATCCCCCAGGCGTTTAAGCTCTCCGCAATCACAAACGACCACAACTTCATAATTATCTGTTGGCAGAACTGAACCTACTTCGGCAATTCCAGGCAAAAAAGCAAAACGCTCCGGCGCGCGAGATTCGTTATAAACATAAACATCTTTTCCGGCCGCGCGTAGTGCATGCGCTAACCCCAGAGAAGATCCCAGCGCATCGGCATCCGGATTATAATGCGCAGCAATTAATATTTTATTCGCGGCCAGCAATTTTGCCGCTTCATCCATACTGCAGCCTTTCCGTGGACCCAAGATACCTCCTAACTCTTTTCAGACGCGTGAATTTTCGCAAAAAGCCGCTCAACTTCTTCGGCTGTGTCCAGCGTGTCGTCATAAAAGAATTTTATTTCCGGCACAAAGCGCACTTTCAAATCCGCCCCTACGGCTCTACGAAACATACCGCCAGCTGACTCAAATGCCTCTTGCACAATTTCACGACGCTCAGCATCACCGGTTACGACCCAGTAAACCTTAGCGTAACGCAGATCCGGACTGATGACTACGGATGTGATGGTTACCAGAGTAAAACGAGGATCGGCTGTTCTCAATAATTGCATGGCCAAAATCTCACGGATTTTCTCGGCAATTTGAAATGTACGACGTTTATTGGCCATAAATTAATGAAACCTCGTGCTGATCGAGAATTAAAGGGCCCTATTAGATATACTAGTCCAAAGTCGCGGCCGACTCACTAATCTGATAAGCCTCGATCACATCTCCGGTCTTTATGTCGTTGTATCCTTCAATCGACATACCGCATTCATATCCACTTTGAACTTCCTTAACGTCATCCTTAAAACGTTTCAGGGAAGACATCTTGCCCTCATATATAACTTTGCTGTCGCGAAGCAATCTTAACATAGCACCTCGCTTAACCATTCCTTCAGTTACATAACAGCCTGCAATCATCCCAATCTTTGGAATATTGAAAGTGTTTCGGACTTCAACGCGGCCCAGGTGCTCTTCCTTGCGCACAGGCGCCAACAAACCGGCCATGGCATTCTTGATCTCGTCGATCATCTCGTAAATGATGCGGTAGAAACGGAGCTCGATACCGGCCTGCTCAGCTTCGGTCTGCACACGCGATTCGCAGCGCACGCCAAAGCCAACGATAATGGCACCGGAGGCGATCGCAAGCTGCACATCGCTCTCGCTGACTCCGCCAACAGCGGCATGAATGACTCTAACTTTAACTTTATCGCCAGAAAGTTGTTCGATGGCTGTGCGAGCCGCTTCCAAAGAACCATGCACATCAGTCTTTAGAATCACATTTAAGGTCAGCGCCGTCATGTTGTTTGCGCGTCGCGCAAATTCTTCCAAACTGATTGGACCAGTGGCGAGAGCGCGTTGTTCTTTCGCCAGGCGCTTATTGGCTCTTTCCGTGGTGACCTGTCTAGCATCCGCTTCGTTCTCAACCACAAAGAAATCATCCCCGGCAAATGGCACGCCACTTAATCCGGTAACTTCCACTGGGGTGCTGGGACCCGCCTCTTCCAGTTTTACTCCGTTGGAGTCGCTCATGGAGCGAATGCGCCCATATTCGGCACCGCTCACAAAGGTGTCACCAACTTTCAAGGTCCCGTTTTGTATAAGAATTGTAGCGACTGAGCCTCGGCCCTTGTCTTGTCTAGCTTCAATCACGGTACCCTTGGCGCGGCGATGCGGATTGGCTTTCAGGTCCTTCATCTCCACCACCAACAAGAGCCCCTCGAGCAGCTCTTTGATACCAGTACCCTTGAGCGCCGAGACCGAGAAATACATAGTATCGCCGCCCCACTCTTCCGGATTAAGGCCGTGTTCGGCCAACTGCGTTTTTAAACGATCCGGGCTAACGCCGGGCTTATCTATCTTGTTCACGGCCACAACAATAGGAACGCCTGCCGCCTTGGCGTGATTGATAGCCTCAATAGTTTGGGGCATGACTCCGTCATCAGCCGCTACTACCAAGATCACAACGTCTGTTACTTGAGCTCCGCGGGCACGCATGCTTGTAAACGCTGCATGACCAGGTGTGTCGATAAAGGTAATGGAGCGTTCCTTATCGAGCGCTACGCTGTAAGCTCCAATATGTTGGGTGATTCCACCATGCTCCTTTGCTGCCACCGAGGTCTTTCGGATCATATCAAGCAAGGTAGTCTTGCCGTGATCAACATGGCCCATCACAGTTGCCACAGGCGGACGCGGCATTAAATTAGAAGAGTCATCTTCCAATTTCTCTTCCAGTAGATCTGTTTCGTCGAAGGCTGTCTGCTCCACGGTAAAGCCGAACTCTTCAGCTAACAGTGTGGCAGTATCAAGATCGACGGCCTGATTAATAGAGGCGAAAACCCCCAGCTCAATAAGTTTCGCGATAATCTCGGCAGCCTTCACGCTCATCTGTCGCGCGAGATCTCCAACGATAATGGTGTCGCCTGAAATCTTGACTGGTTTATTGACGCGTGGGCCGACCTGTTGAGGTTCTAGCGAGCTCTCTTTTCTTGCTGATTTACCTTTAGTTATTCTTCTAGGTGCACGCCCTTCGTAATCAACCAGCTCTAGCCGACTAATCTCACGCTTCTTGGTCTTTTTCTTACGGGAATCTCCACGCCCATCCGAATCTTCTTCACGATCATCCGTGCGCATCTGAAGCGCCGCGCCGCCTGAAAAAGCTTGAGTTTTCTTGGGGGCAGGCTTAATCACTTTCTTTACGGGCAACAAGATCTTGCCCAGCACTCTTGGCCCGAGGGCGGGCTTTTCAGCTCTTTCGGGGACAACGACTTCTGGCGTTGGTTCGGGAGAGGCTGGCTCCACCACGGCCTCAGCCTCAACCAAAACCTCTACAGGCTCTGGTAAAACCTCCTCGACTAGCACCGGCTCCTCTTCAACGGGCTCGGCTACTGCTTCTAGCACCGGCGCTTCTGGCTGGCTTTGGGGTTCTTCATCTACCCCGTCTCGTTTGCGTCGACGGATGACATTTCCCTTACGACTTTCAACGATCGTGGCGGTTTCTCCAGTCACCCGATTGACGCTCTTTTTCACGACCTGAGACTCAGGAGAAGAACCTAAGGCTTGTCTAATAACGGCCCGCCGAATCTGATCGGCTTCATCTGCTTCAAGGGAGTTGGAATGCGATAGCTTGCCCGGAACCCCCACGATGGTGGCGGCATTGATAACTATCTTGTTATCCACGCCAAGCTCCTTAGCTAATTCGTATATTCTAATCTTTGACATATCACCCAACCTGTTTACTTAGCTCCACGCCGAGTCCCTTAAAGAACTCGGTAAATTCACCTAACGCCAGTCGCCCTTTCTCAAGCCGAAAGGCATGCTCCCAACGCCCAGGTTCTCTCACCCTAGTCCAACACTCTAGACTTGGGTGCAAATACGCGCCCCTTCCGGCACGAACCCCATTTAGATCTCGAACAATCACCGCCTCTCCCAACCCTTCTCCGGCCCCTGGCTGCGCTTCTCCCTCCGAGAAGGCGCGCTCTACCACAAACCTTAAGAGCGCTAACTTTTCAACGCTCTGCCGACAGCCCAAGCACCTGCGCATTGGAATTGATTCAGACATATCGATTGCCGATCTGCGTCAATTCACAACCATATTCCCCTGCCTCTATCCTTCCTAGATGTGCACCCTCGTACTTCCAGGCCGCAGAAAATTATCGGTGGCATCCTTTATTAGAGCCAGCTCCGATTCCCCGACACCCTCAACCTTTAAGATCTCCTCCGCATCGGCAACCACCAAACTCTGAATCGTAAAGAAGCCACCTTTCAATAACTTCTCACGCAACTCAGCGTCCAACGCCAATTTGTCAAGATCGGTAATAACATCTTCTTCGGCTTGGTCTTCAAGCGCTTCGAGGGAAGCGGCCACTTCTTTGGCGCTCTTAAGAATGGCAGATGCCGATTCTTGCGAAAGCCCTTCAATCTCAGCCAAATCTTCAAGGTTTGCTTCTGCCACTTCTTTGGCGCTTCGATACCCTTCCTGAAACAAGAGTTCCGCATGCGTAAACTCAATGCCTGGGATGGCATCAAGCGATGCGCGCGCGCGTTTGGCCTCTTCTTCAGCAACGCTTACGCTTCGAACGTCAATTTTCCACCCTGTCAAGCGGCTGGCGAGCTTTACGTTCTGACCACGGCGACCGATTGCTAGAGAAAGCTGGTCGTCGTTCACGATCACTTCCATCGAATGAGTATCTTCATCAACCACGACGCGCGTAACTTCGGCCGGCGAAAGTGCGCGAGCGACGAAGGAAGGCTCGTCCTGTGTCCAAGTAATAATATCTATACGCTCGCCGCGCAGCTCTTGCACAACGGCCTGAACGCGCGATCCCCTAATACCGACGCAGGCGCCGACCGGGTCAACGCTGGCGTCGTTTGAGGCCACCGCGATCTTAGCTCTCTCCCCTGGCTCTCGCGCCACGGCTTTAATTTCAATTGAACCTTCGGCGATCTCGGGAACTTCGAGCGAGTAAAGCTTTTTCAAGAAATCAGGATGGCTTCTGGTTAGAATAATTTGTGGTCCACGCGCGCTGCGGTCGATGTCTAAAATCATACCGCGAACACGATCGCCTTGGCGGTAGCGCTCTTTCTGGATCTGTTCCCGCTTGGGCAGAATCGCTTCCGTGCGACCCAAGTTGATAATTAAATTGCCACGATCGTAGCGCTGCACAATACCATTTATGAGCTCGCCCTTACTATCCTTGTATTCCTCGAAAATGACTCCGCGCTCGGCATCGCGTACTTTCTGTATGATAACCTGCTTGGCAGTTTGCGCAGCGATGCGACCAAGGGCTGTGGTATCAAGCTTCTTGCCGAGCTCGTCACCTACCATGGCCTCGGCATCGTACTCAGCGCGAGCATCTTCGACTGAGATCTGGGTGGAAGGGTCTTCTACCTTCTCAACCACTGTCATAAATTGGAGGACTTCGATATCTCCAGTTTCTTCGTTAAATTGAGTTTCCAAATTCAGGTTGTGCCCGAAATGCTTGCGGGCAGCCGAGAGCATGGCCGACTCGATCGCTTCAATCAGCACCTTTTTATCGATGCCTTTGTCTCTTCCAATCTGACCAAGTAACGCGTTTAAATCTACGCTCATAAGATTCTCCAACTCAAAGTAAAATCAATCTCCAATTGCTCACTTGAAACAAAGTAAACCAAAGTAAAATTACAGTTATCCAAAACTCATCCAAACTTAAAATCAACCCTGGCTTTGGCCACGTCACTTATGGCGACATGACAAGATTCTCGCAATTCTTGATCCTGAATTTCGAGAGTTCTGTCATCGGCGGCCAAAAGCTCTCCGACGAGTACTCCGCCCTTAACACCAGCCGAGGGATGAAGCGTAAGCTTTATTCTTTCCCCCAAGGCCCCTTTAAAATGTTCGGGCCGCTTAAGCGCCCTATTAATGCCCGGGCTGGAGACTTCCAAGACTGAATTAGCTGGAAGGGTCTCTTCGATGCCGGGCATATCGTTTAACGTTCGGCTCACTTTAATGCAGTCCTCTAGCTTGACACCGCTTTCGGCTCCGCGAATTTGCGAGGAGTTTGGGCGAGTGATAAAAATCCTGATGATTGGAGAGCTTGAGCCCGAGACTTCTAAGTCGAATAGCAGAAGGCCCATCGGTTCTAAGACCCGTTCCACCTCGTTTTTAAAAGCATCTAACGCAAACATACCAGCAATAAACTAAGCTACCTAACTTGCTCAAAAGAGCCACAAAAGCACAACATTCCGAACAACTTACGTCTTCGAAAAGATCCCTGCGAGCTCCCGAACTAATCGAGAAAACCCTTCAACCTGAACTGTCAGGTGTTAGTACCACCGAATGAAGGACTCACTCAGCAAAAAAAACAAAAAGCAGAAGGCTTTTCGAAAACATTAGGATATTATCATCAAGGAAGTGATATTGCAAACCCTTGAAATCCGCCGGATTTTGCACTTTTGTATCGCGGCCGACTCCGCCGCCAATGCTCATAGTGGCACTGCAGTGTAGGGCGACGCCACCACCAGTTCGCACCCAGTGCTGCCTGTCGGCCTAAGATTTTGTGCAACTTCCCGGCACCGGCAGGCGAGTCGCCTGCGCTCCATAATATTCTTGCCCTAAGCCGGGCTGGCACTTTACCCATTACGTAGCGCGGGCGACTCGTCCGCCGATGGTTATAGTGGCACTACAGTTGAGGGCGAAGCCACCACCTGTTCGCACCTGGTGCTGCCTGTCGGCCTAAGATTTTGTGCAACTTCCCGGCACCGGCAGGCGGGTCGCCTGCGCTCCGTAATATTCTTGCCCCGAACCGGACTGGCACTTTACCAGGGGCTTTTGAGCAGATACTTTTTTTGAGACCAGTCACTCCTCCCGATCTAAAAACTTCTTTACCGCCCGATCGAGCCCCATGCCTCGCGAGCCTTTCACCAACAAGACATCTACCGGGATCTTTCTGGCGATCTCGGCTGCCGCCTCTGGAGTATCGGCTTGGAAGGCCTTCACGTTAGCTGTTCTTGCCGCCTCATAAATCTCTCTTGAAGACTCTCCGACCGTCACCAAGAAACCGGGCTTTACGCCTACCGCGCACTGTCCGATCTCGCCATGCAGCTCGCGTGAACGCTGGCCCAGCTCCAACATATCACCAAGTATCATCCCCACGCTTTTTCCAGCACTTCTCAACTCACCTAAAAACTCAATTGAAGCGCGCATCGAAGCCGGATTGGCGTTATAACAGTCGTCAATAATCACCCGGCCGTCTTTGAGCACTTTTTTATCGAGCCGCATCAAGGGGGCCCTAAAATTCGCTATACCTTGCGATATCTGATCGACCCTAAGACCAGGCACCAATGTCTTTGCCACAAGAGCGGCACAGACGATGTTAAGAGCGTTATGCTTTCCAATTAAGGTAGACTGAGCTTCGATAATATCTCGGCCGATCGAAAATCTAAGCTTTAATCCATCAAACCCTAGCGACTCGACAGAAAAAAGTTGCGCATCTAGCCCGGAACGACTTCCATACCGAACCAGCTTAGCGCCTAATGGATGCCGCGTGAGCGCCGTTAAAATTTGCGGATCCTCCGCATTCAGTACGGCAACGCCGCTCGTGCCGAGCCCCTCAAAGATCTCAAACTTAGCATCGGCTATAGCTTCAATACTCTCAAAATATTCCAAGTGCGCGGGAGCAATCATCGTGATTGCTGACACATCTGGCGCAGAGATCTTGGTTAATCTTCGCAATTCACCGGCATGGTTCATACCAAGCTCTAAAAGTAGCCAAGCATCCTGAGCGTCGGCTCTAAGAATCGTATAGGGCACTCCCACATGATTATTGTGAGATTTGAGCGAATAACAGCCACGACTCGCAATAAGCAGTATGGCTGCGCAAAGTTCTTTGACTGTCGTCTTTCCGACAGAACCTGTAATTGCCGCGACGGGCAGTTTCAATTCTTTTCGCCACCAAGCTGCAAGATTTTGGAACGCTAAGAGAGTATCGGGAACTTGCACGATGCGCTCAGGAAACGAACAGCTCTGCAATAAACTTGCGTTCTCAACCAAGCACACGGCGGCCCCCCTTGCGAGCACCTCCTCGACAAAAGCCTCCCCATGAACTTTTTCTCCCCGTAACGCCACGAACAATTCGCCGCCTTTTATCTGTCGCGAATCATACTCAGCCCCTGAAAAATTTATGCGCTCTCCACTCGCAACCACCTTTCCACCAACAATTTCTGCCAACTTATCTCTTGTCAAGCTGATCATGCTAACTCCTGTAAGACCCTCTGGGCTTCTTCCGCATCCGAGAAATGATATTTCGTCTCGCCTATAATCTGATAATTCTCATGGCCCTTTCCTGCGATTAGCACAACATCTCCTGCCTTGGCTGCGCGCAACGTAAACTCAATCGCTTTTCTTCGATCGGGTTCGACCATTTTTGGCTTTATACCTGAGCTAAGAATATCGGTAATAATGGAGGCCGGATCTTCGGTTCGGGGATTATCGGAAGTTACGACGACAGAATCAGCGAATCGATCGGCGACCTCCGCCATGATGACGCGCTTGCCTTTATCACGGTCGCCACCGCATCCGAAGATCACCCAAAGTTTTCCCTTCTTAAGTTCCGCTAAGCACTTAAGTACATGCATGAGCGCATCGGGCGAATGCGCATAGTCAACGTACACCCCAAAGTTCGCGCTACCAACTGCTTCGAGTCGTCCGGGCACTTGGGGTAGCTTTGCAACAGTTGCGATGGCGAGATCGGGCGAAATTCCCAGAGCCAGAAGCACGCCGACGGTGGCGGATATATTGTAGGCATTGTGCCGCCCAATAAATGGAGCCATAACCTCAAATTTTTTGCCCTGGATGGATAAGGTAAAATTAAGACCCTCGAAGCTCTGCTTAAACTCGGATATGCAAAGCAGAGCAGTCTCACTAAAACCGTAAGTTAGAAAATCTATTTTAAGCGCAGAGGTATCCACTACGATGCGCGCACCCTCGGCTGAATCAATATTAACAACAGCCGCCTTCAAGCGGGGTCCCTGACGTGCCAATAACTTAAAGAGTTCAAGTTTGGCCTGATAGTATTCCTCCATTGATTTATGATAATCCAGATGATCACGAGTTAGATTCGAAAACACGGCAACATCAAAAGCCACATCGGCGATACGCTTCTGAGATAGCGCATGCGAAGATGCCTCCAGGACGCAATATTTGACACCGCTCCCAACAGCATCCTTAAAAAGCTCATGCAGCGAAAGTGCATCGGGTGTGGTCAAATTACCTTCGACACCAGTCCCCAAAAATTCAGTGCCCAAAGTACCGATCCTAAGCGAGCGTTTATTTAACGCCTTCAAACTCTCATGCACCAACCAGTTAATGGTTGTTTTTCCGTTAGTGCCAGTGATGGCTACGTTGGTAAGGGCTTCAGAGGCGTTACCGGAGAAGAAGAGTGCCAGGTGGCTTAAGGCGCGGCGGGTATCCGGGACGACTACACCAGGCCTCCCTTTCAAAGCCGCCTCACGATTCACCACCGCCAGCACCGCGCCATTTCGGAAAGCTTGCTCGACAAAATCATGTCCGTCGTATCTGGCGCCTGGGATCGCTACAAAAATTGAGGCGCCTTCAGAACTAGTAGAGCTGGTCGAAAGAGCACAGTTAAAAATAGAATCTGTCTCTGAAATTGAGAGAGCCCTGGCATCGCGAGGGCCAAGAAGTTCTAAAATTTTTGCTACAGATACTTCGGAAAGACGGAGCATGCTTTGAGAGTATCAAATATTTCATGCTACTATCAATCAAGTGTTTAACCCAGAAAGTAAAGCGCTGCTTGCTTACACACGATCGTCTGGCAGCGATCCTGAATGATCTTCCGCACTAATATTATCACCCCCTGCCCCTGTGACTTTAACCTCTAATTTGCCGGCCGGTACTTGATTGGCACCGTTCTGGTTGGCCAATATATGCAAACTGCGTTGCATAATGCGCTTAAAAACGGGCGCCGCAACTGCCCCACCGTAAATACTATCCCCGCGCGGCTCGTCCACACTTACCATTAAGGTTAATTTCTTATCGATACCAATCCCCGTGGCATCCGCAAATCCAACGAAGGATGCCAAATAGGCGCCCGCGGCGTAACCACGCCCACCCTCTCTAGCCTTCTGGGCTGTGCCGGTCTTACCACCTACCCGCACCCCGTCGATGCGAGCGAGCTTTCCGGTACCGTGGGGATCCTCCACCACGCCGTAAAGCATTTCACGCACCTGCGTTGCGGCATTCTCGTTAATTACACGCTTCAGTGAAATTTCGCTGTCATCCGAAAGAATCCGTAAGGTCGGCAGTTTCCCTCCATTTGCCAAAGCGGCAAAAGCACGCACCATTTGAAGCTGGGTAACGGCCACTCCTTGACCGTAAGCGTGGGTGGCGACATCAATCTTGGCCCATTCTGAAAACGGCCGCAAAATCCCGGCGCTCTCACCGGCTAAATTTAATTGAGAACCAGAGCCAAATCCGAATAATTTTAGATGATCATGCAAGGCATGCGCTCCTAACCGAATACCAACCTTGGTCATGCCGATATTAGAAGACCTTACAACCACATCGCTTAATGAAATAATTCCGCTCGGGTGCACGTCTTTAACGGTATGGCTGGCGAACGCATAGCGACCATTCTCACAGTTGATCATATCGCTCGGTCGCAATAAACGATGGTCAATTGCACCAGCCACGACAATAGGCTTCATGATCGAGCCCGGCTCGAAAACCGTCTCAACCACAATATTTTTCAGGTCCTGCTTAGAAAAAGACCTGTCTTCATTAAAATTTTGGGCAGGCGCTTGGCTTAGCGCCAAGATATCTCCGCTATCAGAATCGATCATGACCGCCATGGCTGACTTGGCCTTGGCTGATTGTTTCGCGAGTTCAAGTTCCTCATCCACCATCATCTGCAAAGTTGCGTCGATGGTTAACTTTAGCTGAGAGCCTTTCGGTAACGAAAAATTCCCTGCTAGGTTAGGGTGGGCTTCGATCATTTTACCGGCAGCATCGCGAATCATGGTGGTTCGAAGCTCTTCACGGTGCAAAGTCTTCTCGAAGCGTCCCTCGATTCCCGAGAGTCCGCTCCCATCAACTCCCACCATTCCGATTAGGGCGCTGGCGGCCTGATTGTATGGGTAATAGCGTTTTGCCTCCATGACAGAGCCAACCCCCGCGAGATCTAACTCTTGAACCTTATCCGCCAAAGCTCGTGGAATTTGCCGCTTTATCCAAACAAAGGGCTCTTTGCGTTTCAATTTCTCCAAGAGAATTTTTTTATCGATTCCGAGGATCAGCCCCATCTTAGTGCTTGCGGCTTCCACATCTTTTACCTGCCGTGGTCTCACATATATAGAACCAGCCGGCACAGAAGCCGCTAGCAGCCTGCCATTTCTGTCAAGTATTGAGCCACGCTCAGAAGCAACAACCACTTCTTTAAAATGCTCCTTAACCGCCCAATCTTGCCAAGTTTCAAAATCCGAGATCTGCAAACTATAAAGGCGCGACAACAGCAAACCTGCCCATACCAAACAGACTAAACTCACTCCCAGGAGTCGCTGCGAGCGATCTCGCACAGAAAGAGGTTTAGCCTCGCCGAAAAAAGTCTTTCCGGCAAAATCTCGTAACAATAGTGAGCGGCTCATTTCCAAATCTTCCTTGCTTGCGAGGGCCTTAAGGCAGTCAGTCCAATTTCGTTATGGGCGCGACGCGACAAATTATCGGGCCGTAACAAAAGCGACAACTCCAACTCCTTCTCCCGTCGTTGCATATCTAACTCTACCGACTGCGCCCTCTCATGCGCTAATTGATAGCCTAGATCTGTGCTTTCAATCTTTAGCCAGATTCTAAACGAAAGCGCAAAAAGCAGCGACCCACAAAGTAAGACCTTCATGCGCCATGAGATTTTTTCTTCCTCGCGACGGTAATATACCGCCTGATAATCCAAACACACCGCCATCTTTTTCCCCTTCCCAAAACCCTAAATAAACTCAAAAACTCTTAAGCGCGCGCTACGCGAACGCGGATTTCTCTGAATCTCCGCTTCGCTCGGCACGATCGCCTTCTTTGTAAGTAACTTACCCAGTGATTTTTGCGCGGCCTGCGTGCGCGTGCTTGCGCTAAATTCAGGCGTAGCCCAAGCGCGCATGCGCTTTGTTACGATCTGATCCTCAAGCGAATGGAAACATATCACCGCTGCTCTGCCGCCGCTTTGCACAAGTTTGGGCAGAGCTTCAAGCAACGCCTCGATCTGCTGCAACTCTTGGTTAACGGCGATGCGTAAAGCCTGAAACACCACCGTGGCAGGATGGGTTCGTTTTCTGGGGCCGCGAAAAGCGGATTCAATCACCTTGGCGACTTCGGCGGCATTTTTCAAAGGCCTTGAGTTGACAATAGCGCGAGCGGCCCAACGCGCTTCTTCGGCTGCGCCGCCTTGTTTTAATATCAGCTCGAGCTGTGAAAGTGCGATCTCATTTACAATGTGTGCAGCAGTCAGCTCTTGAGTCTGGTCCATACGCATATCCAGAGAGTCCGCATCTCCAAAAGAAAATCCGCGGCCGCTCGCTAACTGATCGCTCGATATTCCAAGATCCGCTAAAATCCCATTAAACTTCGAACTGCCGACCTGGCTCAGAACATCTCCGAAAGCCGCATGTTTAATGGAGAAGCGCCCATCAAATTCACGCTCTAGCGCTCTGCCTTGTCCAACCGCGGCCATGTCTCTATCGAAAGCAATCAGCCTGTTGCCCGAGTTGGCTTCCAAAATACAGCGCGAATGTCCGCCCCCTCCGAAAGTAAGGTCGAGAAAATCGCCGCCTGCACTGGCTTTCAAAAAATCCACCACTTCACTCGCTAATACCGGAACATGAACGCTTTGCATGTCATACATCTACGTCAGCAAATATTTCAGGATCCTCAATCAATGCCGCTTCAGCCGCCTCAAAGACTGATTGCCAAACGCGGTTGTCCCAGATTCGAAATCCATGGATAGAAGGAGTAAAGGTAACGTCCCTCTCCATACCCGCATACGCTTTAAGATGCGCGGGGACCAAGATCCTACCGCTACCGTCGATGGGACACTCCGCCGCTCGACTGAGGTAGAAGTTTTCGAGTTTTTGAAGCTTCGATCCAAAGCGGCTCTTTTCACGGAGCTTCTCCTCAAACTCCTGCCATTTATCCAAGGCAAACCCCTCAACGCACCGCGCCCCTTCCGAGATATAGTTCGTTAGCACCACTGAGTTTTGTTTACGCTCGGATAATAATTTACGGAAATCGGCTGGAAGGCTAACACGCCCCTTCTCATCAAAGGCGTGCGAGAAGACCCCTCGGAAGCTGACCTGAGAGGGCTTGACCTTTGAGGGCGTTGATATCTCTTTCACTGACATCTTGTTTCTAAAAGAAAAGAAAAAGTGGGAAAACCTTACCAAACCTATCTTGTATCAAGTAATTCTTAATCTCTGTCACCTTATCCCAACGTATCCCACTTTATCCCACCGCAATAATAGCGATAAATATGGGGATGGGTCAAGCAAAAATCCCAAAAGAACAGAAAAATGCCGATACCCCTTCAAAAACCCCGGGGTAAAGTGCCAATATGGCGCGGGGTAAGAATATTATGGAGCGCAGTCGACCTCGCCTGCCGGTGTCGAGAAGTTGCACTAATTCTTAGGCCGATAGGCAGCACCGATTGCGAACTGGTGCTGGCTTCGCCCTAAACGGTAGTGCCATTATGAACATTGGCGGACGAGTCGTCCGCGCGACATAATATCTCGTGCTTTACCCGGGGGTTTTGGGCATTTACACCCCCTTCAAGATTAGGCGGGGGGTAGTTTTTTGGGTCTATTCCACAGTTACGCTTTTGGCCAGATTTCTTGGCAGATCGACGTCGGTGCCGTTTAAAACAGCTATATGATACGCCAAGAGCTGCATCGGCAAGGTGAGCATAATCGGGCTCATAAATTCAGAAACAAACGGCACTTCGATCACATCGGGCGTTAAGTCCTTTAATGCGGACGGCGACTCTACGTCAGTCACCGCAATCAGGCGACCATCGCGAGCTTCCACCTCTCGCACATTGCTAAGTGATTTTTCATAAAGCAGGCCTGACCGTTGCAAAAGCACCACAACCGGCATATTCGCATCTATCAGCGCAATCGGGCCGTGTTTCATCTCACCGGCCGGGTAACCCTCGGCATGAATATAGGAGATCTCTTTTAGTTTAAGCGCCCCCTCAAGCGCAATCGGATAACAAGCGCCGCGCGCTAAGTAAAGAAAATCGCGCGCACTGTAATATTTTTTTGCCAACGCCTCGATTGCGGGTTCGAGTTTCAAAACCTGATCGCAAGCGGCCGGCAAACGAAAAAGCGGTTCGATTAGTTTAACGATCTGCGCCACGGGTAAGGCGCCCCGAATCTTTCCAAGCCATATGGCAAACAGATAAGCCGAAACTAGCTGGGTAGTAAAAGCCTTAGTGGTAGCCACGCTAATCTCAGGCCCCGCCTGCGTGTAAATAGTGTCTTCCACTTTTCGAGAAACAGAAGATCCGAGCACATTACAGATAGCCATGGTACGGGCCTTGGGCCTGGCGAGATCAAGTGCCGCCAACGTATCTAATGTTTCCCCGGATTGAGAGATCGCCACGACCAGCGTGCTTTTATCAAGCAAGGCGCTGCGATACCTAAATTCGGAGGCGTAATCAACTTCGCAGGGAATGCCTGCCAAAGACTCCACATAAAATTTCGCCACCAAGGCCGCGTGCCAGGCACTTCCACAGGCCACAAAGACTATGCGCGATATAGATTTGGCATCTTTTTCCCCGAATTTAACGTCCGGAAGAAAAATATCTGATTTTTCAAGCTCTACTCTACCTCGGAAAGATTCAGCCAGGACTTGCGGCTGCTCATGAATCTCCTTGTGCATGTAATGTTTGAATCCGCCTTTCTGTGCAGTTACTGGGTCCCAAGTCACAGTAATCGGCTGACGTTCAATTTTTTCACCGTGATGCTCTATATAAACCGAATCAATTCTAATCTCGGCGATGTCGCCATCTTCCAAAATAATTATTTTGCGGGTGTGCTCAAGCAAGGCCGGAATATCGCTGGCTACGATCATCTCCCCCTCACCGATTCCGATCACAATCGGGGTAGAATTTTTAGCTACAAGCAGACAGTCCGGGTGCTTCGCATCGAGCGCCACAAAGGCGTAACTGCCACGCACATCCGCGCACATCCGTTTCATCGCCTCAAACGGCTTTAACCCTTGCTCTAAGTAATCATTTAAAAGATGTGCGCCGATCTCCGTGTCTGTTTCAGACTTAAAAGTTGCGCCCTTGGCCTTGAGCGCCTCGCGAAGCGGAATATAGTTTTCGATGATACCGTTATGGATAAGACTGACGCGGCCTGCCGAATGCGGGTGGGCGTTATTCTCAGACGGTTTGCCGTGCGTGGCCCAGCGCGTATGCCCGATCCCAAGCTTGGCCGAACTTTGCGGAATTTCAGTCGCCAGAGCTTTTTTTAGTTCAGATAGCTTCCCCTGCGCGCGACACACTACGATACGATTATTTTCAACCAGCGCCACACCGGCAGAGTCGTAGCCACGGTACTCAAGTTTCTCAAGACCTGACACTATAACGCTCAGAGCATCCTTTTGGCCGATATATCCAACTATTCCACACATGCTTGGCACGGTATCATAGTCAGGGGTTGGGCAAAAGTGCACGCGAGTGGCTACCCAGGTCGCTGCCCGGATGAAGAGAGCCTGAAGAGTCAAAAAACGCGCCCTGAGGGATTCGAACCCCCGACCCTCTGGTTCGAAGCCAGATGCTCTATCCAACTGAGCTAAGGACGCATTAGAGCTGAAGTCTAACATTTAAAGCGGTCCTGGCTCAATCCTTTCCAAATCCTTTCCAAAAAGGCGCCAGGACGGGGTGAAAACCTCGCTGACTACGACCAGGTCTTCGGGGGTGGCGAAACGGATCCAAGGCCAAAAAGGGCGTCCAGTTTCCTTGGCGTGTTGCGCCCGGCGCCTCGCTGGCGGCTTTCCAGCAGCTGCTCAATAGCCCGGATGGCCATCTGATTATACCGGCCCATTATCTTGTCCGCGCGATCGATGGGCTGGATTTCAAAGTAGGCTTTGGCTGCTTTTAAAAAGTTAATCTTATGGAAGCGATCTCCTTTAAGCTCGCCAAAGAATTCTACCAAAGGATTTGACTCCTCTCTCAGTATAATTTGACCGAGATGAATCATAAGATAATTTCTAGTCGCCCGAAGCACGCCGTCCAGCGGCCTAGTGTTTTCCTGGTTTGGGTCGAAACGGTTTCGCAGCCCCCACTGCTCAAATGCAAGATTCAGAGTTAAAGTAGCGACCCTGGCAAACTCTGCCCTTTCCTTAGCTGACAGAAACTTATCATCTAGACTCGCATGCAGTCCACGCACAGTCATATTATCCTGCCTAACTCCTTCGGCAGCTCTCTCTATCCTAAATTCCGCCCCAGCAAGTACTTGCTCCTTAACACTTGGTATCCCGCGCTCAAGGCGCATAGCCTCCCAAGCCACTCTAAAAATCCCATCCAGCGGCCCTCCTGGAGGATTTAGCCCCAAGACCCACCTTGCAAATGTCTCTCGCAACTCACCTACAGTGACAATCTTACTTACTGCTCCGCGCCGCGTAATGGTTGGATCAGCGTGCTTTTGCCTAACCTCACTTAACAGTCCCGGGTCGCTCTCGTCGCTCTCAATCTTCCAAATAACGCGATCCCCATTTTCTGGATTGCTAATTGAGAATTCATCACGTCCCTTTGTCACGCAACCTAGCATAGGATTTAAAACTTGCATAACGACCTCACCTGTATAACAAATAGCTATAGAGTTGTTATGCGACCTCCGAAAAAAATGTCGCATAATCATAGAAAGAGTTGAGAAAGAGCAGTTTAACAAGACCGCCAGAACGAGTCCCCGCCCTACCCCCGTAAATACCTCAAGAACGAACAACCTTCCGCAGGCAAGCTCTCGACCAACCTGAACTGCTCTTCGAATCTAGGGAAATAAGTATCGCCCTCATGTTCGCCATCAACCAAGGTAAGATAGAGCTCATCCCAGCTCGCTAGGGTAGCCTGATAAAGCTTGGCTCCGCCGATGATCCATAGTTTTTCATGCGGAAATTTAACTTTGAAGTTCTCGATAAACTCAGACACCACACTGCAAGTCTCCACAGCAAATCCTTTAAGTTTAGCAGGGCTTGATGTGACTACCACATTACGCCGAAACGGCAGCGGTCTGGTCTTAGCTGGCAGGGACTCAAAAGTATTCCGTCCCATCAGCACGGTGCTCCCCATGGTTAACTCTTTAAAGTGCTGCATATCCTCGGGCAGACTCCAGGGTAAGCGATTATTAAAACCGATCACGCGCGCCTTATCCATGGCAGCAATTGCACAAATAGGCATGCTACACCGCTATATCAAATTTAATCTTTTCGTGCGGGTTGTACCCTTCCAACTTAAAATCTTCATAGGAAAACCCGAAGATATCTCGAATCTCCGGATTGATATGCATCGTCGGTAAAGCCCGAGGCTCTCTGCTGAGTTGAAGATTCGCGCCTTCAATATGATTTGAATATATGTGCACATCCCCAAAGGTATGCACAAACTCGTGCGCTTTAAGCCCCACAACCTGCGCCATCATCATCAGAAACAGGGCGTAACTTGCGATGTTAAAGGGCACGCCCAACATTAAATCAGCAGAGCGTTGATAAAGTTGTAAACTTAGGAGATCTCCCGAAACGTAAAACTGAAAGAAAGTGTGACAAGCAGGCGGTGCAATCTTGGGGATCTCTCCCGGGTTGTAAGAAATCGCCAGATGCCTGCGACTATAGGGATCCCGTTTCAGGCGCTCCACTAAGCTAGAGATCTGATCGACAAATTTTCCGTCCGGCCCCTGCCAGCGGCGCCACTGTTTGCCGTAAATCGGGCCCAACTCGCCGGCCTCATCAGCCCACTCGTTCCAGATAGAGACCCCATGCTGATTTAGATACTTGGTGTTGGTATCCCCCTTTAGGAACCATAAAAGTTCGTAGATGATCGATTTCGTGTGCACTCTCTTGGTTGTGAGTAACGGGAAGCCCTCGGATAGATTGAACCGTAACTGCCGCCCAAAGATCGAATACGTTCCCACCCCGGTTCGATCGGCGCGGAAATTCCCCAATTCGGGCTTACCGTTTTCCAAAACATCTCTAACTAGTTCCAGATACTGCTTCATACGACTCCTACCCCGCCAGCTCCAACCCCTCTTTGGTCTTTAGGAGCTCAAGGATGCGCTGCATGGCCGCATCGACCTCGGAATGTTCCAGCGTACGCTTGGCATCGCGAAAAACCAATCTAAAGGTAGTGCGACGAAAATCCTCGTCGGCTTTATGAAAATCATCAAGGATGCACACCTGCTCCAAGTTAGGTTCGCGCCCTTCGTCAATAAATCTAAGCACATTCCCAGCTAAGGAGCGTTTAGGAAGTTTTAAGGTGATGTCCCGCTTGATGGCGGGTAGATCGATAGGCTCGGCCAGCGCCTTGTTCTTTCTAATTTTGATTAGTTGATCAACATCAAGCTCGGCGTATATTAGATCGCTACGAATATCCAGACAGGCCTTAAGCTCCGGATGAATCAGCCCAAACGAGCCAACACGCGCCCGCCCCACTCTGACCTCAACCTGAATTCCGGGATGATAAATGCCAAGCTTTGAGGCGCGGTACTCCGGACTAACGCAAAGGCTGGCAAAGATGCTTTCAATCACCCCCTTGAAGTGAAAGATCAAATCCTCTTGGCTCTCTGCGCGCTTGTATTCACTAGCAGCGAAACGCCCGGAGAGGCCCAGCGAGAGCACGTCTCTTTCGTACTCGTAAATCGAACCATCAGCGCGCTCAAGAGAGAATATCCGACCTAGCTCAAATATCTTACAGCTAGATACTCCCTGACGGTGATTGGCCTCGCACAATCTTGCAAAATGCAACACATTGCTGTGCTTCATATGGGAGTAAGCGCCCTCGAGCGAGTTCTTGATGGTGACATGGCGCGCATGCGACTCGGGCAAAAACCTTTCCACCAAAGCTGCATCGTCCGCTGAATAAAACCCTTTTGTAATTACCTCTTTGAACCCAGCGCCAAGTAAGGGAACCTCGACCAGCTCTGCCAGCTGTTCAATCGGCTCAAACTCAGGAATCTCATAATCCAAGGGGGGAAGTTCGGCTTTGACACTGCTCAAGCCTTTTGAGCGCGCGAAATCCTCGATTAAGTCCTGTTGATTAAAGACATCCCACATTCTCCAGGTCGGAACACCCACGCTAAACTCCCGCTCATGTGGTTTGCTACCAGCTTTAACTTCGATCCCGTATCCCAAATTTTTTAGGCGTGATGTGACTTCCACATCCTCAAGTCTCTGAAGATTTAACTCGCGCCGGAAATCTGCGAGCTGAATAGTGACACGCCGATTCTCAGCCACAGATGAAATTATAGAGGTGACTCCAACCACGCTTCCGGCTTCCCCAGAGGCCACGGCGTTTCCGCCTGAGATTAAGTAAACCGCGCGCTTTAGCCCGGTAACAACCGAGTCTCTGTCGCCCCCGCGTTCGAAAAGATAAGAGGCATCGGTAGAAAGGCCCATGGCACGCGCCGTAAGCCGCACGGTTACGGGATCAAACAAGGCCGACTCGATCAGCACCCGTCTAGTCTCGCGTGTCACCATACTATTTTTAAGACCGATCACTCCGGCCACAGCCACGGTCTTCTTGCGATCCCGAATAAGGATAGATTGCGGCGGCACCTTATAAGTCTTCCCATCTAAGGCCTCAACTGTCTCCGCGGCGCTAGATAGCTCAACCGAGATTTCACCTTCGATCTTCTCGTAATCAAAGGCATGCATGGGCTGGCCCAGCTCGGCCAGTACGTAGTTAAGAATGTGCACGATTGGGTGCTTGTCATCATCAGCGGGCAGATCCAAGACTTCGCGAAATTCATTTGGAAGCGAGATATGCTTTGGCAAAACTAAGTCAAGCAACGCATAGGCCAGACATTTTTCAGTCAGGTTCCTCACCTGCACGGAGGCCTTCCGATCTCCAAGCTCATTCACCAAACTGGGATGCTTAAGCTGCGTCAAAAGCCGGGCCGACAACTCTCGCGCCACTCCCAGCGCATATGTGTGGTCTCCGCGATTTGCGAGAGTCTCTATGGTATAGACCCCTTTGCCGTTTAGGATTTCAGCTTTCTTTACTTCAAGCCCCAAATCATCCAGCAATAGACGCAGCTCCTGCGCGTCCACCGTAGGGAGGTCTATCAACTTTGCCAGTACTGATTGGTGGAGCTTCATCTTACCTAACCATCTAATTTACAGCTTGCATTTACAGCTCGCATTTACAGCCTGCGAAGATCATTTTCATAAAGCGCTTTAAGGGTGGCGATACCGCTAAACTGCGAGGCCAAACGCGAGCTGCCTAATCCAAAAGCCAGACCCGAAACCGCTGCGGGGTCATATCCGAACTCCTGCAAGACCTTGGCATGCACCATACCTGCACCAGCTACAGTTACCCAACCTGAATTGCCGCAAGCGCTGCAGCCCTTGCCATGACAAAAAGTGCAATCCAGCTGCGGCCCTATGCTGGGTTCAGTATAGGGGTAATATTTCGGAACGAATTTAATCTTGCGCCGCTTCCCGTAAAGCCCGCGCAAAATGTGCTGAATTAAACCAAGCAGATGCGAAAAATTTAAGCCTTTATCAATCCATACCAATTCGAACTGGTGAAACATGGCTTGATGCGAAGAATCCTCAGTCTCATTCCGGTAAACTCGACCAAACGAGGCAACCTTCACGGGCAGCTCTTTTTTTTCAAGCTCTCGGGCCTGCACAGATGTCGTGTGAGTGCGTAAGACATGTCCGGTATGAGTAAAGAAAGTATCCTGCATGTCACGCGCCGGGTGATGCTTGGGAATGTTTAGAGCATCGAAACAGTAATACTCTTTCTCGACCTCAGGGCCCAACACATTTCTAAAGCCAAACGGTTTCAAAATAGCAGAAATTTTACGCTCAACCACCGTGACAGGATGCAGGCTTCCAAGCCCTGGTCCGCGCGATGGAAGCGAGAGATCGACACACTCCGCAGCCAGACTCTCTTGCTGCACAGCCAGCTTAAACTGCTTCTCTCTAGACTCAATCCCCAGCTCAACATCGTCCTTTAACTTGTTAAGCAGCGCGGCTATGGCGGGTTTCTCTTCAGGTGACAGATCTTTAAGATGCCGAAAAAGCCCCTTAATTTTACCTTCCTTTGCGGCCCATTCCCGACGCAAGATCTCGAGCTCAGCGGGAACGTTTACCAACCCAAGCGCTTTGGAAAACTCCTCCATCAACTCAGAGATATATTGCGCAGTCAGCTCCATTCAACCCCTCACCTTCAATCCCTTACCTATTTTTTGGGGTACTTCGTATCGAGAACCTTATTCCATTCCGCAACACGATCAGCCTTGGCAGCTAAGACCGCGGCGCTCGCACCAGACACCGTAGCTTTGATTATGGTGTCGCCTTGCTGGATCGCATTGACAACATCCTGGCCAGAGGTCACGTGTCCAAAAACCGTGTGTTTTCCATCCAACCAATCAGTTGCCACATGGGTAATAAAAAACTGGCTGCCGTTTGTCGCCGGTCCGCGATTGGCCATAGATAGCGTGCCTGGGCCAGTGTGTCTCAACGAGGGATTAAACTCATCCTCAAATGAATAGCCTGGTCCACCAGAGCCAGTTCCATCAGGGTCGCCACCCTGAACCATGAAATTTGGGATGACTCGGTGAAACTTAACGCCGTCGTAATATCCCCTTTGAATCAAGTTCACAAAATTGGCCACCGTCAAGGGGGTCTTCTGGGCCTCAAGAGCCAAGACTATGTTACCTTTACTAGTTTCCAATGTAGCTGTTAGTTGTTCCGCATTCACGCTGATCGCTCCAATTAATAATAAGGCAAGAGCCAAAATATTTCTCATAATCTCAACCCCATATTTAGACCTGTACAAGATTGCCCTATACGCTAATAAATAATGCCGAATTGGTCAAAGCCTAATGCTTAGCGAGCTAATCACCGCATCAGCCTTAACCCAGCTTAAACCAGCCGCATTCCACGCTTGCGGAATTAGCACTCCTAAAGTATGACTAGCTAAGATATTTGTACACTTTTTGAGGATTTTTAGATGAGACATACAAGTCGGCTCTTAATTGCCATTTGCCTATTCGCTGCTCCGCTCGTTTCCAGAGCTGACATAAGCGACCAAGATTTCGACAAAGCGATCGAAAAGTATTTGGGAACAGACAAAGGCCAAGCATCGCTCGGTGGGGCTGTTGAGAAATACTTCCAGAAGAAGCAACAGGAGGTTCGAAAGAAGCAGGAAGAACAGGCTGGCGCTGAGATGGAGAATCAGTTCAAGAACCCGGTGCAGATACCTGCCGGTTCGAGCCCATCTAAAGGGGAAGCCAACGCCAAGGTGACAATTATAGAGTTTTCGGACTTCCAGTGTCCGTACTGTCAGCGCGGAATGCAAACCATGCAGGCCGTTATGAAAAAATACCCCAAGGACGTAAAACTGGTCTTCAAGAATCTTCCGCTACCTTTTCATGAAAATGCTCTTCCTTCCGCCAAGGCTGCCTTGGCTGCTGGAAAGCAAGGGAAGTTCTGGGAGATGCACGATGCTTTCTTCGCAAATCAGAGCAAACTTAGCCCTGAGTTTTACGAAGAGCAGGCTAAAACTCTTGGATTAAATTTAGAGAAGTTTAAGAAGGACATGGAATCCGAAGAGATCGCCAAGCAGATCAAAGACGATCAAGAGCTGGCCCAAAAGAATCAGATCTCCGGCACCCCAGGTTTCTTCGTGAACGGTGTAGCAGTGCGCGGAGCGTATCCTGAAGATCATTTCTCAAAGATTATTGATAGATGGTTGGCAGGAAAAGCTGGAAGTAACGGCTAGGAAGTTCAATCTCCTATTAACGAAGCCCGTTCTGACAAAGTTGTTGGAGCGGGCTTTTTCGTGTGCGCGTTTCTCCTCGTACGGAGCCTGCTCGCATTGGTGCTGCCTATCGGCCTAAGATTTAGAGCAGCTTCTCGGCAACGGCAGGCGCCTCGCCTGAAATTTGCCCATGGTTTTTGAGCCAACACGATTAGCTAGGCCGCCTTATCGGTGCCCAACGCACTCGCGCTCCGGACGTTCAACTGGGCCGCCCGACTCGGGGCACGCACACCACCCAATAAGAAATTCTCATTCTTCGCGCGCGGTACCTCTGAAAGCCCATGATATATGTAGCCGTTCTTTCGCTTAGCGTACTGGTCTGAAAATAGAGGCGTTCCTCGCTCATCGTACCCTACCAGCACGAAATAGTGCGGTTTGCCCTTGGATACGAATCGGCTAGAGTCCCTGCCAGCATTGAGTGATTCCGGCGATTGCCGATACACCCAAAATATCGTGCCTACGGGGAACTCGTGCGCCTTGATTCTCTGATCAAGAACGCGCATATCCTCCCCCTTCAAGCTTCTGTCCTCATTCGCTCTGGCCCCGGTGCCCTTGCCAAAAACTTGATCCACAAGAAAGACGGCATACGAACCACATTTGTGACGCCTACCGCGATACGGGTTGTGCTGCAATGCGTCATTCAGGGCTTCTTCGATCCCGTCGGCCGAAACAACTTGGGTTGATAGAACAGGCGCAGGCGCTCTTTCCCGTCCTCTTTCATTGGGCGGGCTTAGGTCTAAATTTAGTATACCGCTTTGCCACACAGCTTTCCGCACAACCGTGAGATCGCTTATTTTCCGAGTATCTCCCCCCTGAACCTGACTGATATCCCAATAACCGCCCGTGATTGATTTAAATTCCGCGAAGGAAAGCACTTCGCTGCGGTGGAAGTAGAGATCCAAAGCACGCATAGTGCGTGGACCCACTATGCCGTCTTCGAGTAGGTGATGAGTCGTGCTGCCTTTTTTCAACGCTCCAGTCTCCAGATCGAGCGCGCTCCTAGCCTGAAAGGCCTTTACGGCGAGGCAAGTCGCCTGATCGAAATTATCGTCCTCTGAAAGCAGCCTGAGACCTTGCGGTTTAGCTGCTTCAATCCAGTCATTTAGATCTCGTTTCAGCGCCAAGACTTTGGCGCCGCTCTGGTTAAGACTTAAGCATTCGCGACCCTCGCGGATCTGCAATAACAACCCGCGGTTTTCAAGATGGCTCACCCGTTCGCGCTGAGCACCGTGGCCGGCCGAAGCTGGGCCATCTGCGCAATCCACAGTAGCTATACCGGATTCTAGCCGCTCCAAACTAAGCTTAGTGGCCACAAAATGACGAGCCTCTCAAAATTACGCCTACTCACTGATGGTTATGGAGGGTTTTGTAGGAGGTGTGACTTAAGGGGACGCATTAGGTACCCTTATGAGTAGCTGCTCAAAAACCTCGGGTAAATTACAAACGCGGCGCAGAGCAAGGATATTAAGTAGCGCCGACGATTCGTCGGCCGGTGCCACGAAGAGGCACAAATTCTTAGGCCGATAGGCAGCAGCCAGTGCGAGCAGGTGG
>CAZVWV010000005.1:0-2098 GCA_964631745.1 uncultured Bdellovibrionales bacterium
TACGTGGCACCGGCCGACGAGTCGTCGGCGCTCCATAATATCCCTACTCTGCGCCTCGTTTGTAATTTCCCGGGGTTTTTGAGCAGCTACGATACCTCATCACTAACTAACTAAAACTACTTAACAATTCTATTAAATTATTAATCTTGCAATATGGCCATATTTATGGGTATACTATTGTATGAAAACAACGGTCGAAATTCCCGATAAGCTTTTCAGTCAGATTAAGGCCTACTCTTCCAAGCGACGCAAAACCCTGCGATCCGTAATTATCGAAGCGCTCCAACGCATCATCCACGAGGTGCCATCAACATCAGGTGCTCCGGAATGGTTACGCGCGTTCGGCGCTTTTAAGGATTATGGGGCCGACAATAAAACTATTGAGCAAGCGATAGAAAAAGAATTCTCGCAGGTAAACTCCAAGGAGTGGGAGTGATTCTTGATACCAATGCGCTGTCGGCCTTTGCTGATGGGGATGAAAATCTCAAGTCCAAATTGCTGCGCCATACAACTGCGCACCTTCCAGTGATAGTTCTGGGTGAGTACCGCTACGGACTTCGGGCTTCGCGTTGGCGTCGGGAGCGAGAACGTTGGCTTCAAGATCTTGAAGAGATCTTTGAGGTAATTCCAATTACTTTAAATACAACCCACTACTATGCTCAAGTACGTGGAGAGTTACGTGAACTCGGTAAGCCTATCCCTGAGAATGACGTCTGGATAGCAGCGCTTTCTCGCGAGTTTAGCCTGGAAGTGCTCAGTCGGGATGCTCACTTTGATCATGTGCCCGGGTTGGTACGGGTTGTTTGGTAATCGCGTTAGATCTAGGTATGGTTTAACCCATGCGTGTCCGGTAGAAAGGTGGCGGTGATGCCGTAAATTCTTGATTTAAAAAGGGAAAACAGGAATTTGTAGTTTCCGCGATTTGAATTTAACCACGGAGAACACGGAGGTCACGGAGAGAGAAATTCTCAATATTTTCTCCGTGTTCCCCGTGGCCTCCGTGGTTAAAGACCCAAATTACAATGTCTTACCGGACAGCAGTGGGTTTAACCTGGGGGCAAGCAAGAAAGTCAAATAAAGAACTGCTTTAACTTTGCCTTTAATTTCCTTGCTCGCGGTTTGTCGTGGCTCACTTTGAGAGAACAACGCGCCTTAATCTCGAAGATACTTGAAAACAGCTCGATATCCAGCTATTCCACGGCGCGCACGCTATCGAAAAACACCTTGAACTGTCGATCAATTAATTTGGGAAACTGAACTTCCACGATATACGAGCCACCCACCCAAAATGCGTAACCCTCAGGCGGAAAGCCGCTACTTTGACGGCAGACGGCGTTAAATCCGGGGAGATAGGATTTTTGAAATGAACCTTGAAGAGGAACCAAGTTTCAGAGACTTGTTTAAGCGCAGTCTCAATCCGGCCAGCATCTTGAAGGAACTAAACGCTCTAACGGGATTTAGCTTTGAGAATGATTCACTGCTGTTTATTGATGAGATCCAGGCATGCCCCGAGGCTCTGACATCCCTGCGTTACTTTTATGAGAAAATGCCTCAGCAGAAGGTTATTGCGGCCGGATCACTCTTAGACTTTGTACTCGAAGAGATATCTTTCCCGGTAGGGCGCATTCAGTCTCTGTACATGTTTCCGATGTGCTTTTCGGAATTCCTGGGCGCGGTTAAGGGTAAGGATTTTCGTAATCGTTTTGAAGTCCTGGATTTCCTCCAGCCTGTGCCGACTCTCGTTCATGAGGAACTTAATTATCTGTTGAATCTTTACTTCCGAATCGGTGGGATGCCAAAGGTTGTTAATCGTTATATTGAGAGCGGTGCATTACCTGATGTTGCTAAGGAACAGCGAGGGATCTTGGCCGATTATCTCGATGACATAAATAAGTACTCAAAGCGGATCTCCTGGGAGGCCCTGCAAACAGTCTTTCTAAAACTGCCTTCAACTACGCTGCGCTCAAATATCAATCTCTCTAAACTTGGAGAAGGCCTTAGAGCAGAAAAGGTCAAAGCTGCCTTACGCTTGTTTGAACTTGCCCACTTGATTAACAGGATTAATTCATCTAATGCGCGAAGACCACCACTGGAAGGG
>CAZVWV010000005.1:2108-11518 GCA_964631745.1 uncultured Bdellovibrionales bacterium
ATGCTTGATGAAGGTCGTTTCCGCTATTCTTATTTGGATATAGGTCTACTTCAATCATCTTTGGGGTATGACTGGAGCAAATTTTCATCGAAAGACGATCTGCTAGAGGTATACGAGGGAGTCCTTGCAGAACAATTTGTGGCTCAGGAGCTACTTTGTTCACAGGATCCATTTAGCCGCCCGCGTCTTTTTTACTGGGATCGTAGCGCTAGAGGAGCTGAAGCCGAAGTGGATTTTCTGCTGCAAGGAAACAACAAAATCTATCCCATCGAAGTTAAGAACTCTGCAAAAGGTCGACTAAAGAGTTTGCATATGTATATGCAGGAATACGGTTCAAAACAGGGAATCATCCTTTGTCAAAGAAACGTTGAAGTGCAAGATAACCTAAAATGGGTTCCGCTCTACGCTGCGGGGAAGCTGTATGAGATGCTCGGGAGCCAATTTGCAATCTGATATATTGGAGCATTGCGCAGATACAGCTCCGGCTTCTAACTCACTAAAATTATTGAGAAGCTGCCCCCAAACACCGACTTGGGCTAAAATACTCTAATCCATATAGGAAATTTACCTACTCTCAATTTGCCCTGAATCGTAAAGCTGGCCCTGATATGCACCGAAATACTCACTTGGGAAGCGTGCGTTCACGGCTCAGGACGCGCTCGTGTGTAATTGCAAAGGCTCAGGGGAAGTGAATACGGGGAAACATGAGTAGTTCGCATTTTAGAAAAGCGCTGCTTGGAAACTTCGGCGAATCGGAGGCTCAGAATCTGTTAGGTTCGACAGTCGGGAGTTTTGCCGACAGAATCTCAAAGGGCCTCCAAGAACAAGAAGCTATCGTCAGCAAGGAATCCAGACAGAGGAGCTTGCGCCACAACCTCATGCTCAAAGCCATGAACATGGTTCGCAAAGGCTTGCAAGAAACCTGCAAGATTAAGATGGGCGAACGCTTCGGTTTTGAACTTGAAGTCAGTGATTGGGAGGGCTGGCCGCGAGTGGACTTAAGGCTCGTCGATCACAACGCTCCTGAACGAGATTGCCTTTGCTTAGTTGTAACGGCCAACGATAACAAATCTGAAGGCAACATAGTCTTTGGATTAATATCGGGCACAGAGCTGGCCTCGCTAAAACTTTCCAATCTAGACGAATTTGCAAAGTTGCCAACCATCATGAAACGCACCCTACGATATTTTCTAGATATGGTGGGCAATTTCGTCCTCAATCCGGTACCAGACGAGATGGTCGAAGCTGCGGCGGACCCGATTTCGGAAGAACAGTTTGACGAACTGACCGAGAAACTGAAACGCGAGAATGTATTTATTGAAGAGCAGTACGCTAAACGTGAGAACAGCGTGGAAGATTCGAACGAATCGTTCCTGGAGCCTGTTCCGTTGTCGATCAAGTAACTAACTATTTCATCAGACCCGGGCCGGCAGGCACCGAGGAGGTGGGCGCATCGGAGGGTAAATCTCGAAAAACTTCCTGCAAAAGATTCTGAATGCGTTCCGGCTTGTTACTCTGCTTACTCTGTTTTTTTTCGTTAAAAGAAGGCTGAAGCTCCGCTTTGGCAGGTTTGGTTGCATAAAGTTCCCGTGGGGGCTGCGATAAATGTGCAAACATATCGACATGAGCATTCCACCAGGTGAATAATCGCCCCTCTCGAAAGCCCAACTCCTCCTCGGGATAGAGCCATTTTTCTTGGCGTTTAGTTTCGTACTCAATGCGCTCCAGCGCCGGACCTTTTAATTTCAAAACTTGGGCCTGGCTCATACCCTGCCACAACCGTGGCGTCTCTGCGCTTGCGCGCTGATCGGGAACGACATACAAAAGACAGAGCATCAAGGCAGCTTGAATGCATCTTTTTGCCAAACCAGAGCTCACCGTATTGTCAAATTTACCGTCAATTCTCATACTTTGATTACTCAACTTGTCAATCAATAATCATCATCCTACACTCAGCGCAGTGCTTGACGCGATACAAAAAAAAATTTTAGGACTGTACCGTGATTACGGGATGGTCATTAGCCTGAGTGGCATTTTTTTAATCCCTCTAAAACTATCCTTAGCCTACATTGTCCTAGCAGCCTACTCTATTTTGTGGCTTTGTAGCGGCGATGCCCGGCTAAGCACTAGACTTTCAGCGCCTATCCTGGCTCCACTACTATTGTTTTTACTGGTATCTTTTGCTGGTTCAATTTTTGGCCTAGAGCCCTTACACAGTTTACCAAAGTTAGCGGGCTTTATTTTGGTCGCCTTTCTGATTCCCGTGTTCTGTTCAATCAGCCTATGTGCCTCTCCGGCCAGAACCGTCCTAGTCCTCTTGCTGGGTCAAGCAGTTGCTGCTACGCACTCGGTACTTGAAGGCGCTTACCCGAAAATTGTGCCTCCTATATTTCTAGGTAAAGTGACCGAATCAGGGCAGCTGGCGCTCATCACGGTACTTTGCGCTGGGTTTATAATCTACTCACTTCGGAAACCGGCCGATCGAGAGCCACTAAGAAATCATTTCTGCTTAGAGCCCTGCTGCGGCGATTTAGGTATATGTGTGCTAACCACGATACTATTGATAGCAACTGCTTTCTCGTCCAATTTTGCTTGGAGTAATCAAGTTCGCATCGGATTGCTTGGATTGTCGCTCATTCAAATTTTATATTTTGCCAGAACTCCTTTGATTTCGCTTGAGAACTTTCAAAACCAAGCCCGCCTATTGCTGCGCTTAATCTTACCACTTCTAATAACTGCCTTACTGGTAAATCTTAAGCGTGGTCCTTGGACCGGGGTTTTAATCGGGTCTTCAATCTTAGTAATTCTTTACGGTAAACGGTATCTCTTCCCAGCTCTTCTAGGAATCGCGCTCATCGCGTTCGCCTTCGATCCGATAAGAAGCAGATTGCTTCATTCTCAGGAGCATTTCTACATCTCAGGCGGCAGAGCCGAGATATGGGATATCGGTGTGGATTTGGCACTTAGATATCCTTTGGGTATCGGCTTTGAAAATGGGCATCTACTAAGCCGCTTTTCCCCTGAAATCCCAAAGGTCCTAACACATTTCCACAACAACTTTATTAACATCATCGTGGAACTTGGCTGGATCTCGTTTTTTATTTATTTGTGGTGGATCTATTCTATCTTGCAGTTAGCGTTTAGAGAGAAATTCTCAAAGCGCGAATCCATTCTCACAGCCTCAATTGGCTGCGCAGTTATTTCATGGCAGATAGCCGGGATGGTTGAGTATAATTTAGGAGATAGCGAGGTGTTACTGCTGGTGTTCGTCTTGCTTGGCACATTGGTGGCCTTGAGTGAGGAACGGCGGGTTAGCGAGCCGACGATCCGGCAAGCCTCTTAAGCAAAGCCACATCATCTTGAAGCTTTAGTTTCACTTCGTTTATTTCACCCTTTAGTAGCGACAGATCGCGCACGCTCTCAGCCTGCTGCACCTGCTTTCTAATCTGATCGGCTTTTAGCCCACGCGAAGAGATCGCCAAGGTTGGACGAAACATTACGGCATGGTTTCCAGCGGCATAAGAGCGCATCAACGAATCTCTTGAGGATTGTAAGCTGCCAAGCTGGTTAAGCTCCGTGAACAAGGTACTCTTTAGTGATTCTAGCGCCCTAATCTTAGCAGATGAGAACGAAGCTCTTGAATCTTCATGGCCATGGCTAGCCTCCTGATACACGATCTCTGGCGCGCGATTTTTGTTGGCCACCTTAAAAAGATTATCTCTTTCATCGGAAACTCTCTTAATCTCCTGATTGGCGGTTTCAAGTTGTTCCTGAACGGTTTCTATCGTTTCATTACGGCTATCCAATTCCTCTTTAAGAAGCGCGATCTGACTAGTAAGTTCCCCCGCTTCCTTTTCGTGAATCTGCTTATCGACATCAAAATCCGTCTTAAGATTTGCAAATTCCTGGCGCAGGGCTGCAAGCTGAGCCTCTTTATCGCCAAGCGTACGAGCGTTGGTGTCAGAGGATGAGTGCAGCGTTCGGCGCTGGCTATCCAATTGCTGCTCCAGTTCCGCTATTCTATTCTTAAGAATTAATATCTCACTCTGGCTCTGAGTCCTAATTTTATTCAGTTCTAAATCTTTAGGGCTTTGCTTTGCACTTGCGGCCCCAGTGTTGACCGTCAGATCTCTCTCTTCCAACTCGCCCCGAGCTTGCTCGCCTTTATTAACTCGCTCAATAACTTTCTGCTTCTCGCTGACTTCATCTTCAAGGCCATTTACTCGACGCTTCAAACTTTCAACGCTCAACTCAAGCTCAGCGATATAATCGACCAGCTGAGTGCCGCTTGGGTCTGTGCGATAGGCCCTGCCGTCTGCAAGGCGGCCCGATTTAGGATCGGAGTTAGAGTCCTCTCCTAGCGCCAAGACCGGCGCGCAAAGCAACACAGCTAAAAGTAGATATCTATGCATCAGCTACTCCTCGGAATACGATTATGTCGTTAAGGGTATTATACGGTTATCTGGTGATCAAGAACCTCAAATACGATCGAACCCCAACTAAGGCCAGCTCCGACTACGGCGATGATAACCTTCATCCCAGGCACTAACTTATCCCAGTGCTCTGCCAAAACAGCCGGTGCGCTGGCGCCAGCCTGATTTCCGCAAAAAGTAACATTATGCCAGTGATTTGAAGCGGGAATTTGGCGATTATTGGTAATCTGCAAAAGCATGGTGCTGTTAGCTTGATGCCCGATAAAGGCATCCCGGGACCAATCGACCTGAAATCTCTCTTCTATACTTCGGATTAATCGTACGGTTTGCCGTACAGAAAAGTCGCGCACGGCGCGTCCATCCTGGTGAAAATGCCCATAAGTGTCAACCACAACCGCGTCGCAGCGGGTCGGGTCTGCCATAAATAACGTGTCCAAAACTTTTAGAGGGCCTTTGTGCTTAGTTGATACGATCCAAGCCGCAGCGCCGTCCCCCCAAATAGCGCCGTCGGAGCGGTCGCTATAGTTAACGTTTTGCGTAAGCGTCGCGGCCGAAATGCAGAGAACATATTCAGGAAGTTCTTCAAATTTAGAGAGAAAGTCCAAATGCAAGGCAAAGACCGGACAGGCGGAGAAGACTTCATAGCATTCAGCCTTAACCCCCAGCGCCCTCGCTAGCCGGATAGATTCTGAAGGAACAGTGGCCTCCGGAGTGCAACAATTCACCACTAGCAATCCAATCTGCGAAGCCTGAATTCCGGCGCGCTTTAGGGCCTGGGTTGCAGCCGCAATGCCAAGTTCAGTAGGAGTCATGGAGGCAACCTTTCGCGCCTCTCTTGGATCCAAGTTCTTGGTGGCGTTAATATACTCCAGCGGAAGAGTAGATAGCCTCTCTTCGATGCCGATTTTCTCCCTGATCCATTCGGCGTTCGTGCCGACATTCAGCTCTTCAATGAACTGGTTGGTGATCTTGGTGCTCGGATGAGCCGAACCCATGGCGATTACGTGCATTCTTCCCGTATCACTCACGATCTTATACTCCCAGCCATGCCAGCCCCTGCCCTAAGCCTAAGCCAGCTTCCATGACTACCAACGACTCGCCCGTGTGAATGTTGTCCCATTCATCTGCCAACACACTGAGACTGGCAGACGCCAAACTATATCCTTTGGTTTTTGCGTTTGAGAGCATCCTATCTTGAAATGATGCGAATGTTCGTTCCATATACCGAGGAGAAAGCTGCGTACCTATAATCTTTGTGCAGCTATCTTGGAGCGTAGTGCGCAGGAGATCCTGCCTTTGAGCATCTTCCAATACGAGCTGTGTCTGTGCGTAAATATTTTTCACAGTGTCCGATCTAATTTCCGCTGAGCTGTATAAATCGAAGCGTACTGAATCTTCAATCTCCAGGGCCGTTCTGTACGACACATTTCGCAATTTCAACTTGCCCTGCACTTCAGTCGAAACAACCATAGCGGCGGCGGCGTCTCCGAAATACCAACCGGCCTGGCCCTCTGCATAATTAACTCGCTGCGTTGGAGTATGAGTCGAAATAAACAGTACGTATTTGGGAACCCGCTCACTTCTCCATTTAGATAAAACATTTAGACACAACAAGAGCGAGCTCGAGCAGCTTTGCACGTCGTAAGCTGGAACTTTGATCGATAAAGCTTTGCCAAGCCGTTGTGCCTCAGACGGAGTAGTCTCAAGCGGCGTAGCGTTCTCACCAATGATGAGCCCGACCTCCTCCGCTGAAATGCCCGCCCTAGCCAGGGCCTTCTCCGCCGCCGCCCAAGCGATCTCCGAGATAGTTTGCTTGGCGATATCTTTAGATTGCCAGGGGTCTCGATTTAATGTTTCGCGTAAGTAGTCAATTGGTAAAACCGTCGCGCGCGATTCAATGCCTGTTTCGTTTAGAATGGCCGAGGAGGCGTTCTCTCTGCGAAAGGACTCAAGCAGGCTATTATCGATAGAGTTCAGAGGATATCCAGCCCCAACCCCTAATATATTGAGGGTATTTACCATGACTATTGCAGATTACACCGATTTTAAGCTCATATCAAATCTGTGTGGGATGCGGGCACTCCTGATTTGTTCTTCGTTATTTTTTGGCTTAGATTGGTGCTTGTTATAGACAAAATGCATATATATTTTCGCTCTAGAATCACCGTTCCCTGCCTACTCTTTATGGCGCTCTTTTTGCGATTATCATACTGGCAGTGGGAGCGTCACGGTCAAAAATTGATTTACATTCAAAAGCTTGAAGAGCGATTGTCGGCTGAAATCGTACCGCTGACATCGATTCTGAATTCTGCATCTTTGAACTGGGAAGACCTGCCGTATCGGCGCATAAAAATCTCTGGAGAATTAGATTTCGCGCATGAGATGGTGATTAGAAACCGTACTTTCGAACAGATGGCTGGAGTGGCATTGCTTACCCCACTAAAAATCGACGGGAGCACCGATTATATCCTGGTCAATCGTGGCTTTGTACCGTTAGAAAAATCTTCCAAAGAAGAAAGGAAGATATTTCAGCCACACCAGCACGCGACTCTCACCGGTTTAATTAAAGCTTCAAATCCAAGGAGTTTTCTAGCTCCTACAGATCCGCCGGCGGGCGGCGATAATCCCTGGGTTGAGGCCTGGTTGCGCGTGGATCTTGATAATATTCAGAAACAGCTCCCATACAAAATCCTTCCAGTCTATGCCGAACTGATGAGCACGGAAGACCCGGCCCTGGCGGAAAAAGAAATTGTTAAATCAGGTTCCGGCCAAGAAGAGCTTCTGGTGATGGGCTTTAAATCAGCGATGTCGCTGACTCAAAAGCAACATAAGCTAAGCGACTTTCCTGCGCCGCTCTTTGACACAGTGGTCCCGGCCGGAAGACATCTTGGTTATGTGTATGAGTGGTGCATTCTTGCCGTGTTTGCCCTGCTTATCGGAATCGTTTTACAGCTTCGGCCTGCGCCAGACCGTAACTAATTGACAGGAGATTATGGGCTCTTTAGCTAACACTCTGCTTGCACTACACAGTAGAGCAAAGCAATGTAAATCTATTAAGTATTGTTATATCAATATGTTAGAAAATTTCAAAAATCGCCTATTTATTTAACATAATATAATCAGGCTATTACATACTTGCATTTTTTAGCTTGACGAGCAAAACGCAAGTATGACACAATCTGTACCATGGCAGAGTTACTCCCACGCACAGAGATGGTTAGCGTTCGCAAAATTCTAGCGTCCGAAAAATCTGAATTCATCTACCTTAGAGGAAGAAGAAGGGTCGGAAAATCAGCACTGCTTAAGAGCCTAGCTCAGGAACTCTCGGACTCGTTTCTATTTACTGGACTAAAGGACGCTAAGTCCCGAGTGATGTTGAACAGCTTTGCTCAGCAGTGGTCGCGCGTAAGTGGAGACGCCTCGTTGACCAAGCTCCGAAGCGATGCGCTCGATTGGACTAGCGCCTTTGATGCAATTACAACATTCGTCAAGAAAAGAGCGGGGAAATTTTCCTTGTTTTTTGATGAGATTCAGTGGCTAGCCAAACAAGGCAATGGCTTTATCAGTGCGTTAAAAACCGCTTGGCTTGATTGGGAGATCAGCGCAAAGGTTAACGTGATCGTATGCGGCTCATCAAATAAATTCTTTGCGGACCACGTTGGCGGGGAAGAGAAGATTCTAAGAGGGCTTCAAACTGCCGCGAGTATTTGGCTCAAGCCCTTTAGTTTTGCCGAAGTCAGAGACCTTTGGCTAGCAAGCTGGAACCATAATGAAGCAATGCTGGCATACTTCATGACCGGCGGAGTGCCGTATTACTTGAATAGAATCGATCTAAAGAAAGGCTTTATCCACGGAATAAACCAGGCCTTCTTTATCAAAGACAGAAATCTCTTGGAGGAGATTGACGAAATAGTTTCGCTTGAGTTTAACACTCAGGGACAGAACACGGTAAAAAAAATTCTATCTGTAATCGGGCAGGATGGATCTTCACAGAAACAAATTTGCCTGAAATCTGGATTAAGTGAACCCGTGGTTTCTAGAAGCGTTGAGAATCTGGTGAAATACGGCCTTCTCTTCGAGAAGCGCCCCTTTGCGCGAAGGCGTTTTCAATATGAAGATCTGCCTAAGTACCATATGAAGGACTTCTTCCTAAACTTCCATTTTCAAATCTTATCACCCCTCCGTGAGTATATAAAAAACAACACATCAGGTCTTTTGTTCCCCTATCAAGTTAAGCTTTCAGAATGTGGGTACTACATCCCACATTTTACGGGACGGGCATTTGAGCTTTATTTTCGGGAATACTTAGAGAATAGCAGGGGACGATTACAGGACGAGACCTTGTGCCAACAACTGATGCTAGCAACCCCTGATTATGAATTAGTAGATTACTGGGACAAGCAGGGGCAGGTGGACTTGGTAGTACTTAGTAATGGCGATAGGGTATGTCGAGTAATTGAGTGCAAATGGGGCCGCGTCTTTGATAAACAATGGATGAGTGTGTTAGCTAATAAGCACGTACCCGTTCCGCAAGGATATACGCGCATGAATTTTGTGATAGCCGGAGGCGGCGATGACCAAATAGTGTGTCAGGGGATCTCCTAATATTCGATCAAATACTTTGCGCGTGCGAGCGAACCCAGCTTCCGCCGCTATCACCATCACATTCATCGAAAGAATCCGCATAGCTCAACCATAACCATTAGGTTATGGTTATGTTCAAATCTTACTTTTAAAGCCCATACCCTATGACCCTATACATGTGGATCGCATCTCTGGCCTGGGTGCTGCTGGTGATCGGATATTTTAAGCGCCGCTGCCGTAATACACATATTAAATTTATGTGCGCCGGGATCTTTACTGACATATTGCTGGTGCTCTATTTGCAGCTAACACGCGGCGCGATACAGAAAGCGCTGGAATTTAGCTTGGAGATTCTAAAGCAGCTCCATATCGGTGTCTCGACTATGGCACTAC
>CAZVWV010000005.1:11528-54427 GCA_964631745.1 uncultured Bdellovibrionales bacterium
CTGATACTTAGAACGCTGGGCTTCATATTCATGTTCAGCATGTGGAATGCGGCTAAGCCCCAATGAAATATACTGCCAAATATACTGCGCGAGAGATAATATTTGGAATCTGCCATCCCTGGGTCCTTCTAAGCCGAGAGCCTGATATTTCCAAGCTAGCGCCCGACCCCGTTAAACAGTTTGAAAGCTGGTACGCACTAATGCGGCGATGCTTTTGGATACAGTTTCCAAACGCTATGTGCCTATCAACTTTAGACCCGAACAGCTTCCCTAATGGCCGCATGGTACTTCTGAAAAATACCGACGCGCGCGGCTTCGTGTTTTACACCAATTACGATTCAGTAAAGGGCCAGTCGCTGACGGCCGCACCGAAGGCTGCGCTAACTTTTTATTGGGAAACCATTCAGCGTCAGGTGAGAGTTCAAGGTACGGTTGAGCGCACAAGCGAGGAAGAGAGCGATGCCTACTTTGCAACACGACCACGAGAGAGTCAGCTGAGCGCCTGGGCTTCACTCCAAAGCGAAGAGCTTCCCTCTCGCAAAGCTTTGACAGAGCGCATGCGGGAATTTCGTGAAACGTTTTTAGGAAGGCAGGTGCCACGCCCGCCGCATTGGGGCGGTTTCCGAGTTGTTCCGGAGCGAGTTGAGTTTATGCTCTTAAGAGCCGGCAGACTTCATGAGCGCGTGGTGTACAAGAAGGATGCTGATGCGCGCTGGACTATTTCCCGGCTCTATCCCTAGCGTAACGGACGTCACCAAACCCTTGCGACATCATACCGATCAAAGATCTTGTCGTTACTGATTAAATCCAGCTTTTCTTCCTCAGCCTGCACAACCAGAAGTCTGTCAAAAGGATCTCTGTGAAAAGAAGATAACGTTTGTACTTTATAAGCATGCTCTGCAAATACCGGTAAAATCTCGATACGGTTGCGGGCGCTGCCTTCACTGACTAGAGTCTTTAGATCCTGTTCAAGCTTTAGCTTTCCGAGCCCAATCTTGATTGCAAGTTCCCAAATGGAAGCCACGCTAAAAAAAAGTTGGTTGTCGGTATCCAGGAACAATTTCGAGGCTTTAATTGAAAGCTGTTTAGACCCTTCAGAAAACCAGAGAAAGGCTTGGGTATCAATTAAAAATCGCTTCACATGTACTCCTCGAAGTCCTTAAGCGGTTCGTTAAAATCCTCTGCAATTTCTACGACTCCGCGACCCCAGCCCAGTACGCGCTTATATTTAGGTGTGCTAAACCGTATCAATTTCGCCACGGGCACTTTGCCCTTAGCAATCACAACCTCAGAGTAATTATCCAACTCGTTTATCAACTTAGAAAGATTGGTCTTGGCGACATGAATTGTGACCTGTTTCTTTTTCTTATTCATAATATCCAGCTTAGCTTAGCTAAGTGACTTAGTCAAGTCATTTTTAAATTCCCAGCTGCTTTAGCTACTAGGGCTCTGTGAGGGTGCAAAAATTGTCCATCAGAAAAGTCTCTGAGAGTCTTCCTTTTCCATAATGACGGTCGAATCAACTTGACTAACAACTTGTCATATACTAGACTACGTTAATGACTGTATTAAACATCCATGAAATCAAAGCGCGCTTTAGTCATTACGCCAAGCTGGTCCTCAAGGGACGCTCGTTTATCATCGCTTATCGGAATGTTCCCTTTGCCGTTCTGCAACCCTTGACCAAGAACTCTGAAGTTAAGGGGCTAACTTTCGGGGGACTGAAGGGGAAATTTGAGTTGCCGGATGATTTTGATTCACCGTTAACTGATTTTGAAAACGACTATTACGGAGCACAGTGACCTCGCCAGTTAAGTCCTATCTACTCGATACTCAGGTTGCTCTTTGGGTCCTAACGGGAAGCGAAGCCGTAAATGAGCGGGCATTCCGTGAGCGCTTCGACTCGGAGAATTCTGAGTTCATATTCTCGCAAGTGTCCACCTGGGAGATTCAGATCAAGTTTGGCCTCGGCAAATTACCCTTGCCTAAACCTCCCCAAGAGTTGCTGCCAAATGCCATCAAGCAGGCGGGCTTTAGGTATGAGCGCCTAGAAGATCCCGCAATCTTTTTTCTCGACAGGCTGCCACCTATCCACCGCGATCCCTTCGATCGCTTGCTGATTAGCCAAACGATAATTAACGGTTGGACTATGATTAGCGCCGATCAGATTATGAAGAGATATTCATTGCCACTTGAAAGTTTAGATCGCACTTGATGGCTGCGATGCGATTCGTTCCTGATGAATTTACGAATTGGATTTTTTAACCTAGAAAGAGCAGTTGAATCTACTACGGTGGCGATAGAAGATTTATCTTCCCGCCCCCACTACCAGCTCAAATTCCCCGAGCTCTGGTAATCTGTCACACGTGTTTCGAAAAAGTTCTTCTCTTTCCCAAGATCAATAGTCTCGCTCATCCAGGGGAAGGGATTCTTCGAACCGTACAGGGCTTTCAGTCCGATGCGTTCTAATCGGCGATCTGCTATGTGCTGCACGTAGTCGCGGAACATGGGGGCGGTTAAGCCTAGGATTCCACGTGGAAGGCAGTCGCTGGCGTACTGGCACTCAAGTTCTACGGCTTGGCGCACTAGGTCGATGACATGATCTTGAAACTCAGGGCTCCAGAGCTCCGGATTTTCCTCTTTGATACCGTTAATCAGATCTATACCAAAGTTCAAATGTATCGTTTCGTCCCTTAAAATATACTGGAACTGCTCGCCGATACCGGTCATGCGGTTCTGGCGATGGAATGAGAGTATCATCACAAAGCCGCTGTAGAAAAAGAGGCCTTCCATGATGATGTAGTATCCGATTAAATTCTCAAGAAATTTTTGCGCACCCTCTTTAGTAGCAGTAGAGAAATCAGGCTTTAACAGATCTTCTGTCAGGCGCATCTCGAACTGATCTTTGGCATGTATAGAATTCACCTCGTTATACATATTAAAGACCGCACTCTGATCGAGCGCCAACGACTCAACAATGTAGTGAAATGTATGAGTGTGCACGGCCTCTTCAAATGACTGCCTCAAAAGATACTGGCGGCATTCGGGATTGGTGATCTGCTTAAAGATGGCAAGCACTATGTTGTTGCCAACTAGACTCTCGGCGGTGCTGAAGAAGCCTAAATTTCGCATAATTACCAAGCGCTCGTCCTCGGAGAGGCTATCCGACTTCCAAAGCTCTATATCTTTCCCCATGGCAACTTCGGTGGGCAGCCAGTTGTTGGCGCAGCCGTTTAGATAATGCTCCCAGGCCCATTTGTACTTTAGCGGCATGAGTTGGTTAACGTCGACCTGGTTACAGTTAATCAAGCGCTTCTGGTCGGCGGTAAATCGGCGTTCTCTGCCGTGTCCGTCGCGGTCAGCAAAGGCCGAGCCATCGATCTTTTCTGGTTTCTTTTCGCCTGCGTTGTCGTCGTCAAAATTTAACATCTTCAAATGCTCCTAATACAATAATTCTTATTCCCGCGATCTATCTACTGGCAACTCTCGCACTCATCACCACCCAGACTGCACGCTTTTGGGGCTTCCAGCTTCTGGTTCGGCGCAGCCTCTGCTCTATCCACCACGATATTAGCCGAGGCGGATTTATTTTTCATCCAACGTGGCTGCAAACCGCGACGATTGATATCCATGGTGGATTTTTCAATCTGCGTAGCTCCGACCGATCTCAGATAATAAGTCGTCTTTAACCCTTTTCTCCATGCCAGCAGATACATATCGTTTAACTTCTTGCCGCTCGGTTGCGAGATATAAAGGTTTAAGGATTGCCCCATGTCGATCCACTTCTGGCGACGGCTGGCGCATTCAATGATCCATTCCGGCTCAATCTCAAACGCGGTGAGATAAAGAGTCTTAATATCCTGAGGAACTCTCTCGATCTCCGAGATTGATCCATCAAAATATTTTAGATCGTCCACCATCTCTGAATCCCACAAACCTAACCGTTTCAAATCTTCAACAAGATAGGTGTTGTAAACCAAGAATTCTCCCGACAGATTCGACTTGGCGTACATGTGCTTAAATGTGGGTTCAATTGACTGAGTCACACCGGTAATGTTTGAGATCGTGGCCGTGGGCGCAATCGCCATGGTATTGCTATTTCGCATGCCATGTTTTTTAACCTGCTCCCTGAGGCTCGACCAATCCATGCTAGCGGATGAGTCGAGATCCAGGAATTCAGCGCCACGCTCCTCTGCCAAAACCTTTAAGGTATCAATGGGTAGTAACCCCCTCTCCCACTTGGATCCCTTGTAAGTAGAGTATGTGCCTTTCTCTTTTGCGAGCTCGCATGAGGCCAAAATCGCATAGTAAGAGATCGCCTCCATAGAACGGTCAGCGAACTGCACCGCCTCCAAACTTGAATAAGGGATATGCTGAACAAAGAGCGCGTCCTGGAAAGCCATTAATCCAAGACCAATAGGCCGGTGCTTTAAGTTGGCGTTACGGGCCTCGGGTGTTGGATAGAAATTGATATCAATCACGTTATCCAACATCCGCACGGCAGTTCTGACGGTGGATGCTAAGAGCTCCTGGTTTAGCCCGTCCTTGGTGCAATGTGCGGCAAGATTAACTGATCCCAAGTTACAAACGGCGGTCTCGTCCACCGAGGTGTTAAGCAAGATCTCGGTGCAGAGGTTTGAGCTATGCACTACCCCGGTATGATCTTGGGGCGAGCGCACGTTGGATGGGTCCTTAAAGGTTATCCAAGGGTGGCCTGTCTCAAATAACATGCTTAGCATTTTGCGCCATAGTGTTACAGCTTCGATACGCTTGAAGAGTTTAAGCTCCCCTCTATCGACCGCGGCTTCGTATTCCATGTAGCGCTTCTCAAAGGCTTTGCCGTATAGATCGTGGAGGTCCGGGGTATCGCTTGGGCTAAACAGGGTCCAGTTTCCATTTGCCAAGACGCGCTTCATAAATAGATCTGGGATCCAGTTGGCGGTATTCATGTCATGCGTACGGCGGCGCTCGTCGCCGGTATTCTTCCTGAGTTCAAGGAAATCTTCGATATCAAGATGCCAAGTTTCAAGATATGCGCACATGGCGCCTTTACGTTTGCCGCCTTGATTAACCGCGACAGCAGTATCGTTGGCAACCTTAAGGAAAGGAATCACCCCCTGGCTGCGTCCATTAGTGCCCTTAATGCGGGCTCCGGTTGCGCGCACGTTGGTCCAATCGTTACCGAGACCACCGGCCCACTTTGAAAGCTGAGCATCGTCGGAAACTATCTTAAAGATATGTTTCAGATCGTCCATGACCGTAGAAAGATAACAACTGCTTAGTTGCGAGTGCGGCGTGCCGGCATTAAACAAGGTTGGCGTGCTGGAGGTGAAAAGAAACTTAGAGAGCACGTTGTAGAATTCAATGGCGCGTTCATTCTTCTGAGCGCCTTCGTTCATGCTAAGCCCCATAGCAACCCGCATCCAGAAAATTTGCGGACTCTCGATGCGCCGATCGTTGATATGGATCAGATATCTATCGTAAAGGGTTTGCAGGCCTAAATACGTGAAATCGCGATCCCTCTCAAGCTTGATGGCAGCGGCTATCTTATCAAGGTCGAAATCCAACAGCTTTGGATCTAATCTCTCGGCCTCAATGCCGCGCGCAAGATAAGTCTTCAAGTAATTGCGCTGCTTTGCTTCGATGGATGGATCGCTAGCCGGCGTTCCGAACGTCTCGCGGTAGATCACATCTAACAACAGCCCCGCCGCTACATAAGTGTAGGCCGGTTCCTTTTCAATTTTGGAACGGGCCGCCATCATGTTGGCAGTATCCATCTCGTCAAGCTTGATGCCGGTATAAAAGTTCTTAACCGATTCTTGATAAACTTCGTCGGCGGAGCAGAGATGCTCATGCCCTTTGCAGGCGAATTTTATGCGCTCGCGCAGCTCGGCCTCGCTTATTGATATCTGCCCGCGCTCTCTATCGGTGGCTTGGAAGATTACGCCTGGGTCTGCCTGATGTTGCTCTTTCTCAACAGTGTTCTCGGCACCGGCGCCAATCTCTACCGTTTTACGCTCAATTTTGGTAACGGCTGCATTCTCGCCTGTGGTTTCAATATGCGTGACGACTTCGGATCGCGCTCTCAAGGCTGCGCGCTCAGCGCGGTACAAGATAAAATCCTTTGCGATCTTATAAAAACCCTCCGCCATTAGCTGCCGCTCGACTTCGTCCTGAATCAGCTCAACCTCGAGCGTCTTTCCTTCCTTGACCATCAAGGCCGCGCGCTGCACGACTTTGTTCGTAACTAAATTTACGGCATCAATCACGGATTGGGGGCTGGCGCCTTCTATCGCCATGGAGGCTCTAAAAGCTTTCTCAATGGCGGCGCCGATTTTCATGGGGTTAAAACGCACCAGGGATTTTCCATCGCGGCGCATAATCTTAAGATTTCTAGGGGAATCATCGCGCAAGAACTTGTGTTCCTCGCGATATATAATGTAGCGACGCGCCACGTCGTGTTGGCCTATCTCCATTAATTTGACTTCGACTAAATCCTGAATACCTTCGACCGTGAGCCCGGCGCCGTTTTGAGCCAACTTTAAACACTCTTCTACAACGCGTTGGGTGCCGTCCTGAACCAGGCTATAGAGATCTTGCGGAAGCGGCGCGGTGCTTGGAATACCGGAATGCGCCCGAAAAGCGGCCTCGATGGCGGTGGCTACTCGGTCTTTTCGAAAGGGCACCAGCATGCCGTTTCGTTTAACTACCGTCAGATTATTAATACTTGGAGTAAGATTGGCTTGTTTCATATCGGAGGTTCTGCGCTCAGAATTAAGATCTAGGGTCTTATCTTTGCCGTTAGTTTCAAGGGCAGGCTTAAGTTTGCCTTGTATGGTAATCTCTGACTGCGATGGTGAAGTATTCTCTTGCATTACGTAACTCCCGCTAAAAACTCAAAAAATATCCAGTTCCACTAACTAACTAGATATGGATATACAGATAACCGACCATACATAGCGCAAAGGACCGCCCCCAGGCTCAGATCCGGCCCAACTCAATATTTTGGTTATGTGGAAATCTTAAATATAGGGCAACCACCAACACACAATACATCACTCGGTTCATACTTTATGATAACACAGGTAAACCACAACATATTGTGTTTTTTGAGAACCCTTACCACTACATATACGTATAAGCCGGGAATACTGTCTACACTATAAGCACTGAAGTTGGAAGTTTTTTTTGAATTATCAGGTAACGTAGCAATGCAAGGATCGGAATTTTTTGAGATTGCTTTCTAAAAGCGCAAAAGAGCGGCAGAATTTTGCCCCGGAAAAGTCCTAAAGTACGGAAGCATGAACTAACTACTTGAAAGGTTTGAAGATGGGTTATTTGCCCGTTGCCGCCACCGTCTCCTAAGTCTTTCTGCCTATCGGCCAAACATTTTCGTGCCACTTCTCGGCATCGGCCGGCGGGCCCCCCCGCCCCGAATACTCTTGCTTCGCCAACTCTCCCCCTACCTCAGTACCCATCCAGCAGATAAACTTCGAAAATGACAAGTGATTCGAAAAAGGACCAGGTCGCAAGCCATGCCGTGGTCAACTACCTGTATTCGGGCCACCAGGGCCGCTACGCCTTCCTCAATGCCCTGCAAAAAATGGAAAGTGCCGAGTTTGCAGAAGAGGCGCTTGAGGAATGTAAGAGACTTATCTTAGAGATTCGCCTGTTGCGCGAGCAGCTGCTAAAGGGCCAATGCATTATTTCTGCCTCATGGACCTCTCCGCTGACCTTCGAGTCGAAACGAGCGGTGGAACTCTTAACGGCGCTCAGGGCCGAGCTCTTGCAGTGTGCAAGTGCGGTGGGCCTTGCCTTACTTAGCCGCGATCTAGATAAAGAGCCAGACTCTGCCCGGCGTCTAATTGCCGGGCTAGCCAGATACGCTTATACAAAAGATCACTTCGTAAAGAGCTTCGTACAATTTGGCGAGACCCAAAAACTACCTGAACTAGTTGAGCGCTATACAAATGGGTTGCAAGGCGCGGCCGCCGATCTGGCCTTTGCGCATGATTACTTAAACGGATTTCTGGCGCTAAAAGATGGAGACAATTCAGAGTTCATGCGTTCCCTGGTCTTAAATACGATTAAGATTCCTGGCACACTACGGGCTCAAGCGCACGAAATCCTTCAGATTACTGCCGTGTTTTCGGGCGGCTTTGGATTTGAGTCCTTAGGCCTGAGCGATGATCTGACTTCTGCCTGGAAAGGAATAGGAGCCAGCCCAACTCTGGCCGGATACTGGAACGCGTATGAGTTTTTACCCGAAGAGGCTTTTGAATGGACCAAGAACGGTTTTGGCGCATTTGAAGCTGCCCTGATGTGGCGCTTCCTGCAATTTACTCCGGCAGAGGCGCGAAGCTGGGCCGAACGGGGCTTTGTGCCGCTTGTTGCATCGCAGTGGCGCGCCTCGGGGCATAGCGCCGAATCTGCTACGCATGAGATTAAAGAGCGCGAGAAAATCGAGCGGCTGCGGTAGGGCATTGACTGGTATTATCGATATTTTGCTGCCCGAACTACCCTTGACTTTGCCTAAGGTAATTCTACCGTTTGTCCCCAAGAAACTTAGTTAAGAAACTCGGCGTGGTCAGTACGGATTTATTATATCCACCGTTGCAATTCTACCTTCATGCTGCATATCTTCCGAAAAAATTATGCTGCAACCTGTTTCTATGGCTGCGGCCACGACTAACGAATCCCACCAGGAAAGCTTATAACTTCGCTGGAGCAAAATAGCCTCTAAATACATCTCGCGACTCGGATAAGATTTCCATAGCCCAAAGAGCACTTCATCTAAATAAGCAATTAATTGCTCGGGATTGAAGCTCTTCTGGAATTTTGTTAAGGCAACACTCACGAACTCTTGAATGACCTGATGACTAATTACTCCGAGACCAGATGAAAGGGCCTCAGCTATCAACTCATTCGACTTCTTCTGTTTGGCTGGATACCGTCGATCGAAACAGTAAATTAAAATATTGGTGTCGATAAAAAAGCGCCGCTTAGTAGCTTTACTCTTCATAAAACTCCTCGCGCTTAAACTTACGTCCGCTGTTTACGCCCTCGAATTGTTTCATAAAATCGAAATACCAGATCGAATCCTTTTTCGTGTTGGTAAATTGACGAAGCCAATTGCGAAATTCGTGATTCAAGGTGGTCTTAGAGGCTCGCGCCTTGGCGCGCGCCATTTCAATTAAATCCTGTTCGGCGCTAAGCGTAATATTCCTAAGACTGCTGGTTCGTTTATTGGCCATCGAAAATACTCCAAAAACACACTACCTCCAGTGTACACTGAAGTTAGTGTTAGATCAAGCAGGGCTTCGGGTTTATTAACAATCTTGCTACTGCCGGGGAATAGTAAGGGGCACGGCCTGACTGGTTGTTGATTAGCGGTTTCGGTGTGGTACAAACGTGGCTCCTTCGTTGTTAGTTGTAGTAGGAGTTGTTATGAATCCCAGCCAAGAAGAGTCAATCACAGTTACCCAAGCAACTGATTTCTCATTACTCCCGGGCATCGATGATCCAAGCCAGCGGCAACGTCGCATTTCCGACTGTTTGGCTCTGATCTTAAGCGACAAGCCCGAAGATGCTAATATGTCCGCATCCGCGCTGGATGAATTCACCCATGCCCTTCAGGGAGAGGTTTGTCATGGCCGGATCCGGCTGAGCGAGAGTTTGCATTATAAGTTGGTGGGGGAAATCTGCGAAGAGCTGGGCCGGCGACTTGGCGTGAACAGAGAGAGCTTCGCTGGGCAGGAGCTTTCGGTCAATTCCACCGATGATCTGAGCGCAGAATAATATGCTGGGTCATCGCGAACTATTAGTATTCCGCGATGCGCTGTTACCGCGACTTGAGACATTACCTTCGATAAATATTTTTGGACGACGCTTCGGCGCTCGCGGCGGATTTTAGTTTATCTTCTGCCATGCCTGTAATAACCCGTAAGTGGATAATATTGAAGTTAGCTTTGATGCATCAAAGAGTGATGGAAATTTCTTAATCTCCTCAAGTCGGGCCTTATCTTTAGTCCTGCCGGTCTGAACCATAATCGCCATCAAATACTCTATCGGCGGAATGGGCACACTTGTATCCTGAAACGGTACAAGTAGGGCCTCACCAACGGCAGAAATGAGCTCTCGGTCCTTCATTTCTTTAAGATATTTGGAGCAGTTTTCGCATCTGCCTATCAGTTTAACACTGAATGATGACATCTCATACCCTCACCGTGGTAAGGTTTATACGCTTTGAGTTTCCACATTGTCTTGCCGATGTCGAGGACCACTAAGCATGCTCCACCGCGACAACATCTTGATATCACTGGATATTTATATCATCGCCAACCTCGGCACATATTTGGCATATAAAACGCATCTAATGATTACCTATCACTTGACCGAGATAGCATAGTAAGGGTAGCTTAGGGATATATATGACTGACTCCTCATACAAAACTTCGCACACTCAACAAACCTTAGGTGATCTTAGCCCAGGCGAGAAGGCCACAGTTAAACGGGTGATCTCCCGTAACTCTCGCTTAGCAGAGAGACTTTTAGCGATGGGGCTTGTGGCCGGGACTGTGATTGAGGTGATCTGCAAAGCTCCTTTCGGAGATCCGATTCAGATTAAAACGCGCGGGTACGATCTCTCGCTGCGTCAGAACGAAGCGGAACAGATCCAGATTGCGAAGCTTTAGTAGACGAGCCAGTGACGCTAAGACGGCGACGCAAATATCTCGGCCCGTTGAAATCTTTTTTTTATGATAACAGAACTCCCAACTCGGGAGCCGCACACCACTAAAGTAATGAGAATCGCTCTCGCCGGAAATCCCAACAGCGGAAAAACCTCTGTCTTTAACGCGCTCACGCATTCTCGTTATAAAGTCGCTAATTATCCGGGCGTCACGGTTGAAAAAAAGGAGGCTCGGCTCGAATTGGAAGATGGCCAAACGGCCATAGTCTCGGATCTTCCAGGAACTTATTCCCTATGCAGCACCTCGCTCGATGAGGCCGTGGCGACTCAGGTTCTCTTGGGGCAGCTAAAGGGCGAGCTTGCACCTGATATGCTGATCTGCGTCATCGATGCCAGCAACTTAGAGCGTAATCTTTATTTAGCTACGCAGCTCATCGATCTCGGCATTCCGTTAATTCTCGCGCTAAACATGCAAGATCTGGCAGAGAAAAAAGGTATCTCAATTAAAAGAGAGATCCTTAGCCGATTGTTGGATGTGCCGGTTGTGTCTTTGGTAGCTAGTAAGCAAAGAGGCATAGAAGAGCTGCGCTTGACCATCTCCAAATTATTAGATGCACCGCGAGCTTCGAATCAGCGTTTTGCTTGGGCTGCAAGTAATCCTGGGTACCTAGCACAAGCATCCGCACTAGGAACCCTGGAGGGTGCCGTCTCAAAATTCTCGGAGAGCGCCAAGACCATAGTGGGAATCTCTCTAATCTCAAGCAGCTCTCAATCTAAATCAAAGCAAGTTCAAAAAGAGGTCGAAAAGGTACAGGCAGCCCTGAATAACGAAGGCTTGGATGCCTCCTCGTTAGAAGCCAGCGCGCGCTACACCTGGATTCAGAAACTCATGGAACAGTCTGTCTCGCTGATACAGGCCCAGAAAGGCTCACTCTGGGAGAAGCTCTCCACACTTAGCACTCATAAAATCTGGGGAGTCGTATTTTTTCTGGGGCTGATGGGGTTGGTTTTTCAGTGTATATTCAGTTGGGCTGCGCTGCCCATGGAGATTATCGATTCTTTATTTGCGCAGCTTTCCGGAGTATTGGGAAGCTTCTTGAGTGATGGTCCGCTAAAAAGTTTACTAACAGATGGTATTATTCCCGGGGTGGGAAGCGTCTTAATTTTCATTCCGCAGATTGCAATTCTATTCTTTTTCTTGGGGATACTTGAGGACAGCGGTTACTTAGCGCGCGCGGCCTTTCTGATGGATACGGTCATGCGGTATTTTGGATTGCAGGGGCGCTCATTTATTCCACTGCTCTCATGCTTTGCTTGCGCCATTCCGGGCATTATGTCCACCCGCACTATTCCCTCGTTCTCCGATCGCCTGACCACCATATTAGTAGCGCCGCTAATGAGCTGCAGCGCCAGATTGCCTGTTTACACCCTGCTGATCGCAGCCTTCGTACCCGCAAACTACATTTGGGGGTTCATCTCACTTCAAGGACTAGTGCTCTTTTCGATGTACTTACTCGGCGCGCTTGCGGCCATTGTCGTGGCTAAGATTCTGAAAAGCACGCTTTTGAAGGGCGAACCAGCGATCTTTGTGATGGAGATGCCTCCACTTCGGCGGCCATCGCTGCGATTTGTGCTTCGAGCAGTATGGGACCGGGTGCTGCTTTTTATTAAAGGCGCCGGAACCGTCATTCTAGCCTGCTCAATCGTGCTCTGGGCCTTTGCTAGCTTTCCCGGAAATGGCATAAACGAGAGTTTTGCCGGTCAACTTGGAAGATTCATAGAGCCTGTTATAAGCCCGCTTGGATTTAACTGGGAGATTGGGGTCGGTATTCTGGCCTCTTTTGCGGCCCGCGAGGTCTTCGTTAGCGCCCTCGCTACAGTGTACAATTTAGCCGATACCAGTAGCACCTCGCAGTCCCTGATCTCGCTCTTGCAGCAACAAAAAGCCTCAGGGCACTTTTCGCTCGCCACCGCACTTTCGCTGATGGTGTTTTATGTTTTTGCCTGCCAGTGCATGTCCACCCTGGCAGTCACGCGCCGTGAAACAGGGTCCTGGTACTGGACGGCCTTTATGTTTACCTATATGACAGGCTTGGCTTACGTGGCGGCGCTTGTCACTTATCGTCTGGCCGTTTGGGGAGGGCTATGATTCAGAAAATTATAACAACTCTGATTTTAGTCTGGGCCTTTCTTGTACTGTGGCGAAGAATAAGATCGAAGAATGGTTGTTCCAGCGGCTGTGGAAAATGCGGCGACAAAGCTGGACATTTAAAATAGAAAATTGCATACTTTGCTCCTGTCACTATCCCAACGCATCCTAATCTTTGTTCCGAATTGGTAACCACTCTGGCTACTGCTATGGGGTTACTCCTATGGGTTAAAACCCACGAGGAACTGGTGTTTTATTAGCTGTTTTTTCCTGGGGCCTATGAACGAAGATTTCTTATCCGATCAAAAATTGCGCGCAGAAGATATACTGCTTGGATCTCTGGGATTTGGCGAGGAGGCCAAACTTCTAGAAATTAGAATTGAGAATAATCGCTATTTTGGGAAAGGCGCCTTTCCCGATGGCGAGAACTTTGATTTTGAGAGTGAGGGTGGCTTGAGCGCCGCCGAGATCTGGGCCCTTAGAGTGTTAGTACCCAATCAAGCCCTTGAGGCTTGAAAGCATTCCGCCCTTCTCTAAGTCCTGTGCGAGCACCAGCTCGGTTTTTGCGATCTCTTTGCCCTTCAATACGAAGCGCAAGACTCCACAACTTGAATCTTTCTTGGCTGGCGCGTTTATCGGATTACAACCGTCAACCTTCTTTTCAACCAAGGAGGCTAGCGGTTCCCTAAGCGAAACTTTAATTTCATCCTTCGCCAAAATAGCGGAACTGGATACGGCGCCTCCCACAACCGGGGAATCAGACTGCACGACAGCGCCCCGGTCTACTAATTTTACCAACTTAAATTGGTTAAATCCCCGCGATAAGAGCGCCTTTACCTCCGCATCCCTAATTTTGCTGGTGGGACAATTCATAGCCACAGCCACAAGCCTTGCGCCGTTTTTTTGGGCAGTGGCGGTCACACCAAATCCCGCCTGCGCGTAATATCCAGTTTTAAGTCCGTCGCAGCCGGGAAAACTGGTGAGCAAGTGGTTGTGATTTCTCATCACAAAAGCGCCCGCTCTAAATGGAGCTTCGACCTTTCCTGTAAGCTCAAGAAGCTCCGGCGTATCTTTCAAGATAGCTTGCGCAAGTAAGGCCAAATCATGGGCGGAAATTAGATCGGGTTTCTGATCCTTTGCAGGAGGCAACCCGTGCGGTGAGAAAAATGTAGTCTCCGTCATCTTCAATTTTTGAGACTCTTGATTCATAAGATCCACAAAGCCCTCCCGCGAGCCCGAGACATGCTCCGCCAGCGCCAGCGCGGCGTCGTTGGCGGATTCGATCATGAGCGCCTCCAGCAGTTCGGTGATTGAAAACTCTTCGTGCTCTTTAAGATAAACCTGCGAGCCGCCGATCTTCGAGACTTCGGCGCTGACGCGAACTATATCCCCAGCGGAGACCTGTCCTTCGTTAACGCGCCTTCGCACAATATAGGCTGTCATAAGTTTGGCCATCGAGGCTGGCGGTAGAGGCGTATGCGCGTCCTGTTCAAAAAGCACTTCGCCCGTGGCAGGATCCAACAAAATAGTGGATTGGCAGCTAGTGCGCTTCTCTTCTGCAAAGCTGATTGAAACTAGCAGGGTTAGGAAGGATATGATGATAGTGAGTACTGTCTTGTTCATAATGCTAGAGAGTACTACAAGTTTGGTGTTAAGGCACATGCTAATAGACGGGACTATCTCATGAAAATTAGAAAAGAGCGCGCGCACCCGGGCTGGTGCCGCCTATCGGACTAAGATTTGGTGGCACCTCGTGGCCTCGGCCGGCGACCTCGCCCGCTCCATATTATCCGTACCATATTATCCGTACTCTGCGCCGCACTTGCACTTTAGCCGGAGTTTTTCTAGGGTGAAATTATCTTCGCTTTCGACTACACTCTCGCCATGACTCAAACAACTAAACGATCCCTCACCGGCATTAGAGCCTCCGGCAACGTACATATCGGAAACTACCTGGGCACTATTAAGCCAGCCTTGGAAAAACAGGGCCAGTACGAGTGCTTTTATTTTATCGCCGATATGCACTCGCTTACTACCAACAAAGCTCCTGCCACCCTTAAAGTTTTTTCTTATGACCTGGTCGCCACCTGGCTGGCGCTGGGGCTTGATTCCTCAAAGAATCTAATCTACCGCCAGTCGGATATTCCCATGGTGACTGAGTTGGCCTGGTACCTTAGCTGCGTAACTGGATTCGGTTTCTTAGAGAAAGGGCACGCATTTAAAGATGCACTTGCGCAAGACCAGGAGGTCAATCACGGAGTCTTTGCTTACCCGGTTTTAATGGCGGCTGATATTCTCTTGTACGACCCTGACATTGTGCCAGTTGGAAAGGATCAGAAGCAACACGTGGAGATGGCGCGTGACATGGCTGGGTCGTTTAATGCCGTTTACGGCGAAGTTATTAAACTTCCACAGGTCGTGATTGATGAGCGTGTAATGAGTATCCCCGGGCTGGACGGTCGCAAGATGTCAAAGTCTTATGGAAATGAGATACCTTTGTTTTGTGATGAAACTACTCTTAAGAAAAAGATCATGTCCATAATCACGGATTCGACGCCACTGGAGCAGCCCAAGGTTTTGAAGGGCAATTTGGTTGGGGAGCTTTATAAGCTTTTTGCTAGCGAATCTCAGTATGCCGACCTAGAGAAGCGATTGGCCAGTGGCGGCCTCGGATGGGGACACGCCAAACAAGAGCTTTTTGAGCTTGTTAATTCAAGCTTGAAGGAGTACCGCGAAGAGTATACACGTTTGCGGGCGGATGAAGCCGCGCTCGAGCGGGTACTAACGCTTGGAGCCGAGCGTGCATTTTCCGTGGCTGAAGGCGTGTTAAATAGAGTTCGAAAAGCCGTAGGCTTTAAAAGCTGCCCGGTTACATTTCAAGCATAGACAGCAGATCCGCTCTGAGCTTGCTCGGATCTCCACACAGCAGCGTCTTCATTCCAAGAGCTTCTGCCGGAACAAGATTGTACGGGCGATCGTCTATAAAGACACTCTCGTGCGCCTCGACCCCCAGGCGTTCCAGGGTAAGTTTATAAATCTCCGGATCAGGTTTTCGTAAATTCACGGCTGTAGAGATGATGGGCACGTCTAGCAAAGGGTAGATCTCGTTCTTTTGAAGCACCGGATTAAGCCATTCGAAAATAAAATTACTTAGAAGACCAATTTTGAATTTAGGTTTCAGCTCCGAAAGCAGCGCCTTTACTTCGGGATAGACAGTTAACATCCCTAATATCTCGCTTTCAACACGGGCATCCGGAAGTCCGGCCTTAAGAGCTATGCGTCGCACAAACTCGGCAGCCGAGATTTCGCAGCAATCAACCGCAAAGGAGATCTCTTCAAAATAATGACGTTCCTCTTCCAGGTTTTTGATATTGGCACGCAGCCAGGTCCAGTAACAGTCTTCGCCGATTACGCCGCCAAAATCGAAAATGATTGCTTTTATGCTCATGTTACCCTGTGACCATTAAAGTTTGGCTGAAGATATCAGATACGGCGCGCCCGCACAAAACACCATGGCCACGCCGGTCTCAAGCACTAGTCTTCCCTGGCGTTCAAGAAACTGGTTACTTATTCCCAGTGTTTGGCCCTGTTTGATAAGACGATTTTTGAGCGGCCACTTCATGCCGCTTAATTCAGCTATTAACATCTCAGAGGTTAAGGGAAGAAGCGAGAATCTCGCGCCGACTTCTCCATAAAGCATGAGGGTCTTTGGCGCGTGCACGATCTCTGCTACGGCTCCCCCTGGGGAGTGATCTAAAATACGAATCCTTACATTCGAGAATTCCGCACTGGCAAAAAGTTGTAAATTGCAAAGCAGATGATCAAGCTGGCCCCCAAGGCAAGCCACCAGGAAGAGTTCAGTTGCGCCAAGCCCGATACTATACCGCATGGCAAGTTCCAGATCGGTACAGTCTTTCTCTTTGGGGTACCGCTTAAGTTCAACTTGAGTTCTCTCAAGTTCTACCAGACTCTCGGAATCGAGCGAATCAAAGTCCCCCACTACGGCACAAATCGGAAGCCTAAGCGCCAAAGCATGCTTGGCGCCGCCATCTGCGCAGATGATTATATCTTGTTTAGATACCTGCGCTGTTATCTCCCTAGTCTCAGGAGCCTCGCCGTTACCAAATATTACGACTCGCATATTCTACTTAGAATTTACTCAGAACTGATAACTAACATTCAGCCCAACCTGGGCGCGGTCGCCCCACTGCACGTAACGTTTGACGGGAAAATCCGGCGGCTCATTTTCAAAAAAGAATCCGCGAACCGCGTACTGCATATCAAAGATATTTCTCCCCCACAGCGTGACCCCCCAACTATTCTTTTTATACCCTAGTGCAAGATTCACTAAATGATAAGGGCTACTCTTTTCGTTGTTGCTATCATCGAAATAGAAATCATCTTTACCGGTAAGTTCGGCCCTAAAGAAAACAGCCTCCGTAAGATTAGCAGTACCACTTAAAGCATACTGCCAGTTAGGGGCATGCGACTGTTCCCGTCCTAAGAGATAGCTATTTTCGGCCGGAACCGAGGTAAATTTAGAATCCAGTAACCCAGCCGAGAGCCCAAAACTTAAAAAGCTGGCAGCTCGCCAGGCCAGATCCGCTTCGGCACCCGTATTCCAGCCCTCGGCGGCGTTATCAGTGATGTAAATAAAAGTGAGCGGATCGGTGGGGTCGGCTTGGAGCGAATATTTAATCTGCTGGTCGCGCCGTAACATATGAAAGATTGAGATGTTTGATCGCAGATCGCCCTTTAACCAATTACTTTTAATTCCAGTTTCAAAGTTTATAAGGTTCTCCGGGTTATACTGACGCTTATCATCAGGAGTATTTAAACTTACGTTAAAACCACCGCCTTTAAATCCGCGCGAAGTTAAAAGATACAGGTTGGTGCTTTCGGTAATTTCTCGATCCACCCCAAGCACACCGCCCCACAATGAATCACTAGGAGAGAATTCGTTTGCGCGATTGTCATCGTAGAAGCTATCTCGCTTCTCAAGTCTTAAGCCCACATTTAGCGCAGTTCCCTGCGCTAGCGGCGCCTCAACCTGTCCGAAGGCAGCGTAGGTTTCTGCCACATAATCGCTCCCTAAATAATCATAGATTGCGCCATCTGAGGAATTTCTAATCTGCGAGCTCTCTCCCAGACGCTGGGCGTAAAGGCCGGTAGTAAAACGAAAATTCTCTCCATGAGTATAATGCTCGTCGTTGGAAGAAACTCTGATTTCGTCGGAAAACACCCGCCGAGATCTGTCTGTTGATGCAAAATAATCATAGGGGGCGTAGGGCTCCCAAAAAGGATTGTTCCCCCAATCCCCATCGTAGCTATAATCCGAGTCACTTCTTGAGCCGCTTAAAATATTCTGAATTTCAAAACCTTCGACCTCTTTGGTGTTGAAACGGAGCGCCATTCCGCGAGTGTACTGAGTGTCGCTGCCGGGCCTGTCAGACTGGGTCCGGAATGTATTATCAATAGCGAAAGCGTCGTAACCGTTATTCTGATCAAGCAGCACGCCCGTTACTGTCAGATAGCTTTTGGCCGAGCTTAGCCATTTAAGTTTTAGCTGCGCGCCGGATTCGTCTCGGCCATTGGTGTCATCGCGACTAAGATAGAGATTATTTCGAAAGCCGTTACTCTCCTGATGAAAAGCGCCAAGTCTATAGAGCAGCTTCCCGTTACTTTCGGGCACGGCTCCGCTCAGCACACCGTTTCCACTAGCGAATTCATCGGTACCGGCGCCAAGGCCTAGCCGCCCGTAAGAGGCAGGCACCGGATCATTTGATACCAAATTGATAACCCCCGCCAAGGCATTGGCCCCAAACAGCACGCTTTGCGGCCCGCGCAAAACTTCGATCTGCGCAATATCAAAGAGGGGCGCCACAGAGCCAATGCCGCTCAAGTCGATATCATCGTAATAAAGCCCCACCGAGGGATTGGGTGCGGTCTCGTATTGTTCCAACTCGCCGATACCGCGAATCTGAAAAAACCTGGGCCGGGATGTGCCGCCTGCGAAATTAAGGTTCGGAAATAGCTCCAGAGCTTCGCCCATGTGCGAACTGCCACGCTCTTGCAATGTTTGTTGATCCACAACAGAGTTGCTGCCCGGAAGTTTGTCAACGGGTGCGGCAAGAGGCGCGCCCTTAATCTCGATTACGGTCGTATCGTCTTGATCCGCCCAGGCTGCGGAATCGAAAAGGGTTAAAAAAAATGAGATTTGAAAAAGGAAGATGATTAGAACAGATGCATTTTTCGACATATATTACCTACTCCCTACGCCAGTATAATCCGGATCAGGTTCAAAGGGTCGCAAGCTTGCTTCTCAGGTCCAACCGGACCACCCCCGAGGATGACTCTGCCTAAATAGACTTATTTTTTGGAAAGGTCAAGGAGAGATCTCTAAAACGAATCAGCTACAGTTAGGCCTTCGCGAGAGGCAGCGCCGAGCAACTTCTTATCGAACGACAAGACACTCAGGCCAGAAACACGATCGGCGTTGGCACAAAGCGCCGCAGCAAGTTGGAAGGCATCGGCAGAGCGTAGGGCGTGCACCCGAAGGAGTCGTACAGCCTTCTGTAAGAGATGCTCTACCGGACAGACCTCAAACCAAACTTTTCTAAATTCGGTCAGACGTTTGCAGGCTAACGTAGCCTGCGTTTCGTTCAGATGAGACTCACGCTCCAAGCGCGATATCGCCGAAACGCACTCAGCAATACTTCCCCACCAAACTATCATTTTCGGATTTACCACGAAGAACTTCTCAGCCGCTTGGGTATTCCCCTGATCACAAAAGAGATGAATGAGGGCGGAGCTGTCCCAAAAAACGCTCATATCCTATCTGCCCTATCTTCGATCACTATCCTGCTAAGCTCGGCACTTGCAACGACAGGAGCCTCTCCAATTTTTCCAAAGAAATTCTTACCCACATAACTTTCAGGCGGCTGCATTACACCAGAGGCAATCTGAGCAGAGAACTCACTATCATCGAGGCCGGGAGCGCTGGCATAATCCGGAATAATCTTGGCCACTCTTTTTTCATGTCGCCACAAAACAACAGTGCCCCCGGAAAGCACGTAGCGAATATATTCACTGAGCTTCTCGCGTATATCTGTAATATTGACATTTTTCATTATGTATATATTTACATTTTAAGAGCTAACTGTCAAACATTATTGTCTTTTTCTAATTTATTCGCGGCTAATTGGGCGTAGTTGTTTTCATAGCAACAAGCACAATTCCAAAAATACAAAGGCACATACCGGCCAGCGTCAACGACGTTGGGAATTCCGAAAGTATCAACATTGCAAAGCAGGTGGCGCTCAGCGGCGAAGCCAGAGCAAGAATAGCGGCGGTCGATGAACGAATGTATCGAAGACTTGCATTATATAGCAAAAATGACGCGAGTGTCCCGATTGCAGCCAGTCCGAGCATGAGAAGCCAATCATTTTCCGTCGGAGAGATTAGGAAGGGATCGCCCAGAATCGACCCAATCATAAAAACAACGATCACTCCGCCGGTAAATACCCATGTTACCGTAACAAAGGGGGAAAGATTCTGTCCTATCTTTCGTAGGAACACAGTATAAAAAGCTAAAATAACGGCTGATGCTACAGCACAAGAATTTCCCAAAAAATACTCTGAGGAAGTGGATGATATTGTTCTGTTGAATCACTAGTTTCGCGCCAATCGGGTACTAAAACAACCACTTTGGTATAGTGGCGCGAAATCTAGTGAATTCAACTATTATGTTGCCCGCGGAAAACATTTGACAGCTGTAACTGTATAGGTTACACTACGATTTAGTGATTAAAAGCATCCGACACAAGGGTTTAAAGAAATTCTTTCTTAACGGAATTAAAAAGGGTATTCAGCCAAAACACGCAGAGAAGTTGGCGGATCTATTAGACCTATTGAATGCCGCTAAAGTTGTCGGAGACATGAATTTCCCTGGATCAGAGCTACATCCTCTGAAGGGTGAACTTCAGGGTTATTGGGCTGTAAACGTGTCGGGCAACTGGCGAGTTGTATTCAGATTTGTCGACGGGTACGCGTACGACGTAGACTATGTAGATTATCATTAGGAGTAATCATGTTGGGAAAACAAACTAGAGCACCGGGGCATCCTGGCGGGATTTTAAGAAGGCAATATATGGTGCCATTGGGCGTTAATGTCTCCGGACTTGCCGCTATCTTGCATGTTTCTCGTAAGACCGTCTCGAAGATAGTAAACGAGAAGGGAGCAATTACTGCGGAGATGGCTCTTAGTTTATCGCAGGCGTTTCAAACCACACCTCAGCTGTGGCTCAATCTTCAGCAGAACTATGATCTTTGGAAAGCTGCAAAGTCGTCACGTAAATGGAAGGAGATAGACAAGATCGCTGCCTGAGGGGCAACCTAATGTTTATGTGTTGGGCCGCAGTTCTCAGCCAATAGATGCCGAGCTTGCGCCCAATGATCACCTGAGAAATGCGGCTCGACACGCCGTTGGACTGAGTCGCGCAGCCCCAGTGACTGAGGTTTGTGTAACGGAAAGTGAGGAGCTAGGAAAGAGCAGTAAGGTGTGCGGGCTATCGGAGCGGCGATGGGACTCGCGCCGCCGGCACAATCCCTCACGCTTTTCGCAAAAAAAATGACCGGTCGGTGCCGGTCTTACTCTTCAGATTCCAATTTCGCCAGGAACCCTCCGCGCTACTGCGCGGCTCAGCCCAACGTTTCACTGCCATAGCCATTTCCATGATACTTTGCATTGATCCAGAGACCGCCGCCGGCCACTACTGGTATCCCTCCTCCAAAAAAAGCCGCGAAAATATCAGGACCGGCGGATATGCCGGTAGCTGACTACTTCTCCACCGCGACCCACTAAGCACAATGCAGACTTATCCATAGGGGGTGCGCAGCGCCCCGTGTGGGGAAGTCGTCAAAGGGGCAGTCTTTGCAATAATCACAAAAATGCGTTATCTCCATCCCTTAATCTCAGCCCGAAAAAAATCGCCCAATCCGATCTCAAACTCAGCACTTCTCTGGTGGCAGTAACCCGCACGAAAACCACCAGACCCAAATACTTTTAAGGCCGATAGGCAAAAGTAATTTGGAAGACGGTGGTGGCTACGCCCTATACAGCAGTGCCACTATCAACATAGGCCGACGGGGTCGTCGGCGCTACAAATCTTGCCAGAGCTTTTTGAGTAAGTAACTATCCCCGTAATTGCTCATAAACTCAGGGTAGTTTTCCCCTCCGTGTAACTCCGTGTCCTCAGTGGTAAAAAATTCTTAATATTTTCACCACTGAGATCACGGAGATACGCGGAGGGGGCCAATTCCCACCCGGCGTTACCCGGGGTTAATGAGTAGTTTCCTATCCCCCACCTAACCCCTCGAATTCCCAAGCAAAGGCAGACGGGGCTTTATTCTAGTTTAATTCTATATGTATAATGGCTAGAACATGTCTCAATTAACAAAACTTTTCGATCGGGAGCTGGTTTGGTTTGCCGAGAAAGCTTCGCTCTCGGCGCTTGAAAGCTCAAAGATAGAGGAGCTTTTGTGCGGCTCTATTTTGTCAGACGCCATCGAGAGCGGTAGCAGAATGCAGACTGAACCCTGCGAAAGTCCCTCGACTGAAACTCCCGCTGGGGCTCCCACTAAAACTCCTACTAGAGCCCGCATAAATTTCGGCATTCAAGATCTCGACTCGGAATCCGGCGGCTTGGCGCTGGGCGCGCTGCATGAGTTTCTTTACGGCGCAAAAAAAACGGACTTTCCACCCTATACTATTATGGCGCTGCTGGCTTCTAAAGCGCTTACGGAAGATGAGAAATATATTTTCTGGATCGGAAGCGAGCTTAAGCCTAGCCCCTTTGTGTTACAAAAGATTCCAATTAAGAATTTCTTAAAGAGAAATATCTTTATAGCGCCTCCGGATCGCAAATCTCTTTTTTGGGCCACGGAAACGGCGCTGCGTTCAGAGGCTGCCGGAGCTGTTATCTCTCATATCGATAGATATTCAATCTCGGTCAGCAAACGTTTCGCCTTGGCTGCCGAAAAGAGCGGAGCCTTGGGAATTGTAACGGCCACCACTAAGTTAAACACCAATAGCGCCGCTAAAACACGTTGGTTTGTTTCTGGGGCTCCCTCTCCTAGTTCACAGGAACGTTTCCAGATCTCTTTACTAAGAAACAAAGGGGCAAAACCTGCTCAAAATAGCTGGATCATAGAGGTGCGCGATGGAAGCTACAATGGAGACAACGGGAGAGAAAACTACGGGAGCGACTCGGCACTATCTCTCCATTTACCTGGGGATGTGCAACACGGAGGCCTTGCACAAGATGGCCTCCTGGGCTCTAAGATTTACGCCTCTAGTGGGGGTTGATTATGAACGCGGCCTGGTGCTCGATATCACCGGCACGAAACGCCTGCATGCCGGGCAAGAGAATTTACTTTTAAAAATCTCAAACGCCCTGGAGACACGCGGCATTACAGCCCGCCTTTGTATCGCACCCACGATAGGCGCGGCCTGGGCTGTGGCGCAATGCTCTAGCGAGAAGATCTCTCTCGTGAAAAGCGCAGAGCTTAAGGCGTATCTGTTGCCTCTTCCGCTTTGCGCGTTAAGGCTTGCGCCGGATGTAATACAGGCGCTGGAACAGATCGGTGTCTGCACTGTGCAAGAATTAATTAAGCTTCCAAGAAAAGGGCTCTCTCAAAGATTCGGCCCAGAGCCGCTTTTGCGTCTCGATCAGGCCTTTGGAATAAGATCTGAAATTTTAGAATGTTTGCACCCTTCTGATGCGCTGACAGAGAGTTTAGCCTTTGACGTGCCGCTCACAAACCATGCAATTCTTAAAGCTGCTATCTTAAAGCTATTAAAAAATCTGTTACTGAAACTGGAAAGGCAACTTTTAAAAGCTGCTCTTTTTAGGATTGAGTGCTTCCAGGCGGGGAAACTCGCATTTAAAAAAGAGCTGGCTCTGTACGGCTCAAGTAATAATTTTTCACACATCAGTTCCATAATTGAATCTGCGCTTGAGCGTTTGCAAGCTGCCGACGGCATCGGCGCCATACGTGTGAGCGCCTTACAAACCATAAGACAGATCTCAACTCAAAGTGATTTTGAGCGCCAGGGGAGAGACCTTGATTTAAAAAAAGCAGAGGGTGAACTAATCAACAGCTTAAGCGCGCGACTTGGCCACGAAAACTTGGCGCTGCTTGAGCTGAGAGAATCTTTTGTACCAGAGAACTCTTATGGCTACGCGGCTTTAAAAGCCAAACAGGCGCCCATTACTGAGACGGGTCCGCTTACGCGCCCTTCCTACATCTTTAAAACACCCCAACCAATCTTGGCGATCTCGCTACTGCCGGACCGCCCGCCCACCAGGATCATCTGGAACGAGGAAACTCTTCAGATAATATCTGCGGCCATCCCAGAGAAGATCTCACTTGAATGGTGGCAGCACGTGATTGCGCCTCAAGAACAGCGCCAACTAAAAGATCGCCTGTATTTTAGAGTGCAAGATCATTTAGGCCGCTGGCTGTGGGTCTTTAGAGATTCGGATATGCGCTGGTTTGTGCAGGGGGTTTGGAGCTAGTGCCGCGACAAATTAATTTGTCGCGGCACTAGCTTGAGTTATGCTGCAAGAACTCTAACTTCAGCATGTTTGCTCGAGCGAGACTTTTGCTTAATTACAATCTCAATATCTTGATCCAAAGCATTCAGAAAACGAAATAAACGTTCAGTTGAGAAACCATCGAGTCGCCCTCGTAAGAGATTAGACACTTTAGGTTGATCTATATCAAGCAGAGTCGCAGCTTGCATCTGTGTTAGCTTTCGTTTTTCAATAAGGTGAGCGATACGGTGGACAAGTCCGGATTTGGCAAACAGATCATCGGCATCTTCAAGAGCGAGATCCGCGAAGATATTGCCGCTGGTTTCATGGATCTCAATTTTTCTTTTCTTACTCATATTTTATTTGCCTTATTGTTTTACCTTTCGAGCGGCACTGTATATTTTCATAGTCATCTCATAGTCATTTTCAGCATCTTTTAAGCGACGTTTGATGAGTTCGATTTCCTGCTTTGGCGTGGCAATGCCGCTTTTTGATTTCTTCTGAAAAACGTGTAGAACGGTTAGGCGCACCGTGTGGCGCTAATGGTTATCCCATTGATTTTATTCACCACGAAGAGCGCGAAGTTCACGAAGAAGTCACGAAGGAGGAATTAAAGAACAAATCTTTTAATGCCTTTCTTCAATATCTCAACGTTAAAATTTATGAGTAACCCAACTTTCACTCGACTCAGCTTCATATAGGTCAGAATATGTGCCTCGTGAATCTTGAGCAACTGTTCTACGCTCTTCAACTCAACGATCAACCGATCGTTTACGAACAGGTCAACTCGATACCCACAATCAAGCTTGAGCTGTTTGTACTCAACCGGTAACGGATGCTGAACCTTAAACGATATGCCGGCTCTATTCAATTCGCACGCCATGCATTGCTCATAGGTCGATTCAAGCAGCCCAGGTCCAAGTTCCCGGTGTACCTCTATCGCACACCCAAGGACTCGGCCCGACATTTCATCAAACTTCAACTTCGTGCCCCCTTCGTGTCCTCCGTGGCCTCCGTGGTGATTACTTCTTACGCATTACCACCAATGGGATAACATAAACGACTCCGGTATATCGAACTACATAAACAGCCCGAAACGTTCTTCCGTCATAATCATCTACAACCTCAAGAACTCCCGCACCGCCGAAACCCTTCATGGGCTTAGCATCAAGCGATCTTCCCCCTCGTTGAGCCTGGTCTAAAGCGAAACCCATTACTCTACGAACTTTAGAAGGAAGGCCTTTCAAATCTCTATACGAAGATCCGATCCAACGAACTGGTTTTAGATTACTACCCATAATATACCACATCTAGCATAAGTATCCAACCCCCACGTTGGACCCGCCTCTATTCTAGTTTATTTCTATATCTATACAATATAGAATAAACTTATGCCAGACTACATCGAGCTACAAGCCATCTCTAATTTTTCTTTCCTGCGCGGCGGCAGCCACCCGGAGGAGCTCGTAACTCAGGCTAAACTATTAGGATACAAAGGTCTGGGGCTGGCAGATATAAACTCTTTCTCCGGGATTGTGCGTGCGCATAGCGCCGCCAAAGAAGCCGGCTTACCTTTCTTTGTGGGGGTTCGTTTTGATTTGGGTGAGCCTGCCCTATCTATCTTAGCATACGCCAGTGAGCGCACCTCCTATGGAATACTTTGCAAACTGCTCACCGCAGGCAAGACGCATGCGCAGAAGGGAAGCTTCGAGCTTGGTTTTGAAGAGCTTCTGGCTAACCTTAAAGGCATTCACATCATAGTGCTTGCGCCGGATGTAATATCTGAGGAGCAGTTTTTTTTAGCGCGTTGTAGCGCCTTAAAAGACAGCGCTGGTAGCGCGTATATCTCTTTAGCTCTCACTCTAAATTTTTCACACAATGCGGCTAGGAAGATTCATCTGATCCGGGAGACTTCCGAATACCTACAAGTGCCACTAGTGGCCACAGGCGATGTGATTTATCACGTAGCAGAGCGAAAACCGCTACAAGACGTGATTACATGCGTGCGTAATAAATGCACCATCCAAGAGGCAGGTTTTAAGCTTTTCCAAAATTCCGAGCGTCACCTAAAAACACCTGCCGAGATATACAGACTCTTTCGCGAATATCCGCTGGCTTTAAAGCGCGGCCTTGAGATCGCTGAGGCTCTCTCGGGATTCTCCTTAGATATGTTGCGCTATGAATATCCTGAGGAGATCTGCCCTGCGGGACAAAGCCCGCTACAGTATCTAAAGCAGCTCACCTGGCGAGGCGCCAAGGAGCGTTATCCAAATGGCGTACCCGATAAAGTTATTCAGCTGCTAAAGCAGGAGTTAACGCTAATTGATGAGTTGGACTACCCCAAATATTTTTTGACCTGTTACGATATCGTGCGCTTTGCGCGCTCACAAGGAATTTTATGCCAAGGGCGTGGCGCGGCCGCAAACTCTGCAGTCTGTTTCTGCTTAGGGATCACATCTGTCGACCCAGAAAAGATCGATCTGCTCTTTGCGCGCTTCGTGAGTAAGGAGCGCAGCGAGCCGCCCGATATTGATATCGATTTTGAGCATGAGCGTAGAGAAGAGGTCATTCAGTACATATATCAAAGATATGGCAGAGCGCGCGCGGGGCTGGTCTGTGAAGTGGTTACATACAGACACCGTAGCGCCACAAGAGAGGTCGGCAAAGCTTTAGGGTTATCCAACGAAACGGTAGGAAAGTTAGCAAAGTCTATTCATCGTTGGACCGCCTGCGAAGTAAGCAACGCCGATCTGGAAGAGCTCGGGCTTAGTCCTAATCTGATGCTCCAAAACACCTTAACCTTAGCTAAGGAATTAATGGGTTTTCCTCGCCATCTCTCGCAACATGTGGGCGGCTTTATAATCTCAGAGGGGCTGCTCTCTGAAACCGTGCCGATAGGAAACGCCGCCATGCCAAACCGCACCATGATCGAGTGGGACAAGAACGATATAGAAGTCCTGGGAATGTTAAAGATCGATATCTTAGGGTTAGGAATGCTGAGCTGCGTACGTAAAGCCCTTCAGTACGTGAACCACAAAAGGCTAAAAGCCGGGCTAAGGCACTACGAAATGCATTCCATCCCCAGAGAAGATGCGGGCGTGTATGAGATGATCTGTAGTTCGGATACTCTGGGGGTCTTTCAGATTGAATCTAGGGCACAGATGTCTATGCTGCCCAGATTAAAACCGAGGTGCTTTTACGACCTCGTAATTGAAGTAGCGATTGTGCGCCCGGGCCCGATCCAAGGCAACATGGTGCATCCCTATCTAAAACGCCGAGCGGGCTTAGAGAGCGTGCATTATCCAGACCAACGCGTGCGCGATATATTGGGAAAGACGCTGGGTGTGCCGATCTTTCAGGAACAAGCCATGCGGCTTGCGATCGTGCTGGCTAATTTTTCACCGGGCGAAGCTGAAAAACTACGCCGCGCTATGGCTGCTTGGAAAAGCGACAAAGGCATGATCGCTATCTTTAGAGAGCGAATTATTAAAGGGATGCTGCAAAATGGCTACACTTTACAATTCGCCGAGAGCTGCTTTAATCAATTAAAAGGGTTTTCAGAATACGGCTTCCCCGAATCTCATGCGGCCTCGTTCGCTTTAATCGTATACGCTTCAGCTTGGCTCAAGAAGCATCATCCCTCCGAGTTTACCTGCGCGCTCTTAAATTCCCAGCCCATGGGATTTTACGCTCCTTCACAGATCGTGAGCGATGCCAAAGCACACGGTGTGCCAATACTGGCCATTGATATCAACAAAAGCGCCTGGGACTCAACTCTTGAGAACGGAGAAAGCGGTGATACACGGGCAGCGCTCAGACTTGGGATGCGTCTGGTAAAGGGCTTGGGAGAAAAAAATGCCCAGATTATCTGCGATCTAGTAAAGAGTCGTGGGAGCTTTAACCGAATCCAGGCGCTCTGGAAAGTTGCGCGCCTTAAGGGGCTAAAAAAATCAGCTCTTGTTTGCTTGGCCAAGGCCGATGCTTTTGGATCGGTAGGACTAAATTCGCGCGAGGCTCTCTGGGAGATTCGCGCCCTGCCTTCTGAGATCTTACCGCTAGAGAAGTTGATGCTCACACAGCAAGAGCCGGTGGATCTCCCTAGCATGCACCCTAAAGAATATATGTTTCAAGACTACACAGCCACGGGCCTCTCACTTAAAGCACATCCTTTGCAATTTATACGAAACGTTCTGGATCTCCGGGGCGCATTTACAGCTCAAACCTTAAAGACTAAGACTTCATTGGGTGGCACGGTCTCTGCTGCGGGCATAGTAATCTGTAGGCAACGTCCTCACACAGCCAAGGGCGTGGTGTTTTTAACATTAGAAGATGAGACCGGCATTACTAATGTCTTCGTAAAGCCTGAGATATTTGAGATTTACAGAAAGGAGATCTTATCGAGTTCGATCATACTGGTTAAAGGCACCCTCGATCGCAACGATGCGGTTGTGTATATTAATGCAAAGCAGATCGAAGAATTGGATAGGTTAGTGCTGGAGCGTAAAGCTTCTGAGGTACATGCGCGAACAGCTTTGCCGGGGAGGAGTTATTCTTATTAAATCAACTTATGAAATCAGGCTGCTATCGCGCCTTCCAGCTTTTTGACTTTTCTCCTAATCTCGCGCAGCCTCGGCTCTAAATCGATACGCTCAAATCCGTTAGGAAACAGCAAGAACTCCGGCTTCACGCTCAAAGCCTGAGCGAGCAAAATCGCTCGGTCCTCGCCCAAACGAGAACGGCCAGACTCAATATTAGAGAGGTTAGACACAGCAATTCCGGCGATTTCTCCAAGCACCGCTTGGGTCCAGCCCTTTCTGCTACGCAGCTCCTTTACGACCTGCCCGGGTGTTAGGATAGCTCTTTGAGTCCTTCTGCTTCTCGCCATATCTTTCGTCACGCTTCCCAAGTATTCACTTTCTTCTATAGTCGTGCTTGCTAATGCGCTCTACGCAAACAACCTCTAATTGCCCCGACTTGTCAGACCGATAAATCACTCGCCATGCCCTGTTAAGCCGCGAAGATCGAAACCCCGCCCACTGGCCCCTGGCCGCTGGCCGCTAAGCTTCTCATCTCGATACCCTTTAAACTCCCAAAGTATTCGACTGCCGTGCTCTTCAACCAGTCTCGCCCATATCTCGTAAGCCCTTAGAATCTCGACAGGTGCCATTCTCAAGTTCTGCTGCACTTGACTGGACTCAACAATACGGGCTTTACTGTGCATTACAATATTATACTAGAATATAACTTATATCTTACGATAAAACAATAGAATAGATAGAAAATGCCTAATCGTGCCACCGAAACGGCAATATACGATCCCTAAGCCGCCGCTTTATACTCAAGCTCGTCCTTCTCGGCCGCGATCTTGGCGTCCTCCTCGTCCTCAAGCTTTCTGAGCGATTCCTCTTCAGCTTCAAAGTCAATCAGGTAAACTACTGCAACCCCTAAAGATTTTATAAGATCTATTATCATATAGAATCCTTTAACCTAAACATCCTATTAGGGTTATGCCCGCCTCCTAGAGATTGTTAGTTGTAGTAGAATGGATGTTCGTGAGGGGTGGTTTTTAGATCTGGCATTGCTACGATAGGGTCTGTACGGGATATTTTCTTACGGTATCATCATTTGTGATAAGTGTAAGTGAATGCTCCATGGCCTGCGCGATAAGTAAACGATCGAAGGGATCTTCATGAATATTTGGCAGCGAAAAGACTCGCAGCGAGGCCTCCACTGAAATTGCCAAACTAAGAAAATTACTGCGCTTCATATGAAATGGTACAGATAGCAATGGATCCCCAATATCTGTTAACCTTCCCAGCTTGGCCTTAATTGCGATTTCAAAAGCCGAGGCAGCGCTCACATAGATCTTATTTTCTGGAACGCCGATTACGGTCCGCATAGAGTCGCTGAGCCTGCTATCATCAGCAATCCACCACAAAAAGACATGCGTATCTAATAGGAACTCCTTCATTCGAAAAACCGTTTAAAACTTGCGGGTAAGGGCGCATCGAAGTCTTCTTGAATATTAAAAGTGCCGCGCGCGCTGCCGGGCTTTCTCTCGGTAAGAGCTGCGGCGGCGGGCACGAGTCTTGCGACTACGCGCTTGCCATTGGCGATTAAGAGCTCCTCTCCCCGTTCCACTCGCTTTAACAATCTCGAAAGATGGGTGCGCGTCTCATAAATTGTGAATTGGGTCTTGGCTTTGGGTTTCATTATACTAGTATCGCACTAAGTCAATGACTTAGTCAAGTTGAGTTGGGAAGACTGGATCAATAAATTTTCACCAATCAGGAAACTTTTTTAAAAAATTCACGATAAGGTATTATCAGTTTATCACTTAATGGATGGATTTATATGCAAGTAGATGAATTTAAACTAAATCAGGAACTTAAGGACGAAAAAACTTTGGCGCAAGCTAAGGTTTTACTCGAAGCGGCCGAGACTATCGAAGGTCTGGTTTACTCTTGGATGGCTGAGCACCGCAAGATCAAGTTTTGCCCTGGCGAAGATGACGACCATAAGATTTCTTCTCTTTGCCTGATTCTGATGGACGGCGGGGAAGATGTTGCGGAGATTTACATACATTTAGAGCGGTTGGCACAGCTTTGCCCTAATAACGTGCCAGTCTCACAAGCTGACTCTAGTGGCACCGATAAGGATGCCGCTTTCCTAAAAGATCACAGCCGGACAGATGCCTGGTTTGAACAGCGCGATGCTCGCCTAAGCGTGGAGTACAGTGACGTGCTTTGCGGCTCGGTCATTAAGCCAAAAGCTGCCATCGAAGTGGCTATCAGTTATGCGACCGCAGAAAACGGCAGCGCTACCCTGGAGATGGCTGATGAAGATTCCGTGAGCGACATTACCGAAGGCGAGGAGCCGGACATCTTCAAGCGAGAAGGCCTTATGTGGTTAGATCTTGAATATCTCAACAAGCACACTCGCCAGGGTTGGGGTGAGAATATGTATGTCAGCGCCTGAGGCCTTGCTAAATCCTGCTCTCCATTTTTGGCACCTGATAACTTAGATCATGCAGCTCTTTTAATCGTAGCTCTATGTCTTTGGGAATCTCAGTGCCGCCGCTGCCCGTATAACCCAGCGTGACTAGCTCTTTATAAAGTTCATACGAAGCTTTGGCGCTGTTTGAACCGGGGAACTCCATCATGCACTGCTCTAAGTAAAATTCAGGGAGCTCGTTCACAAAAAACGGTTGAAGTTTGCTGTAACAAAATCCTAATAGGTACAGAATCTCGGATTTATCTTTAGCTTGCAGCTTCTTATCAACCAACAATTCAAGCAGCAAGGAAGAAGCCCTTAGCAGTCCTACCGTGTCAACGTTGTCAGAATCTAGATCCATGTTGTTTGAGGAGCTATTTACAAGCTTTCTAAGATCACTTAAGGAACTCACATCACCAGGGGCTTCAAGACTCCAAACCTTTAAAGACTCGAGCCAGCGATTAGCTTGGGATTTCTCACTCTCAACCAGGTTTAAAGTGGGCATTAGCTCTGAAATCTTAGAGAGCGCCTTCTTTGGATCGCGATCGTTTCTCACATATAACACCAAGAGCTTACTGAGTGACTGAAAAATCTGCGCTGACAAAGCTGGATCCCGTAAGGACTGCAAAAAGGAATTTTCAGCGCGTATAAATTGTCGCGAAGCAAAGAAGAATTCACCCTGCTGAAAGAGATCCAAGCCCGCTGGTGGAGTTGAGCTATCCGCAAAACTTAGCTCTACGTTGTAAGTTGTGTGACAGCCGATACAGTTGTTAGTGAGGGAGCGTAAGCGCCAGAGGGCGTAGCCTTTCTTACCTTCTTTAAAACGAAAGGTTATGTCATCCAACATTTCGTCGGCTAGCCTTAAACTAGAGGCAAAACCTGGCTCTTTCGAGAACTTGGATGATATCGTGCGGCTTTGATGGAAGTGATCTCCAAGCACCTTCAAAAGGCCGCGCAATTTGGCATCATTTGCAGGAAGAAGAAAGCTGCGCGAATCGGCCAAGTAAGGTTGCAGCTCTTTATAGGCGTGATAGACCACTTGCATCTCGCCGATCATCTCTTGGGCCAAGCCTACGTTTCGAACGCACACACTTGCAGCCATGCACAAAACAAAGATTAATACTCTTGAAATTTTTAATCTCACCAACTCATCCTTTCACGTTATTCATCAAAATCAGAGAGTTTTTCCGGCGGAAACGAAGCCCTTAATGCGTTTAAGACCGAGGCTAAATCAATAATTTCTTGGGCTATTGCGCCCCAGACCGGCGTCAGTATTCCCGCCATCGCCAAAAACATCCCTAATATACTTACTACCATTCCTCCTACGGCGCTTTGAAGAGCAATTTTTCGCATCTGGCGACTTATATGAAAAAATTCGTCTAGTCTGCGTAAGGACGGCTCCATAATCACGGCTCCGGCCGATTCGATGGTAACTTCGTTATGCTGGCCGATGGCTATTCCCACGGTCGCAGCCAAAAGCGCCGGTACGTCGTTGATTCCATCGCCTACAAAGATCGTCTTGGCCTTTCCGGTCTGGGCCCTAACAAAATTAAGCTTATCTTCCGGGGATTGCTCGTAATAATGCTCCTTAATGCCAACTTGTTCGGCAAAATACTTAACCTCAGATTCTCTGTCCCCCGAAAGAAGCATCACAGATTGAACCCCATGAATAGTGGAGAGATGTTCAATAAAGGACTTGCTTTCAGCCCTGGGAGCGTCATGAAACCTAAATAGCGCAGCGAAACCCCCGTCTATCATAACTACACACTCGAGCCCAGAGGCCTGAGGTGGAAGAGCAACACCGGCGAGCTGATTTCTTCCGGTTATGAACACCTGCTTTCCACCAACCGAACCCAATAACCCCTCGCCCGGGCGCTCGCTAATGGTGGTGGTCGGAAGTAGCTGCAGCTTTAGCTCTCTGGCCTTTTCAAGCACAGCGAAGGCCAGCGGGTGCTTTGAGAATTGCTCCAAGCTCGCGGCGTATCTCAACACGGTATCGGCGCTCATTATCTGGTTGGGATTACACAGTACTTCTGTTAAAGATGGTTTACCGTATGTCAGGGTGCCGGTTTTATCAAAGATTACGGTTTTGCAGCTATCGATCTCCTCAAGTTGCTCGGGGCTTCTAACTAGTATTCCGCGCCTCGCGCAAAGCGAGATGGTTCCTATAATCGCGACGGGGATGCCTATAATTAAGGGGCAGGGGGTTGCAACTACCATTACCGAAAGAAAACGCACAGGGTCACCCGAAATTGCCCAGGCTATCACGCCGATCACAACCGCCAGGGGCGTATAAAATGCTCCGAGTTTATCCCCAAGGCGTCGAATGTGAGGCCGGTTTCTCTCTGATTCCTCCATCACCTTCATTACGCGCGCATATCGAGAATCCTTTGGAAGCTTGGTCGCTCGAACCGTTAAAGCCACGTCACCATTTATGGCGCCAGATATAACAAACGCACCGGCAATTTTTTGCATTCGAAAGGGCTCACCGGTCAAAAAAGATTCATCCATACTGCCATGACCATCGACTACCAATCCGTCAACGGGGCAGATCTCATGCGGCAGAACTAAGACGGTGTCGTCAATCTGAAGCTCCGACACGCGCACATCCAGAAGTTTTCCGTCCAGGAGTTTATGAGCCGTTTCCGGCATTCGACGCGCCAGCGCCGACAACACCGAGGAGGCTCTACTTAGAGCGTATTCCTCTAGTGCCTCGCCGCCTGAGAGCATCAAAACAACCAACGTACCGGCTAGATATTCCCCCAAAATAACCGAGGTGACGATCGAAATCCCGGCCAGCAAATCAGAGCCGAACTCGCCTTTTCTTACCTTAACCAAAAGGTCGAAGATTAAAGGGAGCCCGCCAATAATAAGGGTCGCTATCAAGGGGTAGTTCGAATATTCGGCTAGATCTAATTTTGAAAAGCGCAGCACTAGGTATGTGGCTATGGCACCCAAGGAAAGAAAAGCTATGTAGATCTCTTTGGGGAGTGTTAATTTCGGTTTTGGCATCATCTAGCATTATCCCGCTCTCAGCTCTGATTTGTCTATGGCTACTCGCCAGAAATTTCCTATGTTAGAAAGAATGTGTGTCGAAATACTTGAACATACTTGCCTTCATTATAGCCGCGGTCCTTTATCTACCTAGTTTGCAGTACGACTTTACTTACGACGACTTTTGGCAGATTCACAGAAATCCTGCCATAACAGAAACTGGTGGAGACGTCCTGCACCAAGCTGTAAGTATCTTAACGACTCCCACACGGCCCGGGAATCTTTATCGCCCGCTCCCATCGCTTACATACTTATTACAGTGGAGATTATTCGGCGCGAATGCCGCCGCTTTTCACGCCTTTAATATCGCGCTCTATCTGATTCTAGCGCTCTTGGTGAGCGCTCTCTATTTTAGGCTTTCCACAAACCCGATTATTGCCATTTGCGCCTTACTTATATTTGTGGCCCATCCTCTCCACATCGAAACAGTTGCGAGCGTTGTGGGCCGCGCGGAGCTGCTGGCCCTGATTTTTGGACTTGCGAGCATGCTGCAATGCCTTAATTTTGCAAAGCAGAAAAATACTTTTCGATTAGTAGGCGGGCTCGTTTTTTTCGCCTTTGCAATTCTCTCAAAGGAGTCTGGCTACGCCTTTATGGGCTTGATACCGATGGTCTTGTTTTACCAGCAGACCGCTAAGCGGGAGCTCTTAGTTGTTACAGGCACGCTACTTTGCACGGCCTTGGTATTAATATGTATTCGCTTCTTGGTTCTCGGAGCGGCGCTTACAAGTTCTGAAGCTCTAATGGGGGAAACCTTTGAAAACCCTCTTGCGGGTCTGCCTTTTACAGAGCGGTTTATTCCTGCGCTGGTTATTTTCGGAAGGTATCTACTGCACCTATGCTTTCCCTTTTTTCTGTCGGCTGACTACTCTTTACCCCTTGAGACTTTGCGTACGAGGACTTTTTCTATGGAGGGGCTCGCCCACCTGCTGGTCGTGATGATCTTTTTCGTTCTGTTGCTGCGCCTTAGAAAATCTGGCACTGGCCTTCTTGCTTGGTGGATTCCTATTTCTCTTATCTTAACTAGCAATCTTCTTTTTCCAGCAGGCACATTAATGGGTGACCGCCTGGCGCTCACGGCCAGTGCAGGCTTTTGTCTTTTGATGGCCGAACTACTCTCTAAGACGCTCGCGCGCCATGCTGTTCTGATGCTTGCTGTTATAGGCCTTCTATTTTTCTATCAAACAAGCCTACGTGTGCCAGTTTGGCGCAATAATTTATCCCTCTTTAGAAGTATGACGCTAGATAATTCCGAAAGTCCCAAAGCTTTTTTTAATTACGGGATCGAACTTGCAACAAATTCAGAAGATCTCGAGGCTGAGCTTTCCCTGCGTAGGGCCTTGGAACTCGCCCCTGAGCATCTGCCAACCATGAAAGCGCTGACTGATCTTCTGATCAGGAAGCATGAACTAGGAAGAGCCAAATATTTTTTGCAAAAAATCTTAAAGCTTGAGCCTCAGAATCAGAAGGTTCTTAACCAATTGAAGCTTCTAGACCCTAATCCGACATTGAAGGCGCTTTCAGACGCACACTAGTTCCACATGTGCTGATCGGCTGAAGTCGCTGGTGCCGGGGGCTCACTTCGCGTAGTCGGCGACGCGCGATTCTCCCTCTTGGCCTCTTCCGTCTTATAACCCGAGCCATGCACAGTCACAGTTAAACAATCCACGACACTTTCCAACATGCTCGCCTGCGCCAGAAGTTCCTCAGATGAGGCCGAGGCCTCTTCCGCTGCGGCTGAGTTCGTCTGGGTAACTTTGTCGAGCTCCTGCAGTGCCGAATTAATTTGAGTAATCCCAATCGCCTGCTCGCTACTAGCCGTCGATATCTCTTTCATAATTGAACAGGTCTTGGTGGATTCTCCCTTAATCTGTTCGAAAGCTTTGGAAAGAAGCGCCGAAACTCGCACCCCATTATCGGCAAGCTCTTTTGAGTGCTGAATCTTGTGGGATGTCTCCTTAGCGGCCTGTGCGCTGCGTTGGGCCAGGCTTCGCACCTCTTCCGCTACAACAGCAAACCCTTTGCCGGCATCCCCTGCCCTTGCGGCTTCCACTGCTGCGTTTAATGCCAGTAGATTAGTCTGGAAGGCGATGTCGTCAATCATGCGTACGATCTGGGTTGTCTCTTCCGTGGCGGTTTGTATGTCGCCAATCGCTGCGCTCATTTCGATCATAGATGCCACACTTCCGTCAGCGGAGTGTCTAACATTCTCGGCCAGCTCAGATGCGTGGCCAGCATTGCTAGATGTATCTTTTGAATGGGCAGAAATCTCCTCAACGGAGGCAGCTGTTTGCTGAAGCGACGCCGCCTGTTCGGTTGCTCCCGAAGCAAGGCTCTGTGACGCTCCAGCCACCTGTCCGGCCGCGGAACGCAACTCAGAGGTGCTCTGAGACAATTCTACGATTATTGTTTCAATGGGCCGCGTAATGGATGCCCCGAACATCCAACTTACTAAAAACGTTATGGCAGCCAGCGCTACGCCGCCGTATAGATTAATCTTACTTACAAAATGATTGGATTTTGTAATTTCGTCCATATCTCGATGGAAATTCTTGGTCTGCTCTTCGACAACGGGAGTAAGGTGATCGATTACGCTTGAGGAAGCCTTATCAAACAACTCCATGCTGGCGTTACCTTCGGCCGGTGAACGCTGATAGGCTGCCATCATATCCTTCCCAACTTGAACCAGAGCTGCCATCTCAACTTTTAATTGATCTAGCTTCTCTTTTTGGGTTCCGGATGGGTTAGTTAATGCCACGTATTTAGTCATGGCATCGTCGAAGCCTTGCGCATATTGGGCAGCTTCTTTTAGACTCTCTTGACTATCTTCCGAATCGCCTGCTAAGCCCACCAATGAACCATCGGTTATCCACTGCTGTACCTGTGTGGCATCAAGCTTCATCTCGTTAACGAGAGCAGCAGCGGGACCTGTTACATCGCGCGCAGATTCGGCCAGGTTAACTGTGTCTTTGGCGATATGCAGATTCAAAGCCACAGCTCCGGCGATCAAAGCAATAACAATTAAGTTGTTCAGCATAAGTTTCGCTTTGACACTCACAGACCTTAAAGTTTTCATTTCCTTTCCTATCGAAAAATGAGTAACTGCGTGGATACTTAGTAGTAAATCGGAGGCTCTGATGTTGGGCTAAAGAACTAAGTTGCTGTGGCTGCGCTCAGCACAAGATAGTAGTTAAGCGCGGGGTAAAAGAATTAAGGAGAATTGGCCCTGTTATCCGTCAAACCAAGTATATTCTTGGTTCGCGGTTGAAGGAATAGCAGGAATTTGGAGACCGGTGTTGGATTCGCTCGACGCTGCATTGCTGATATCAAGACAGGCCTGCGGAGTCGCCGCAGGCGCTCCGCACTCAATACCACCTAAACGGATTATCGATAAACACGCCGCCCAAGAGTAACGCCAGAATCACCAACGGAATAATGGCGTACATCCACACCATGGGGTGCTCGTATTTCAAATGCATAAAAAACAGCGCGACTAAGGCGGCTTTGCAAGAAGCCACTAACATGGCTACCACGATATTCATGGGGCCCATATCGACTAGGGAAATCGCGACTGTAACCAGTGTCAGCAGTACAAGCGCCGCAAAGATTTTGATAAAAACACTGGCGGGCACGACATGTCCAAGCTCATGCGCGTTTGAATGTGAATCTTTATGATTGTTCATAGCTAACTCCGAAAATCTTTTAATGTTGCCCAAAGGGGAAGTGCCAATTGGGGTGCCCTACCAGATACAAGAGTGGGAAGAGATAGATCCAGATCAGATCAACTAAATGCCAATACAAAGCGCCAATTTCTACCGGCGTGTAATATTCCGCCGAGAATCGGTTGGCTTTGGCCTTTTTTAAAACCCATAGCAAAAGCCCCATCCCAATAACTACGTGGAGCGCGTGCAATCCGGTCATACAGAAATAAAGACCGAAGAAGGCCTGATACTCTTTATTGAATTCAGGCGAATTCCAATGGGCCGATCCGGGAAATATCCCGGCGTGATACTTGGCAGTATACTCTATATACTTGATCACCAAAAATACTAAGGCGCACACTATTGTGATCGATAAAAACTTCACGACGCGTTTATTCTCGCCCTTTTGCGCAGCTTCTACCGCCATGGCGGCGGTAAAGCTACTAAAAAGAAGCACTAGAGTGTTAATAGCGCCCCAGCCCCAGGCTAAATGTTGGCTAGCGTGCTCAAAAACATCCAGATACATCCAGCGATACAGGGCAAAGGCCGTAAAGAGTCCTCCAAAAAGCAAGATCTCAGTCGCAAGAAAGAGCCACATGCCAAGTTTGGCAGAGTGATAGGCTGTGACCGGATCCATGTGATGAACGTGCGGAGGGCCCTGATACCCCTCCTCTGCCGTGTGCGAATGACCTGACATAAGTTGCTTCTCCTAAATATTCGTTAGTGTGACCCGCCTTCAACGGGCTTGCCGTAGGCATACGGATAGTCATCGACAACTGGTTGTTCTGCAAAATTTTCAAGGATAGGTGGGGACTCCGTCTGCCACTCTATCGATAGTGAATTGTAGGGATTCTTGGGCGCCTTCACTTTACTAAAAAACGCCGCCCAAAGAAGATTCATCAGGGCAAAAGTGTACCCAAATCCATTGATGTATGCTCCTACGGTAGAAAGTGTGTGCATGGGCTGAAAAGCCGGAGGATAATCGAAATATCTTCTAGGCATGCCCTCCATTCCAAGTACGAACTGAGGTAAGAAGGTCAGGTTAAAGCCAACAAACACCAAGACCCAGCCAATCTTGGCCATGGGCTCGTTGTACATCTTACCGGACATCTTTGGGAACCAGAAATGAAGCGCTGCCATTAACCCAATTACCGCACCCCCCTGGATGGTGTAATGGAAGTGCGCCACCACAAAATAGGTGTCGTGATAAAAGACATCTGTGGCCAACGTGGCCAGATAAATTCCCGTGGTACCTGCGATCATAAATAAGAAGACAAACCCCATCGCGTAAAGCATAGGGGTCTCAAAACTAATCGAGCCCTTATACATAGTACTAACCCAGTTAAAGACTTTGACAGCGGTCGGGATGGCAACGCTAAACGTTGCAATCGAGAAATAGATGGCCGAGAAGTCGGAGATGCCGGCAACATACATGTGATGGGCCCACACCAGAAATCCCACCAAGGCGATAGCGAGAGAGGCGTAGCACACCATCTTGTAACCAAAGAGCGGTTTTCTGGAAAATACCGGAATAATCTCGCCCACCACGCCGAAGGCCGGTAGCACCATAATGTAAACGACCGGGTGTGAGTAGAACCAGAACATATGCTCAAACAGCACCGGATCTCCGCCAAGCTTGGCGTCAAAAACTCCGATCCCCATGGTGCGCTCCATGATGAGGAGCAACAAAGTGATGCCGACTACAGGTGTGGCTAGGGTTTGAATAACTGCTGTCGCATACGAGCCCCAAATAAATACCGGCAGGCGATCCCAGGTCATGCCTGGCGCGCGAAGTTTGTGGATGGTTACGATAAAATTAAGCCCAGTCAAGATCGACGAGAACCCGAGCACAAAGGCCGCCCCCGTCATCCAAACTACCGCAGCACCGGACTGCAAGCTGTAAGGCGCATAGAAAGTCCAGCCCGTGTCTGCCGGTCCGGTTAAGCCTGCCGATACAAATACGTGTTTAAGAAAGGCCGGAAAGATATCAACCGGGGCGGCTAAAGATAGCACTGCCATTATGGCGCCAACCACATAGACGTAATAGCTCAACAAATTCAAGCGCGGAAAGGCCACATCCTTTGCACCGATCATTAGCGGTATTAAAAAATTTCCCATGGTGGCGGGAATTCCTGGTACCACAAAAAGAAAGATCATTATGGCCCCATGTAACGTAAAGACCACATTGTACTGCTGCGGCGTGAGGAAGTCCGGCCCTGCCTGCGCCAGCTCTGCTCGTAAGATCAATGCGAAGATTCCCGCAAGGAAGAAAAACAGCATGATGGAGAAAAGGTACATCAGCCCGATACGCTTATGATCAAGCGTTGTGAGCCATGACCAGATCCCCTTCTGGTTATTTAAATAGTTTAATCCACCAGTCTGAACTGCACTCATAGCTTCCTCTTTACTTAAGTGTTTTGAAAAACTCTATTACGTCTTTAATCTGATTTTCATCCAGTTGGCCTTGATAAGGCGGCATGGCGGGTGGATACCCCTCCACTACCTTGGCAGCCGGATTCAGGATGGACTCACTAAGATAGGCATCGTCAACCGTCACACTTTCGCCACCGGTCAACTTCTCAACTCGACCGTAAATCCCCTTAAAGCTAGGGCCAACCAGCTTTGATCCGTCCAAGCTGTGGCAAGTCATACAAAGCTTGGTTTCGTAAATCTTCTTGCCGCGCTCAGCAGGCGAAAGATTGGCCGCACTGACCTCCGCAACCTTCGGCGCAGCCGTGCTCTTGACTTCAGTCACGGACTTAATAAACGCGATTAAAGCCGGTAGCTCGTTCTCGGCTAGCTGCCCAGCAAAACTTGGCATAATATTCGGGGGATATCCCTCTACGATCTTTTTGTTGGGCTCTATTAGAGATTCCTCAATATAGTTCTCATCGACCTGAATCTCCGTTCCATCTGTCAATTTTTCCTTCTTCCCAAAAATCTTGAGAAAGCTCGGGCCAATTAGGCGGGTACCGTCAAGACTGTGACAAGCGTTACAGCCCTTTTGCATATAAAGCTTCTGCCCAACCTCAGCCAAAGGCATGCGCGACATGGCGATCTCTTCGGATTTATCGTTTAGCCAACGCTCATACTCAGCCGGTGAAACCACGTGCAACTTGGCCTGCATGGCGGAGTGGTCCTTACCGCAATACTCCGTGCAAAATGTCTGATATTCCCCGACCTTTACGGGCACGAAAAAGAGGGAAGTGTACCCACTTGGTATGGCGTCTTTTTTAGCGCGCATGGCGGGCAAGAAAAAGCTATGTAGGACGTCACGAGATTTTAGAATTAGTTTAATGGGAGTATTAACCGGAACGACGAATTCATTGTTAGATTTTTTTCCGTTCTGATACTCAAAATCCCACATCCATTTTTGAGCATATACATTTATTTCGATCTGGTTGGGCCTATCAATTCGGGTCTCACGATAAATAGCAATCCCGTAATATCCTATGAAGATACAGACCACAGTTGGAACAACTGTCCAAATGACTTCCAAAAGACCGCTGCCTTCGATTCGCGGTGTCTCCGCCACAACGCCGTCCCGTCTTCGATAACGAATGGCGAAATAGATCATCGTGCCCACAATTATGACTGTAAAGAACACCGATATATCAGTGATTAGATTGCTCAACCAATCTATCTGCGGTGCAATTTCAGATGCTTGCTCAGGATAAAATTTAAACATCGCGCTCTAGTCCTTAAAGTTGTCCTACTATAACTGTCCTACTCTGAATCTTTGTGCTCTGAGTTATTCCGCCTGCGCCGCCCTCTCACGCATACGTAGCCTTATGATCAAACCCGTTAATAGAATTAAAGTTAAAATACCACCGACCCGCATTGTTCCCACAGCCGCCCAAGTATATCGCCCCTTTAGGGGATCGAATCTAAAACAGAAAAGCGAGGCGTGGTCAATCGCCGATCCAATCGCACCCTTTGAAGCCTCTACTAACGCCAGCTTTAAGTCCCAGGCTGAGAACTCAACCCCTGTAAAATACTGTGAAATTTCCCCCTGTGGTGTCAATATTATAAGCGCCGGTGAATGCGCAAACTCCCCGCTATCCTCCCTGAACCTAAAGCCTATCTGATTCATTAAAGCTTCTGAGTTCTCCTTTGAGCCCACTAAGAAATGCCAATAGGCCCTTTCCGGCTCAGGTCGGGTGAGCATACCCCGAAACTTATCAGCTCGCATATCGGCTTTCTCTGGGGTGTCCTTTGGGTTGAAGCTGACATTGGCTACCTGATAATCCTCTCCAAGTTTTAGATCGAGCCCGTTTATGAGGTTTGCCACACCTTGCATGACCATGCCGCAGAGCCTGGGACAGTCATAATAAACTGGAACGATCACCAATGGCCGGCCCGGCATTATATATTTTGAGAGTTTCGTAGCTTGAGCATCCGAGTCTTGAAACGAAAGCGAGAGGTCGGCTTTGTTACCGAGTTTTGTACTCAGAAGATCCTTTAGCGCCACTTCGGGATTATCAAGGCCAAAGGCTGCACATGCGAAAAAGAGGAGAGAAATAATAAGGTATTGAGGAAGTTGTTGATTCATGAGTTAAGTTCGCTAAAGTGTTGCAAAAATTAATAGATTGGGCAAGCAAAGCATGCGTGTCCGGTATAAACGTGGCGCTGATGCCGTAAATTCTTGATTTCAAAAGGGAAAACAGGAATTTGTAGTTGCCGCGATTTGAATTTAACCACGGAGAACACGGAGG